>DASQSS010000400.1:0-14694 GCA_035642255.1 Ktedonobacterales bacterium | reverse complement strand
CGCGACTACGAACGCTTGGCGGCGACCCTGGCGGGGCTGCACTTCCTCGCCTTCGCCTGTCTCATGCTTCACCAGTTCACTCACTTGATCTCAAGTCCATAACAGGCTCTAGATGAGCGGTCGCTCGGACGCGCCCGATATGAGCTGTACCAGCGCGATCTGGCCGATTACTGCGACTACATCGGAGCGACCTGTTCTGAACACTTCCGGCCGCTCCAGGAGGCAGTCGTGAGCTTGCCGGATGCGCAGCTCAAGCACTTCGGATGGTGTACCTTCCAGACGTGGTTGTATTTGCTACGCGGCGCGTCCGAGGACTGTGTCGAGCATCTCGCCTGTCGATTGAGCGACAACCCCGCATCACCAGGCGCGCCAACACGCATCCTTGAGGATATGCTCGCCGCCATCTGCACGCCTGCCGCGCTGCAAACGTTGGCCGAGCGCGTCAGACGATTCGGCGGCGGCGAGGATGTAGCGAATAAAGGATTCTGGATCCCGCCCGATAACACGCCAGTGGAACCGCGCTTTACTCCTTTGCGACAGGCGGCGCAGTTGCAGCCCTTCGTCGGCGCTCTCGATGCGCTCATTATTTGCCCGCACCCGGTGGGTCTGCCTGTCGCCACTGTCATGAGCGATCCAAACACGCGGCTCGTTACGTGGCATTACTGCTCGTTCAGCCTCGACGCGATTGCTGGCCTTCCTCAACTTGGTGTTACGCGTCTCCATCTCGTCAGTCCGCCGCTCTTCGGTGCGTGGACGTTGTGGTGTGACCTCACATCGGATGGCCGCTATGCGCATCCGACACTATCTCCAAGCACGGGCACGGATAGTGAGGAGATGCAGGAACTGCTGCAAGAGGCTATCGATCGGAAGGATACTGACCAAGGTCAACTTATGCTGGCGCCATTCGATGATCGCCTGGTGTACAGCAATGGTCATGTGTTTCTCACTCCAGGAGTCGAAGGCGTCGTGGGTGGCCCTCCGATTGGGCTCTATCCCAATCCCTGCTGCCCATCCTGCGGAAAGCTCATGTTCCACGTCGCCACTCTGAACTCTAGCGTGCGGCGGTACGGCGACGGTTTCCGAAGCCTGTTCATCTGCGAGGTCTGCGAGGGCGCGGCCTGTCATGCTACTGGATGGAATTAGGTAAGCGCCGACCTACCGTTTCTGCGTCTACCAGTTGAATATAATGCGTGTCATCCTCTGATGACCTCCTATCAGACAGAGAGACGCGGGTTTGTCTGCGCTCTGGCTCCTGATAGTCGCACCTGTTTGAATAGTTATAAGATCGTTAAATAGTTTGACTTTATTGAACTGTTTTGATATGATGAATGAGTCAGTAGGAGTTGAAGGAGTACAGGTGAGATGACGGAAGAGCCTGGTGACGTCTCGGAATCTATTCTGAGCGAGGCTGTCAAGGCGCAGCGTGCGGTCTACCATGCGCTGATGCGTCTAGGCGCGCCAGACTGGTTGGAGCTCGATCTGCCGACTGGCCAGCTCAAGACGCTGATGACGCTGGACACGCATGAGGGCATGACGGTGAGCGAAGTCGCCGAGGCGCTGCATGTGGGTAAGTCAGCCGCTAGCATGCTCGTGGATAAACTTGTGCAGCAAGGTTATGCCGAGCGCAGCGAAGATCCGCGCGACCGCCGACGCACGATTGTCGTGCCGAGCGCCACTGGCGCCACACTTGCCGCGCGGTTGCGGCAGGGTGGCGGCGAGCAGCGTATGACCCGCCTGATGCGGCAGCTGAGCGCCGATGATCTTGCCGCGCTCTCGCAGGGGCTGCGGGCGCTGGCCGCCATCGCCGAGCGCGAAGCGGACGACCTGGCGACTCAACCCACTGGCGGCGCCACACGCGATATGGCCGAGACGCGAACCGCGCGCTAGCGGTAGGTCTGGCGCAGAGCGGTTCGCGCTCGACGGACCCCCTATGCGCGTTACGAACCCATGATATGCCCTGGCGCTCGCCAGGGTGGGGAGGAGAGTCCATACCTATGGCGGATACCGCCGAGAATTTTGCTGTCTCCGCGCCGCAGTCTGGCCTGGTACGCGGCGGGAGCGCGCCAGATCGTGGCGCGATGGTGAGCTTCAGCCAGGGGCGGCGTGCGCCGATCATCGTTGGCCTGTTGCTGGGCATGTTGCTCGCGGCGCTTGACCAGACCGTCGTCGGCACCGCGATGCCGCACGTAATCGCCGAGCTGGGTGGCCAGAATATCTCCTGGGTGTACACATCGTATCTGCTCGCCTCGACGGTGGGCGTGCCGATCTATGGCAAGCTCTCCGATATCTATGGCCGTCGCATTTTCTTCATTGGCGGTATGGTCGTCTTCCTGCTTGGCTCCGCGCTCTCGGGCGCCAGCCAGGACATGACGCAGCTGATCATCTTCCGTGGTATTCAGGGATTGGGCGCCGGCGCGCTGATGCCGATTGCGCAAGCGATTATCGCCGACATCTTCCCGCCTGCGGAGCGCGGTCGCTGGCAGGGCCTCTTCATGGCCGTCTTTGGCTTCGCGACCATCATTGGACCGCTGCTTGGCGGCTGGATCACCGACAACTGGGGCTGGCGCTGGGTCTTCTACGTCAACATGCCAGTTGGCGCCATCGCGATCATCACCGCTGGCCTGACGATGCCGCGCATCGTGTCGGGTCGCAAGCACAAGATCGACTATTTCGGCTCAATGTTCCTGATCCTCTGGTCGGTGCCGCTGCTGCTGGCGCTCTCCTGGGGTGGCAGCCAGTATGCCTGGGATTCGTGGCAGATCATCGGCCTGTTTGCCGGCGCTGGCGTCATGCTGATTACCTTCCTGCTCGTCGAGCTGCGCGCCTCTGAGCCGATTCTCAGCCCGCGCCTCTTCAAGAACAGCATCTTCACCGTCTCGACGGTCACGACCTTCCTGCTCGCTGCGGGTATGTTCGGCGCGATTCTCTACCTGCCCTATTTCGTGCAGGACGCGCTTGGGCAGTCGGCGACCAATTCTGGCGTCATCCTGACACCGATGATGCTTGGGTTCATCGTCAGCAGTATCATCGGCGGCCAGCTGCTCTCGATCACGGGGCGATATAAGATCATCGCGCTGATCGGGTTTGTCGTCGCCACCGTCGGCATGTTCCTGCTCTCGCGAATGACCATCAACACGACCAACCCTGAGCTGTTGCGCAACATGGTGGTTACTGGCCTGGGCATCGGCGTCATGATGAGTCTGTTCACCATCGTCGTGCAGAACGCCTTCCCCGCGCGCCAGATTGGTGAAGTGACCGCGTCACTGACCTTCTTCCGCTCGATGGGCAGCACGATTGGCCTGGCGGTGCTTGGCTCTGTGTTGACGAACAGCTTCGCCAGCAACCTGAAGACGAACATGCCAGCGGCGCTCAAACCCTACATTCCGGTGGACAAGCTGACCAGCATCGGCTCGACTCAGACCAATCCGAGCGCGCTCAAAGCGGTGTTCGCTCAGTTTGGTCCTCAGGGCCAGACGCTCTTTGCGCAGCTGCAAACGGCGATCAAGGTGAGCTTCGCATCGGCGGTGACAGAGGTCTTCCTCATCGGCGCGGGCATGATGGTCGCGGCATTCGTTGTGACGCTCTTCCTGCGCGAGATTCCGCTGCGCAAGAGCAACACACACACGGTGTCAACTGAAGGCGTGATAACCGAAGGCGCCGCGACCGAGGAGTCGGCTCCGATGGAGCTTCCGCTCTAGTTTCCACGCTTCCCAGCGCTCGCGTCGTCACTCCCTGGCGCGAGAACGACCGCACGCTCTCCCACTGAACGGTGTGGAGAGCGTGCGGTTTTGTTGTGTCCTAGCTGAGTTGTCGTTGTGTCTGGGAAACGACGCCTACGCCTTGGCGCGATTGCGGTCGAAGAAGACGAGGGCGAGCGCGATCAGGAAGATGACGCCAGGGATGATCGCCCAGGCGCCAACGAGGAAGAAGAAGCCGATCGCCGCAATAAGCATCAGCAGGACAGAGGCCATGGGCAGCGGATCAGCCAGGAAGGCGCCGACCACGCCGATCAGCGTGACGAGCAATCCAATGAAGAAGTGGGAGCTGAACCCGGTATTGCCAGCGAGCTTATCGAGCGTATTCGTCAGCGAGTACAGGATGTCGATGATCAGGACGATGGCCGAGGCTAGCAATCCAAGAATCATGCCGATGGTGCGCAAGGCGAGCTTCAACATAGGTCCAGTTCTCCTCTCGTTTCATCCGCACCGGCGAGGCTCTGGCTCTGTTCCAAGCCAGAGCGCCAGCGTGCGGCGATCGTCGGAGCGCCCGGCTGAGCGCTCCCGCTAGGCGCGATGTAGACGCGATATGCGGAGGTCTTGGACGCTCACGCGCGTGGACGAACGATCACTTGTTGCGGATGGCGTGGTTGAGCGAGCTCAGGCCAAGCACCGCATGGACGAGCGAAGGCAGCACAGTCAGGCTCAGGCCAAAAAACGTCGTTGGGCTGATGAAGTTGCTGACAGACGATGGCGCTCCACTGAGCAGGTTCAAATGGAAGCCAGCGGCGATGCCGATCAGGCCCGCCAGGCTGAAGATCAGCCCGATGATGAGGTCATACCAGCGCGAAAACTTGCCATCGGCCAGCCAGCTAGCCCCAAAGACCAGCCCCAGCAGACCCGTGATGAGCAGCCAGGTGGACTCCGGGTCAATCGCTCCACGGTGATTGAGATAGAAGATGATGCCGGAGAGCAGGCCAAAGAAGATGAACCACAGGAAATAGTGCGTGTCGCGGTGCTTCACGGGTGTACTCACTCTCTTTCCACAGGATCGGCGCCGCGCAAAGGCGCGGGTTCACGCTGATCAGTATATACGAAGCGAGCCGCTCGCGTCTCGGCATATGCGCTGGTTCCCTGCACACAGTTTCACGCGCTGGCCGCATCTGTTCTGGCATGTCGCGTGCGACATATATCGCAATGAGATGTATTTGACCGTAGAAGTGGCGTGCGCTCTGCGTAGCAGTCATGGTGGCGCGGGCCCGCCTGTCTGTGTGATGCGATTACGACATACTGCGACGTGACATGGATGTGTCCGGGAATGAGTAGGGAAGGAGAATGCCTTCGTGGCTAAGACCGCATCGAATACTCTGGTAGAACGGCTCATCGCCTGGGGCGTAGATACCGTTTTCGGCCTGCCTGGTGATGGCATCAATGGCGTCATCGAGGCGTTTCGCGAGCAGCAAGACAAGATACGGTTCATTCAGGTGCGTCACGAAGAGGCCGCCGCTTTCGCGGCATGCGCCTACTCCAAGTTCACGGGCAAGCTCGGCGTCTGTGTCGCCACGAGCGGTCCAGGCGCGATTCACCTGCTCAACGGACTGTACGACGCCAAGATGGATGGCGCGGCTGTGCTAGCGATCACCGGCCAACAATACAGTGATCTGCTTGGCACCCACTACCAGCAAGAGGTCAATCTCCTGAGCCTCTATCAGGATGTCGCCGCCTACAATATGCAGGTGCAGGGTCCTAACGATGTCTACGCCCTCACGAATTCGGCGTGTCGCGTGGCGCTCTCGCAGCGCACTGTGGCCCACATCACCTTCCCGATTGACTATCAGACGACGGCGGCGAAGGTGGAGTTCAACGAAGAGCCGGGAGGCCCTCCAAAGACGTCGGGCCAGGTGACCGAGTTCCAGCCGGGCTTCTATTCCGTTGACGCCGACGGCGCGCGTGGCGTCGCCATCGAGCGGCCCGCCTCGCCGATCCCTGGCGCGATTCAGCTTCAGGCTGCGGCCGACATCCTCAACCATGGCAGCAAGATCACCATTCTCGCCGGACATGGCGCCATCCACGGCGCTGACCTGCTCGAAAAGGTCGCGGATACGCTGGCTGCGCCGATCGTGAAGGCGCTGCTGGGCAAGGGCGCTGTTCCCGACGATAGCCCCTTCACCACGGGCGGGCTTGGACTGCTAGGCACAGAACCCAGCGAAGATGCGATGGAAGAGTGCGACACACTGTTGATCGTCGGCAGCTCCTATCCCTATCCTGCCTATCTGCCCAAGCCCGGACAGGCGCACGGCGTGCAGATCGACATTGACCAGACGCGCATCGGCCTGCGCTATCCAGTGGAAGTTGGGCTGGTCGGTGATGCGCTCGCGACGATGGAGGCGCTGCTGCCGCTGCTCCAGCGCAAATCTGATCGCTCGTTCCTCGAAAAAGCCCAGAAGGGCATGCAGGAGTGGAACGAGAAGATGGAGAAAGAAGGCACACGCGACAGCAAGCCAATGAAGCCTCAGGTCGTGGCGCACACCCTGGAGAAGCTCATCGCGCCGGACGCCATCATTACGGGCGACAGTGGCACGAACACGACATGGATCGCGCGCAACTTCCGGCTGAAGCGCGACCAGATGTTCTCATGCTCGGGCAATCTGGCGACGATGGCGCCGGGCCTGCCCTATGCGATTGGCGCGCAGGCGGCGTTCCCTGACCGGCAGGTCGTCGCGTTTGTCGGTGATGGCGGCTTCACGATGCTGATGGGCGAGATGATCACGGCGGTGAAGTATCACCTGCCCATCAAGGTCATCATCATCAAGAACAATCTGCTCGGTCAGATCAAGTGGGAGCAGATTGTCTTCCTGGGCAATCCACAGTATGTGGTGGACCTGGAGCCAGCGGACTTCGCGGCGTGGGCGCGCGCGGCTGGAGCGCATGGCTTCACCTGCGACGACCCGGCGAAGATCGACGAGGTGATGACGCAATTCCTCGCCGTGGATGGCCCCGCTGTGCTGGAGGCGGTGGTTGATCCCAACGAGCCGCCGATGCCCGCGAAGATCAAGCCGAAGCAGGCGGCGCACTTCGCTGAGGCGCTGGTGCGCGGCCAGCCTGATGGCCCTCGCATCGCGCTGACACTCTTCCGCGACAAGGTCGATAACCTGCTCAGCTAAGTGGACAGGGGATATGTTCCCGAGGGGAGACGCGGAGGCGCACGGGATGCGCAATCGTCGCAAGGATGCGGATCCGCGCTCTCTCCGCGGGCCTGCCGTGGGCGAAACCGACGCAGATAGCGCAGCCACTGTGTGTCGCTGCGCTACTGTACGCTTTCTACATGAACCGAGATGACCGAGATGACTATGCATGTGTCAGAAGTGACGCGCGGCACCACGATCGAGAAGCTGGAGGTCGCCGCTTACACAATTCCGACTGATGCGCCTGAGTCTGATGGCACCTATGCCTGGAAGGCGACGACGCTCGTGACGACACATGTGACGGCGGGCAGCCACGCTGGCTTCGGCTATAGCTACGCCGATACCGCTACCGCGACACTTATCCATGACATGCTGGCTTCCGTGGTGGCTGGACGCGATGCGATGGACATCCCCGGCGCGTGGCTGGCGATGGTCGAGGCGATTCGCAATCTGGGCCGACCCGGCATCAGCTCGATGGCCATTGCGGCGGTGGACACCGCCCTGTGGGACCTCAAGGCGAAGCTGCTCGATCTGCCGCTCTGTCTGCTGCTGGGTCGCGTGCGCGATGATGTTCCGATCTATGGCAGCGGCGGCTTCACCAGCTACTCCATCGAGCGGCTGCAGGAGCAGCTTGGCGGCTGGGCGCGCCAGGGCATTCCGCGCGTGAAGATGAAGATCGGGACGCATCCAGAAGATGACGTGGCGCGTGTGCGTGCGGCGCGCGAGGCGATTGGGCCTGACACGGAGCTGTATGTAGACGCGAACGGCGCCTATACACGCGTGCAGGCGCTGGCGCAGGCCGAGCGCTTCGCTGAGCTGGGTGTGGTCTGGTTCGAGGAGCCTGTCTCATCGGATGACCTGGAGGGGCTGCGCTTCATCCGCGACCGTGCGCCCGCTGGCATGACCATCGCAGCGGGCGAATACGGCTACGATCAATGGTATTTCCGCCGCATGCTCGACGCGGGCGCGGTGGATACGCTCCAGGCGGATGCGACGCGCTGCGCGGGCTTCACAGGGTTTCTGCGCGCAGCCACCCTGGCCGACGCGCATGCCACTCCGCTCTCGGCGCACTGCGCGCCCGCGCTGCACCTGAACGCCTGCACAGCGATTCAGCATCTCAGCCCCATCGAGTATTTCCACGATCACGTTCGCATCGGAAATATGCTCTTCGACGGCATGCCGCAGCCGCGAAATGGCGCGCTGCGTCCGGACCTGAGCCGTCCGGGCATCGGACTGGAGCTGAAGCGCGCCGACGCCGCGCCCTATGCGGTGTGAGCCAAACGCCAGTCCGATCATGCCATGACGATATGGCAGCAGAGACAGGGCAGCAGAAAGGAATGGGTGAGCGATGGCGGTTGTTTCCGCGCCAAAGCCAGTGGATGCGCTGGCTGCCGCGGCGCGTGATCAGATACGTGATCAGATAACGGACAGGCTCGCGCCGGGTGCGCCGTGGCTGGGCGCTCCGATTGGCTGGCTGACCAGGCGACGGAGTGGAGGCTGGCTGGGGCGACTCTCGGCGCTCGCTCCGCGCATCACCCGCGAAGGGGTGGCGCTAGAGCAGCATGTACGCGAGGGACGCTTCCAGCGGGCTCTGGCGCTGATCACGGCGCTTTCCGGCCTGGCGGCTGGGTTCGAAGTGGCGACCGAGCACTATCGCGGCAGCTACAGCCAGCGCATTATGTATTCGCCGGTGGCGCTCGGCGCGACTCTTGCCGCCACGAGCGCCGCGGCGATCTTCAACCGCTGGGCGGCGCGGGTGGCGCTGCCGATCGTCTCGCTGGTGACGCTTGCCGACGGTGTCGTCGGATTCCTCTTTCATGTGCGCGGCATCGCGCGCAAACCCGGCGGCTGGCGCATTCCCATTTTCAATGTCATCATGGGACCGCCCGTCTTCGCGCCGCTGCTCTTTGGCCTGACCGGCTTCCTTGGTCTGCTCACCTCCTTCCTCCGACACGCCAATGATCCGTGGGGACGGCTACCATTTGGCGCGCGGCGCTCGCGGCCCACCTGGGTCAATCTGCTGCCACGCGGCATCACCCGCGAGGGTGTCACGCTGGAGCAGGACGTGCGCGAGGGACGCTTCCAGCGGGGGCTGGCGCTCGCGACGGCGCTCACCGCCTTCTTCAATGGTGTCGAGGCGCTCTACTCGCACTACAAGAACAACTTCCTCTTCAAAGCGCAGTGGACACCCGTGCTGCTGACGCCCGCGCTGATGGCGGCTGGATTCGGCGCGATGGTAAGCCGGCGTGTCGCGCGGACGTGGCTGCCAATCGTTTCGCTGATCGCGATGGTGGATGGCGCGGTCGGCTTCTTCTACCATGTGTGGGGCGGATTGCGACGGCCAGGCGCCCTGCGGCGACCACTCTACACCCTGGCCTACGGGCCACCTGTTTTCGCGCCGCTGCTGTTCGCGGCGACGGGCATGCTGGGCCTGATGGCTAGTCTGATGCGGAGAGGGAAATAACATGACGACACAGGACCAACGCAGGCAGGCGGATGCTCAGCAAGGCAGCCAGCAAGGCAGCCAGCAGGGCGAGGCGAACGAGCGCATCGGTGGTGTGGAGGCCAGGCGATTGCCACGCGATCCGCGCACCGGCCAGCCACTCGCGCCGCGCGCCCAGCCCGGCTACTATCCCGGCTTCTCCACGATGAGCCAGCAGGCGTTTTGGGATGAAGCGACTCGCAACGTCGTGGTCCATCGGGTGGAGCGGGTTCCGCCTATCACGTTCTTCAGTCCCGACGAGGCCCAGGTGATGCAGGCCGTCTGCGACCGCGTGCTACCACAAGATGACCGCATGCCAGAGCGACGCGTTCCCATCCTCAACCACATTGATGAGCGGCTGGCGTCGGGCCGCATCAGTGGCTATCGCTACGACGACATGCCGCCCGATCCGCAGGCCTATCAACTGGCCATCAAGGGCATCGAGGCGATGGCGCAGGCGCTCGGTGCGACGACCTTCACGGAACTGAGCCAGCGCCAGCAGGATGAGGCGCTGAAGTCCATGCATGATGGCAAGCCCATCGCGGGTGGCGACATCTGGCGGCAGGTGAATGTGCGCCGCTTCTGGCTGATGCTGGTGACGGACTGCGCTGCCGCGTACTACGCGCACCCCTGGGCCTGGGATGAGATAGGCTTCGGCGGTCCCGCGTACCCGCGCGGCTACATGCGACTGCGCAACGGGCAGCCGGAGCCGTGGGAGAAGCGCGAGCATCGCTATGAGTGGGAGGCGCCGCCAGAGAGTCTCTCCGACATCACCGAGTCGCTAAGTGATGTGTCGGAGGCGGCGAGCTTTACCCCCGGCACACACTAGCGCGTCGAGCGCGCTCAGCCCGGCTCGAAGCGAGGCGAGCGAACAGAGAGAGAGGTACGGCTGGTGAAGCAGCCACTATTTGGAGCATTCGATGGCGCAAAGCCAGATGAGCATTATGTTGGACCCATTGAGCGTATTGACATGCCCATGCGTCACTACCCACTCGATGAGGCGGTGGACTTCGTGGTCGTCGGTGTAGGGTCGGCTGGCGGCGTGCTGATTCAGCGGTTGGCGAAGGCGGGCTTCAGCGTCGTTGGGCTGGAGGCCGGACCCTTCTGGGACACCGAGCGGGACTGGGTCAGTGACGAGGCAGGCTCGCATGGTCTCTACTGGAATGATCTGCGCATCACAGGCGGCAAGGATCCCCTGGCGCTCGGCGCGAACAATAGCGGCAAGGGCGTCGGCGGCGGCTCGGTCCACTGGGCGGGCTTCACGCCGCGTTTCCATCCCTCAGACTTTCGTGTGCGCAGCCAGGATGGCGTTGGCGTGGACTGGCCCATCAGCTATGACGACCTCAAGCCCTACTATGAGCTGATGGAGCGCGAGATTCCAGTCGCCGGGCCTACCTACTATCCCTGGGGCGACCCACATGGCTACAGCTATGCGCCGCATCCCGTCGGTGGCGTGGCCGACTCGCTAGTACGCGGGTGCACGCGCCTGGGCATTCCCGTGGTCGCGGGCGGGCCAGTGGCGATCAATTCTGGCTCGCACGGCTCGCGGCCGCACTGCATCTATCGCGGCTTCTGCATTCAGGGCTGCAAGGTGGGCGCGAAGCAGAGCACGCTGGTCAGCCATGTGCCCGACGCCGTCCATCACGGCGCTGAGGTGCGCGAGAAGAGCATGGTGGCGCGGGTCAACCTGGGCAAGGATGGCCGCGTGACGGGCGTGACCTATATCGATGAGCAGGGGCAGGAACGCGAGCAGCGCGCCAAGGTGGTCATTGTCTCAGGGTATGCCATCGAGACACCCCGGCTGCTGCTCAACTCAGCCTGTCCCGGCTTCGAGCAGGGGCTGGCGAACTCCAGTGGGACGCTCGGCAAGTATCTGATGGCGCAGATTGGCAACGTGGTCTTTGGCCTCTTCGATGATCTCGTGCGAATGTACAAAGCGCCGCCCGCCAATGGGCTGACTGAGGAGTTCTACGAAACCGATCCGCGCAATGATTTCGTGCGCGGCTATGCCATCCAGACCGTCGCGCCGCTGCCCATCTCATTCGCGCAGCACATGATGGTGGCGAAAGGCGCCTGGGGCTGGGGCATGCGCCGCCTGATGATGGACTATAACCACTGGTCGTCGCTGGGCGTGCTTGGCGAGATATTGCCGTGGGAAGATAACGCCGTGACCCTGGCCGATGCGCGCGATCAGTATGGCCTTCCAGTGGCCCGCGTGACCTTCAACCTGCATGAGAACGACCACAAGATCGCCAAAGCGGGCGTGGCGAAGGCGGAGGAGATCTTGCGCGCGGCTGGCGCGACGGAGGTGGCGCAGGAGCCGCGCTACGCGCATCTGGTCGGTGGCGCGCGCATGGGCGCAGACCCAAGCGACTCCGTTGTCAACAGCTTTGGCCGCAGCTGGGACATTCCCAACCTGTTCATCTGCGATGGCAGCATCCTGCCGACGCAAGGGTCGGCCAACCCTGGCCTGACGATTCAGTCGCTGGCCGCGCGCACAGCGGATTATCTCATCACCGAGCGTGAGAACGCCGTGGCGCCACCACCGATCACGCGCGTACCGATCCGCTACGATCTCTCTCCAGCGGAGGTGGCCGGGCGCGGCATGCCTAGACTGAAGTCGCGCCGCCCGACCGAATTTGGCGCGGGCGCGCTAGGGCCAGGCTCGCGTGGGTAGCGCGCGTACCACGGATGGCCATACCGCGTATAGGCGCCGTGGGCAGTCCTCGCGGAGTCCTCTGGATTGGCGCGGTGTTTCGAAAGAGTGGTGAAAGGGGCGTGTGGGTTATGGCGAACCTGACGAGCGAGCGTATCGAGCGGGCGGCTGAGGGCATGCATCGCGCGGGCTATGCGGCGCTGATTGTCCGCGAGCCTGAGCATGTGTTGATGTTGAGCGGCTATCAGCCGATTCTGGGCAATAGCTTCTGTCTGCTCTCGCTTGGGCCTTCTGGCGAGCCTGAGTTGCGGCTGGCTGCGCTGGATTCCGAGGAGGAGCGCGCCAGCGAAGCCCATCCCCTCCAACTGCTGACGTTCACGGAAGAAACGCTCGACTGGATTGGCGATACGATCGTCGCGGTGAAAGAGCCGCTGGACAAGCTGCTCGCGGCGGCGCAACTGGCGCCCGATGCGGTCATCGGCATCGAGGGCGGAACCCATCCGATCGCCACGGGCTACACGCAGGTTGGGACGCCCGCCTATGCGACGGTCGAGATGTTGCGCGAGCTGGCGCCACGGGCGACCCTGCGTGACGCCACAGACCTGCTGGACGAGCTGAAGGCAGTCAAGAGCGAGGCCGAGCTGGAGCGCATTCGCCAGGCGGAGTGGGTGGCTATCGCGGGCTTCCGCGCCGCGCGCACGGCAGCCCGACCCGGCGCCTCCGAGGCGGATGTGGCGGCGGAGACGTATGCGGCGCTGGTGCGCGCGGCCTACAGCGTCTCAGGCGTGTGGAACGCGCAACCCTTCGTACATGTGATGTCGGGACGGCGCTCGGCGCTGGCCTACCTCGCGTACAACATGACATCAGACGCCGTCATCGAGTCGGGCGACCCGGTGCTGGTGCAGCTCGAGATTGGACTGGATGGTTACTGGGCTGAGTTGAGCCGCACCTTCTTCGCGGGAACCATCACCGAGACATGGCGCGCCGCGCACGCGGCGTGTGTGCGAGCGCAAGACGCGGCGCTGAAGGTCATCCGTCCAGGCGTGGCTGCGCGCGATGTGGACACAGCGGCCCGCGATGTGATGAAGTCGGCGGGCTATGGCGAGGCGTTCAAACATGGAGTGGGACACGGCTTTGGCTTCCAGGCGATCAACCACGGCGCGCGGCCGATCCTGCATCCCGTCTCGACGGACACGCTGGCGGCGGGCATGGTGAGCAACCTGGAGCCAGCGGTCTATCTGAAGGACATTGGCGGCCTGCGTCTGAACGATGACGTGGCCGTGCGCGCCGATGGCTGCGAATTGCTCTCGCGTGATCTGCCCCGCGACCTGGAGTGGATGATTACGCCGCGCTAGATGCCGCCAGGCTTCAGCATCTCGTGAGCATCTCGTGTTCTCGCGCCTCACACCTGGCGCGGGGACACATCGCTATTCTTTCGCCTGTCGCATGGATAGGACGTCGTTTGACCTCAGCTAGTCGCCGATTCTCCTCGACAAACTCGACAAACTCGACATAAAGGCGAATCATGTGTGGAAAAATGACCCTTCAGGCACGCGAATTGCGACGTTCTTGTGTGTCAGTGTGAACGACACAGACGTACGGCCCACGCGCCTATGTCTCGACGAAGAAGGGAGGGGTGTCACGCCATACAGGACCGATGAAGAGTTGCCGGAGAGTGTTCGCAATGCGCTGCCCAAGCACGCGCAAGACATCTACCGCGCAGCTTTCAACAGCGCCTGGGATGAGTATGCCAAACCGGATCAACGTCGTGGAGACGAATCACGCGAGGAGACGGCGCATAAAGTCGCCTGGGCCGCTGTGAAGCATGAGTACGACAAGGACGAATCCACAGGGACGTGGAAGGCGAAACGCAAGGAGAGCAGCAAGCAAGGATCGTGACGCGCATTCGCCATAAAGGAGGCGGTGGGGCGCGCGTGACTGCTGGGGCAGGACGCCTGGCAGTCACCAGACGCATGGACGTGTCGGAGCGCTCGCCGCTTCAGGGTAACAGGAATCCCCTCTCCCAGTTGATGTGGAGGAGGGGATTCCTGTTGTGTGTCGAGTGCGCCTGGCGCGCCGACGCCAACATGTCGCTTGCCGCGTTCAGCGACTAGGCTTTGCGGCCACCCATGAACGACATGGCCAGGCCGATCACAGCGACCACGACACCCACAGCGATGACGATGGTGCTGGTGTGAGCGATTGGATTGGCCTTTATGACGTAGTGATTGGCCAGACCCAGTACAGCGACGATGATGCCAATGACGAGCAGGCCGTATCCAGCTCCGCGCATACCTGAGTTCCTCCACAAAACGAGTCCAGTGCGGCGACAGACATCGCCGCGCGTGCCCCCGTGCGTCGCAGACGCCCGCCGCCGGATGCGACAGTACCGTCTGAGGGGGCTGGGCTGGCGCTAGTATAAGCCCGCGTGTCAACGCGTCGCATGGCGATATGCCTATGGCCCGCCACAGGACGACAGGCGCATATCGCCATCCCGGCGGCATGCCCTCTTTACAGGGCGATGTCAAAGTCGTAGGGGCTGAGGAGGAACGCAGCCCAGCAGGGTAAAGGCGCGTGAGACCGAGGCGCCGACATGGCGAAAGGCAGCGGCCATGTTGGTCCAGCCCGCCAGACGGAAGAGCGCCAGCGCGCCGT
>DASQSS010000399.1:0-11213 GCA_035642255.1 Ktedonobacterales bacterium | reverse complement strand
ACTCTCGGTCTCTCGTCTGACGCGCAGCAGTAACGAAGCGGACCAGCCACGCATCGCGAGACGCGCGGCTGGTCCGCTTTTGTGGCTTTCACGGCGCGCCCTCACTCCTGTCTCCTCTCCCAGAGGGCGAGGGAAGATGCGGAAAGCGCGTGTGACTCCCTAGCGGATGACGCCAGAGCCGATACGCTCGCCGCGCGCGATCATCTGGAGCACGCGCTCGCGATAGTCCTTGGGAACCGGCGGATGCGCGCGCTTGCCGGCGCCAAACGTCCGCGCGCGGTAGCGCTCCGCACGACGGGCCAGCTGCTCGAAGTAGCGTCCGTCGCCACTGATGCGATAGCCACCGCCATTGTCGCGGAGGCGTCGCTGCTCCTGGATATACGGCTGGAGCGCGTCCCATGTCCACAGGATGCGGCGTGAGTCGAGAGGGATGATATACCTCGTGGGGATCATGCCCGATTCGACGAGAAAGGCCAGCTTCTCATAGACGCGCGTTGTCCATGTGGCCAGCTCTACCTCTTCGGGTGTGTATTCTTCGAAACGCTCGGGCAGACCAAGTGTCGCGTCGGCATCCTCATAGGCCTCGCGGCTACCAAGCTCATCGAACATCCGCAGGACAGCGCCGAGGTAGCGCGCCCGCTGCGCCTCGCGCCACTGCCTCCACGCGACCCCGCCAGCCACCACCAGCAATATCGTTTGCGTGATCGCCACAAACACCTCGATCAGCGCGATCTGAGTCGAATCGAGCGAGATCATGCCCTCTCCTCACACCTTACATAGCCAACATGACACCAGAATGACCGCGGCGACAGACGAATACGCATGCTTCGCTCTGCGGATTGCGCGGGGCGGCCCGCACAGCCGCGCGGGCGATATCCGCCGCAGGGGATGGGGTCTAAGCTCCTTGCGTGCGGCGATCCGCCTCCCGCCGCTGAGCGCCGCGCACGGCTACCGCCCACAGAGGAATCAGCCCGATGCCTACCAGCAGTAGCGCCACAAATACGATGAGGACTCCCATATCACCGCGCCAATCGCCCGTGGGCATCCCCACGCTCGGCGCATCGGCGACGACCTGCTGCACGCCGCTGATCGCCAGCACAGAGCACGTCAGCGCGAGCGCCAGCCAGGCGGACGCCCAGCTACAGAGGGTGCGCGAGATGTCACGCCGCCAGACCGCCAGCAAAATCATCAGCGCGCCAATCAGCAGCAGGCCGGTAATCGCATACAGCGCGGCGCTCGGATCGAAGACTACGCGCGTAGCGTCGAGGCCAACCCAGAGCACGGGCGTGCCCTGGAGTCCACGGCAGGAGCCAAGCAGCAGGGGCGCCTGGGTGCAATTGACGGTCGCCCACGGCAGCGCGAAGAAGCCCCATGCCCAGAGCAGCAATCCTCCCGTGATGGCGCCTGCGCCTGGGAGCGAGCGAGTGGAGCGCGCCTCACCGGGCATGACGATCTCGCCCTGCACCGTCGGCGTGATGGGCGTTCGGGCGCGTTGATAGGTGATGGTGGCCGTCACGGCGAGCGCGAGCGCCGCGAGTCCCAACAGTGCGGCAAGCAGCGCCAGCCACAGGCCAAACGCGGGCGCGATGCTATAGATGGCGACGCGTGTGACGTAGGGGTAGAGCGTCACCTCATACGGTCCGGCGCCGCGATGCAGCTGATCGGGCAGTCCGCTGAGGATGAGCATGGCGGTCTGGGCGAAGACGATGGTGATACCGATCAGCCAACAGGTAGCGAGCGCGATAGCGAGCCACCGCAGCCAGCGAAGCGACGTCTGCCAGAGCAATGGGCAGAGCAGTATCCCGGCGACGGTCAGCGCGCTCCAAAGGCCAAAGAACGCATCACCAGTGAGCCCGTGTAGCGGCGGCGCGCCCAGCTCCGCGGCGGTCAGCCCAAAGCGATGTAGCGGGCCGGTTGGTCCCGAGCGCAGGTCGCCAGAGGTGATGGCGGTGGCGAGTGGCGCCCAACCGGTATAGAAGAAGAGCAAGGCGCATACGGTTGCGGCGAGCCGCGCGAAGAGCGCGTAGCGGCGTGAGCGTCGCGCCCCCTGACCAGGCGCGCGGACTGGCCAGATGGGACGTAGATCGCCTCCCTGCCCGTCTGATGGCGCGGGCGCGGCGTCGGGCGCAGGGTCGCCGCTGAAACCGCCAATGACACTGCCCGTGACGCTCGGCGCGCCGGTGGACGCCTCGCTCGCCTCGCTTGCGGGCGGATGTCGCTCCTCCATCGCTCACTCCTTCTCCACCAGGATTCTGCCGGACCACCCGTAACTACAGGATGCGTCCTCTGGCCCACAGCGCGCCATCAGTGTACACGAGGTTGTCGCGCCCCGCTAGCCTGTACTGTCGCGCATATTCATCACTTGTTCATCACTTGCAGCGTGGTCGCGCATGGTCAAGTCGCCGGGCCGAGGCGCGCAGCAAACGTCAGCGCCATGACACATCTATAACGAACGTGCCGTGAGATGCGCCGAGGGATGCGCCGAGGGAGGGAAATGTGACAGGTAGCGCAGGCTCCCAGACCAGTGGACAATCGCGCGCTGGTTCGATAGTATGAAGGCAGACTACGATAGCCGATGCTGGCGGCGCGTCTCAGCGTACTCTGCAAGCGCTGATTGAGCCAGCTACACCATTCATGGCGTTTCACGGCGTCGCACGGGCGCCAAGCGCGCTGCGACATGCGGCGGAGAGGATAAGATGGCGATGCCTGTCGTCACGAGTGTCATCAATTTGAAGGGCGGCGTGGGGAAGACCACCCTGACGCTCGCCCTGGCGCATTATCTGACAGGCGAGCATAACAAGCGCGTGCTCGTCATTGACCTCGATCCTCAGACCAACGCGACCATCGCCATGGTGAATGAGCGTCGCTGGCGTGAGCGTGATCAGGCGGGCCAAACCCTCTATCAGCTCTTTCGTGATCGGCTTGAAGGCTCCCGCACCTTCAGCGCCCGCGACGCGATTATCCCGCGCGTCTCGAATGTCGGCGGCGGTCTGCCTGGGCTTGATCTGCTGCCCGCGAGCATACGCCTGCACCGCATCCAGGATAAGATCACCAAGATCGCGGACCTCGACTCGTATCGTGATGGAGTCGTGTACACGCTGCGCGAGTCGCTGCGCGACGTATTGCCGGAATATGATCATGTCCTGATCGACTGCCCTCCTAACCTGGGCGTCATCACACTCAACGGCATCGCTATCAGCAAATATTTCCTGATTCCTGTCGTACCCGACATTCTCTCGACGCTGGGTGTGCCGCTCGTGCTCGATCGCATGGCCGACTTCGCGTTGCGGGCGCAGCATGAGATTTTTGGGTTGGGTATCGTTGTCTCGCGCTACCGCCCCAACAGTCGCCTGCACCGACAGACGGTGATGAGCATGCGCCGCGACGCGATCCCGGGCATCCATCCACCCATCTTTAACTCGATCATCAACGAGGATATCGAGGTCGCTGAGGCTGCGGACATGGAAGAGCCAGTCACGAGTTTGCGCCAAAAGTTTGGCGGAAGTAACCCACACAAGCAGTTCAGCGCTCTTACTGATGAGTATTTGCGCTATGTTGGCGGATAAACGCTTCTTTGCGCCCGCGCCACTGTGTGCGGTAGGTAGCACAGGGCTGCGCGCATCATAGGATGGATGCGTGACGCCCGCGCGGCGCACGAGGCTTTCTTCGCTGACAAGATTGCGCGCCGAGTGTGAAGGAGGCTGGCATGGCTGACTCGCGGGCCATCGTGGACGGCGAATCGCCGTTGGAGAGCTTTCCAAACCGAGTATCGCGCCAGCCCGACGCTTCAGCAGAGGCGATCGGCGCCAATCAGCCCGTCATGCGCCGCGCTAAGGGCTACAGCCAGGACCGCACGCGCGTGGACATCCCCGCGCTCAGCGCGCTTGACGAAGGCCCGGACCCATCGCCCGCGAACGCGCCAGCGCCGCCACCGTGGCCTGGACCCGCCGCGCAGCTTCCCGCCGCACAGGCGCCATTCGCGCCGCCAGCGCCACCCGCGCCCATGACACACGCCCCGTGGACCGCCGCGCCATCATGGGGCGCCAGTTCGCTCAACACGCCAAATATGCTGGCGGGGTTGAGTTATCTATTCTGGTGGGTGTCTGGCCTGTATGTCTACTTCAATGAGCGACACAACCGCTTCGTGCGCTTCCATGCGGTACAATCCATACTATTGACCGGCGCGCTGACGGTCGTGAGTGTCGCGTTCTACATCCTGTGGGAGCTGAGCGCGGACCTCTCGGCGGCGACGCGCCAGCCCGCCTTCGCGCATGTCGGCCAGGGTGTCGCCTTTCTGGGATTCCTTGGTGTGATTGCGCTCTGGCTCGGGCCGATGTTCGCCGCGTGGAGTGGGCATCATGTGCGTTTACCGATTGTAGGAGCGTATGCCGAGCGATATGCCGCTCCACCCCGAGAGCCGTACACCTCCGCGCCCTTCGATGATTAACCGCGAGCCAATTGCGCTGGAGCAGTCGTTCCCGGCGCTAGCCTCCGGCGACGCGCGCACCCGAGCCGCGCTGAGCTATGCGTTTCCTCTGCTGCCCGGCCTCTACCTGCTCTGGCGCGAGCGGCGCAATCGCTTCGTGCGGCTGCACGCGGCGCAGGCGGTCGTCTTCTTCGGTGCGGTAGCGCTGGCGCAAATCATCCTCTATATCGCGCTCGTCACATTGGGCGGATGGGCGCCGAGCGGAAGCTGGACGCTGATAGCGCTGGGGCTGCTCTTCTGGGCGCTGTACATCGCGCTGGGCCTGAGTGGCTTTGCACTTTGGCTACGCCTCCTGAACGACTGCGCCCACGGTCGACTGCGGCGGCGTCCGCTTTTGGCGCCGCTCTCGACCCGGCTGGAGGTCGTGACGCTCCAATTTGCGCAGTCCGCTTCCGCCGCCTACCACACGCGAAGGAATGATGCGGAGACGAACGTGAAGAACGTGAAGAACATCCAATAGCTCGCGTAGGTCCGCCAATCATACGGGCGCCTGCAGAGCCTGTGAAGTGAGCGCCTTCATCATGCCCATCATCACCGCGGTGCGGCCCGACCAGCGCCGCCCTGACCGTTACCATATCGAGCTGGATAGCGGCGCGGAGCTGCTGCTTGCTGAAGCGTTAGTGGCGGAGGAGCGCCTCGGCCCCGGCGATACGCTGAGTGACGCCGATGTGGAGCGGCTGCGGGTGGCGGCCGCTGAACGTGATGTGTTCGACCGCGCCGCGCGCTTCCTGGCGGCGCGCCCACGCAGCCGCGCTGAGGTGCGCCGACGTCTGCTACGTCCCTCGCCACACCGCGCCGTGCCGCCTGAGGAGGCGGTAGAGCGTACCCTCGATCGCCTCGAAGCGCTGGGCTATCTCGATGACGCCGCCTTCGCCGCATACTGGGCGGAGCAGCGCGAACGGTTCAGCCCGCGCTCGGCCCGCGCCATCCAGCAGGAGTTGCGCCAGCATGGTGTGGACCGCGACACCGCCGCCGCCACCGCTGATCCGGAAGCCGATGAGGCGCGCGCCATCGCCGCTGGACGCAAGCGCCTCGGCAGCTTGGCTCAGGCCGACTACCAGACCTTCACCACACGCATGGGCGGCTTCCTCCAGCGGCGGGGCTTCGGCTACGGTGTCGCGCGTGCGGCGATCCGACGGCTCTGGGAGGAATCGCACGGCGACTCGGATGGCGAATCGCCGGAAGACGATGAGGAGGGCGAACGCGCCGCCGGCGACCTGCTGGATGGCCTGGATGGCCTGGATGACTGAGGTTTCGACGCAACCCCGGCGTTACTTTAGCGGCAAATTGAAGGACCAGTTCCCGTTGACGACTCGCAGGGAGGGGCTGGTCGAGATGACGACCTGATTGAGCGTCAGCGACTGCGCGCCACTCAATGTAGCGAGTGGCGGCGTGAGGAAGATGATCTCAAGGTCAATGGAGCCGCTTGGACCGATGACAGGGTCGAACTCTGGCGCGAGTGTATCACTGCCCGCGATACTCGCTGGCAAGCGCCCCTCGAACAGAAGTGTTGTTGGGACATTCGCGGATGCCCCGCTGCCATCACCACGCGAGAATGTGTACGACATGTGGGCGACCGCGCTTCTCGGCAGGTCCGGCGACAGACCGCTGACGCGCAAGACGAGACGCTCACCGGCGCCCAATTTGTCGAAGTCAGACCCCAGCCCGCCAATGTCCAGACGGAGCGGCTGCACGGTGACGCCGCCGACCGTCTTGGGCGCTACATCAAAGGTGATGGAACGTTCTGCCTTTGGCGTCACCTGAAACGTGGACGTCCATGGACCATTCAGGGGCAAGACGCTCTCCGACTGGTTCACGAAGTAGTAGAGCCGTAGTTGTGTGATGCGCAGTGTCAGCGTTTGGGGCGCGGCGAGCGCGGCTTGCGTCAGCGGGTCGAACTCGGCGTCACCTGCTACGTCGACATATGGACCATGTGCGAAATTGATGGGCGTGGTAAAGTTGTTCGCCGTGTAGATGTGCCCCTGGCCATCCTGGAGCGTCATCCTGGAAGAATAATCTGCTCCGTCCGCCCGTATGGGAGCGCCTACACCGCCAAACTGAAGATCTGCTCCTGTCAGGTCGATACGTAGCTCTACAGCCGTACGGGTGGCGTCGGCATAGGCGCGCCCAACGATGATTTTGGCCTGCACATGGCTTCCAGCGCAAAGCGCGATTGTGGAATCTGATCTCATCTCCGCGCATGATCCATTCGGAACGCCCATTGTACTGACGCCCAGCCTGGCGTCTGCCTGCATCCCCAGCGCGGCGGCGAATGCGGTGATCAGGAGGATGACCAGAGCAAGGCCAACTGCCCTACGAGCCCAGCCTCCCGCCACAGGTGGCGCCAGCCGGGGGGCGTTCCAATGTGGCGGGATGTGGCGCTCTGGCGTCTGGGGGGCGAGTCGCGCGCGCACCTGCGCCTCAACCATGACATGGCTGGGCATGTCCTCGACGTAGCGCGCAAGCAGTCGACGCGTCTGCTCCTCGAAATCAGAAGTATTCGCAGGATTAGAGGGTTTCATCTTTGACCCGTTCCTTTGCGCTAGAGGACAGGATGCCGCTGTCATCATGGGAGCCGTCGGCGCGATTTGGGGTAATGGGCTCGCGCGCTGATTCCTGCAACAACCAGGGGAACCGCTTGCGGATCAGCTGTTCGAGGGCATGCAGACCATCATAGACGCGATGCCTGGCCGTGTTGACGCGACAGCCGAGGATCGTGGCAATCTCTTCGTCACTGTAGGCGAAGTAGTAGCGGAGCGCCACAGCTTCGCGCTGCTTTTCTGTGAGCATCCCCAGCGCCTGACCGATCGCCGCGCGATCCTCCATGCTCTCAGCATGCGCTACCGGATTCATCTCGGCATGTGCGCCGGCCAGCATAGATGCGCTCTGAGCTTCGTCGTGTAGCAGGCGCGCTATGCTGATTTCATGCCGTCTGGAGGCGGAGCGCAGGCGCATGCGTGTTGTGTTGGTGACGATCTGATGAAACCAGGGCTGAAACGGATAGCCGAGCCGAAAGCGCGGCATGGCGCCGTAGGCTTGAAGGAAGCTGTCCTGCACGATGTCTTCCGCGAGGTAGCGGTCGCCCGTCAGCAGAAAGGCAAGCCGCAGTGCGCCAGCCTCATAACGCTGAATCAGCGTCGTCAGCCCCTCAATATCGCCATGCTGACAGCGCTTGATCGCATCCTCGTCATCGGTTACATTCACATATTCATCCTCTCTTGTAGATCAGGACGTTAGCGGCATGCATGATTCACACGTGCGGCTGAACGGTGGGAAGTGGGGGTCTTTTAGATGTGCTCGCGTAGGCGCGCTCGGGCTTTCCCGTTCATAGCTGTATATGCCGCTCACCTCTAAAAAGGGAGATGTCGCACGAGAGAGATTGCGAGACAGGACGGGCGCATGCGAGAAAGCGGCCCGCGCGAACATGCGCGCCAAATGGTGAGGATGAATGGATACGGTGCTACAATACGCGGTGAAACATATCGTGCGCGCTGATGACGCGCGTCGGCTCTGTGCGCCATCGATCAGCGCTGCGGTCCATTAAACACCGCACGCTTTACTCAATCCCTGGAGAGAGACATGGCAGAATCCGCTCCTAAACAGACGCTTTACTCTCTGTTCTGGCTTTATCGCGCTGATCCCGCCTTCCACGCGCTCAGCGAAGGCGCGCGCGACGACGCGAAGGCTAGCTTCCTTGCGGCGCTGGAGGGGCGCGACAAGAGCGTGACGCTGCGCGGCTCCTATTCGCTGGTGGGGTTGCGCGCCAACGCCGACCTGTTGCTGTGGGCCTGGGGCGCCGACCTCGACGCGCTGCAGCGGCTTGCCATTGCGCTGCGCCACAGTGGATTGGGCCGCTACCTGACGCAGGTGGAGACGTACCTGGGCGTAGTCAGTGTGCCGCGCTACGACCCGGAGCATGGCCCGGCGTTCGTCACGGGCGCGCCGCCGAAGCGGTACGTCAGCGTCTATCCGTTCGTCAAGACGACGGACTGGTATCTCTCGTCCTACGACGAGCGCCGCCGCATGATGGCCGAGCATGGCCAGGTGGGTCGCAAGTACGCCGTCTCGCGCGAGCGTGTCGCGGAGCTAGCGCGCGAGGCGCGAGGCGAGGCGACGGCGAGCGCGCCCAGCGCCACCGCGACGGCCACCGCGACCGAGGAGGGCGGCGGTGTCCTCTCGAACACCGTGGACTCCTTCGCGCTGGGTGACTACGAGTTCATCCTGGCGAATGAGTCAGACGACCCCGCCGAGCTGAAAGACATGATGCTGGCGCTGCGGGCGGTTGAGTCGCGAAAGTATACCGCGCTCGACGTACCGATCTACTTCGGCCGCCTGCGCGCTCCCGCCGAGGCTTTGGCGGACCTGTAGGCGCATCCTTACCGCTGGCCCCACTCCCACTGGGCGAGAGGGGCCGGAGAGGCGTAGCGCACAGGCGATATTCTCTATGGCGCGGCCCGCCTCGCGTGCGATCTTTCACCTCACGGGAGGCGGGCAGGGCTGGGGGGATGAGGCCGGGTGGTGGGGTCGCCCCATCCCGTGAAGGAGCGCAGACGGATGAAGACGACGCAGGTGGCGACGCGCGGCAAAGAGCAGGTCGTAGACATCACTGATGTGGTGGAGAACTATCTGAGCGAGGTCGACCGGGCTGAGGGCGTCTGCATCGTCTTCGCCGCGCATACCACCTGTGCGCTGACCACCGCCGACCTCGACCCCGGCACGGACCTCGATCTGCTCCAGGCGCTACGTAGCATGCTGCCGAAGCAGAGCTACCGCCATCCCCATGATCCCGCGCACGCGCCCGACCATATCCTCTCCTCGCTGATCGGCCCCTCTGTCGCGCTGCCCTATGCCAACCGCCGCCTGCTGCTGGGAATCTGGCAGCGCGTTGTGCTGATCGAGGTGGATGGTCCACGCCAGCGCACCATCCACCTCACGACAATGGGCTAGTCCGCCGCCATCGTTGCCCGCATAGGTTGGGAATCCGCCAGCGCGAGCGCGACGACGCCGAGCAGCGCGGCCAAAGTCAGCGCCGCCAGCGCCGGAGGATAGCCGCCCACGTGGTCGTAGACCAGGCTCATGCCGATAGGGCCGAGCGCACGCGCGAGCAGCGTGGCCAGCGCCACGACGCTGTTGATCTTCCCGTAGTGCGCGCTGCCGTAGAAATCTGCGACGATGCTGGCCCGCGCGGGCATGATCGCGCCAAAGCCCGTGCCGAAGAGCACGACATAGCCGATGACGCCAGCTTGCCCTGGAACGAACAACAATGCGAGCAGCCCGAGCGCATGGCAGATGAAGATCGAGGCGACCACATGACTGCGGCGAAAGCGGTCGCCCAGCGGCGTGAAGATCAGTCGCCCGGGCAGCGCCATCAGCGCGAAGACACCCGCGACGGAGGTCGCATACGTCTGGCTGTAGCCGCGATCTTGCAGCAGCGGCACGAGATGCACAGTGAGCGCCGAGGTGCTGAGGGTGATGAGGAAGAACGCCGCGGTCAGGCTCCAGAACTGCGTTGTGCGCAGCGCCTCGCCACGCGTCATTCCTGAACGGATGATTGTCACTGATTCTACCTGAGTCGGCGCAATCTCCGCCTGTGCTGGCGCTTTGGGCGAGGGATCAGGGGTGAGGGCGCCGGGAGTGTCGGCGCTGCCGCGCAGAGCGAGCGCATGCGCCGGAATCGTTCCGATGGCGAGGATGATGGCCAGTGTAACGAGCGCGCCGCGCCAGCCCTGCGCACGTACGAGCGCGCCCGCGAGCGGCACGTAGATGACGCTGGCGAAGCCCGCGATGAACGTCAGGGCTGTCAGCGCGCGGCCACGCTGGCGCCGGAAACGCCGCGTCACCACCCAGAAGGCTGGCTCATACAGCACCGCCGCCATCACGACGCCAATCGCCGCCCAGATGAGATAGAAGATCAGCAGGGTGTGAACGTGTGACCACGCCAGCGTCAGGGCGAACGCCACGCATGAGCCGATGCTCATCAGCGCGTGCGGGCCGTGTCGGTCGAGCCAGTGGCCGACGAACAGGCCCATCACCCCTGAGAGCAGCAGCGCCAGCGAGAAGGCTCCTGTCAGCGCTGAGCGTGACCAGCCCAGTTCCGCCTGCATCGGCGTCAGGAAGACGGTAAACGCGTAATAGAGTACACCGTAGGATGTAGTTTCCGTGACACCGAGTGTCACGACCAGCGCCCAGTCGCGCCGCCCACCCTCGACGCCTTTGCGCTCTGCCATGGCTGACATCTCCCGCGTCTGCTTGACGATGCAGCCATTGTAACAAATACTGCCAGCGGTGAAGCGCATACGCGCCGCGCGAGTTGATCGCGTCGTCACCCGGTGGGCTGTGCAGAGGATGGCGCTATGGCAAGCGAGCTGGACATCGAGATACGCGACGCGACGACCGATGATGCGGAGATGATCGCACGCATCTACAATCAGGGCATCGAAGATCGGCAAGCGACGCTGGAGACGCAGTTACGCACGGCGGATGAGCGGCGAGCCTGGCTGGCTGCCCGTGACGCGCGGCATCCTGTGCTGGTAGCGGTGGTCGACGGCGTCGTTTCAGGCTGGGCGTCGCTCAACGCGTTCAATACGCGCACGGCCTACGACCATGTCGCCGATATTTCCGTCTATATCGCGCGTGAGCGGCGCGGCCATCGTCTTGGCAGCCGCCTCATGGATGCGCTGGAGGCGCGGGCGCGCGCCATCGGCTACCACAAGCTCACGCTTGGCGG
>DASQSS010000398.1:0-3041 GCA_035642255.1 Ktedonobacterales bacterium | reverse complement strand
GCATGTTATTGCAGGCGGTAGGATTCATTGGGCTGACCCTCCTGCCCGCCAACTTCAACTATGGCTGGTTCGCGTTCTGGCTGCTCGTGCTGGGGACTGGCTCCGGGCTCTTCGCGGCGCCAAACACGACGGCCATCATGAACAGCGTGCCGCCGGAGACACGAGGCGTCTCCTCGGGCATGCGCGCGACCTTCCAGAATTCGGCCACGCTCTTTAGCATCGGCGTCTTTTTCAGCATTGTTATCGCGGGTCTGGCGAATGCGATCCCGTCGACCTTCTACAACGGCCTGACGAAGTATGGCGTGCCATCACAGGCGGCCTCGCAGATCGCGCACCTGCCGCCGACAGCGGCGCTCTTCGGCGCGTTCCTCGGCTACAACCCGATTGGCGTGCTGCTGCCCGCGCCGTTGCGGACGCATATCTCGCAGTCGAACCTCACTATCCTGCTCGGCAAGGAGTTCTTCCCAAATCTGATCTCAAGCCCGTTCATGGTCGGACTGCATGCCGCGTTCTACATCTCGGCGGCGATGTGCCTGGTCGCGGCAGTCGCGTCGCTGCTGCGTGGCAAGCGCTACATCCACGGCACGGGAGACACGAGCAACACGAGCGAGACAGGCGACACGAGCGAGGCGCAAGCGTAAGACTCGCTTGTCCCTCGCTCGTGGCTGACGACGCATGCGCCGCGCAGAGCGACTATGAGTGACTATGAGTGACTATGGAATGAATGGCGTAATGAGCGCAAGCGCTGGAGCAAAGTCGCTCCAGCGCAGCGCCGCGAGGGCGGCGCAGACCAGCAAGAAGATGAGCGGCAACCCCGCATTCTTCATGTCGCGGTGTGTCACATGTGTCAAGGTCGCGACGATGAAGTAACAGACCATCCACAGAGCCGCCGACGCCCCTACCACCGGAACAGCAAGCCCGACGAACAGGCCCGCCGCGCCGATCGTGGCGACAGTTCCCGCCAGCAGCCAATACCACCGGCCTATGCCAAGCGCCTCGCGAGACTTGGCTATGCTCGCTGGCGTCCCGCTGAACAGGCTGTACGCCGCGTAGGCTGTGAAGAGCCCCAGCAGCGCCTCGAAGATGAGTATCGCGAGATGACCAGACATGCTCCACTACTCCCCCCACCGCACACCACGCGCTGACATCTCAGCATATGGGGCCGCGGCAACCCGGCGCATAGGACAGGCGTCCAAAGCGCCCCACAGCGACGCTGAGAGCCATTCGCCCTCGGCGTTCCCATGCGAGAACGACAACCGAGCGGATTCGTTACGTCAAACACGCGACGCGCGGGGTCGAGTACGCCGAATGTAGTAGTCAACAGGCGTTCTGGATCGGGGAGTCGGGTCGTGTGGTAGCGTGGAGCGGCTGGCGACTGAAGCCGCGCCTGGGTGGCCTTTGCTGGGCCGCGAAGCCCGCCTGCGCGGACTGACGATCCACTCCCGAGCCCATGCGGGTGAAACCGCCAGCCGACCAGCTTCGGGCGCAGTCTTTCCTTTTTCACGTTAGAGCATGGGAAGAATGAACAGGCAGGCGCGTCGAGATGTGCGGTAGCATAGTGCGCCACAGCGATGCGCATCATTCAGCGGGATACAGGAGGATCGCATGACTGGACAGATGATCACCTTCGATACCGAGGGCGCGCCCGCGACGGGCTATCTGGCCGCGCCGCATGCGGGGTCAGGGCCGGGAGTGGTCGTGCTGCATGCGTGGTGGGGGCTGACGGAGCCATTTCGCCAGGTCTGCGACCGGCTCGCGGAGGCAGGCTTTGTGGCGCTCGCCCCTGACCTCTATCACGGCAAGACGACCGCGTCAGTCGAGGAGGCGGACACGCTCGGCTCGGCGCTGGATCAGCAGGAGGAACAGTGGCGCGGCGACATTCGGGGGGCAATGCGCTTCCTACGCCAAAACGGCGCAACCAGCCCAGCGGATGGGCGCGGCGCGCTCGCCCTCATCGGATTCTCGCTCGGAGGCGCCTATGCGCTCGACATGTCCGTCACGCAGGCCGAGGAGATCGCCGCTGTCGTGACCTTTT
This sequence comes from Ktedonobacterales bacterium, assembly GCA_035642255.1. GTDB lineage: Bacteria > Chloroflexota > Ktedonobacteria > Ktedonobacterales > JADMIN01 > JAKAIY01. The sequence goes on along the minus strand of DASQSS010000398.1, from coordinate 1,006 downwards.
ATGACGCGTACCCTGGTCTGGACTATAATCGCGCGCAGGCCGCCTACCTCTGCCACTTCGCGGCGGACGATGTCTTTTTGCCGACCGAGAAGATCGCGGCGCTGGAGCGCGACCTCCGGGCGGCGGGGAGGCAGGCCACCTTCTACACCTATCCGGGAACCAGGCACTGGTTCTTCGAGGACAATCGCCCAGATGCCTACGATGCCGCTGCCGCTGCGCTGGCGTGGGAGCGAACCCTTGCCTTCCTGAACACCGAGTTGGGACGGTAGTAGCGCCCGTGGAGGAGCGAATATGGACAGTTTGTGGCGCATCATGGCGTGGAAGCAGTTCGGCGCGGCCATTGATATGCTGGACAACGCCCTGAAGGCGTGCCCCGATGCTCTCTGGCGCGAGCCTGTCTGGCATGACCCGTCCGTCCCGTCACAGCGCACCGAGTTCTGGTATGTCGCCTATCATGCGCTGTTCTGGCTCGACCTGTACCTCTTTGGATCTGAGGAGGGATTCGCTCCGCCAGCGCCCTATACGCTGGTGGAGCAGGACGACGCGGCTGGACCAGTACCCAACCAGCCCTATTCCAGGGATGAGCTACGCGCCTATCTCGCGTCTGTTCGTCAGAAGTGCCGCGCTACCATCCAGACGATGACAGACGAGCGGGCAAGCCAACCTGTCAGCTTCGGCTGGATGGAGGAGGGCGATGTCGTCAGCTATGCCGAGCTACAGATCTATAGCATGCGCCACGTCCAGGAACATGCCGCCCAACTGAGCCTGTTGCTCGGGCAGCATGGTGTGCCGGGAGACCAGCTCGACTGGGTCGCTCGCGCGCAGGATGACGCCGACGGTGACTAAGCGCTGACTTCGTTGGATGTCCCGCTCATGCGACCTGGCGTCTCAAGCCTTCTCCTGCGAAGGAGAGGCACGGGGCGCCTGGTCGCAACCGAGAGCGGCGAGCATCGGGCGCACGAGAGCGGCGTCAGCATGCGTTTCGTCGGCATGCATGTCGCCAGTG
>DASQSS010000397.1:0-13351 GCA_035642255.1 Ktedonobacterales bacterium | reverse complement strand
GCGGTGAGCAGCGAGCAGGGAGCAGGCGGAAAGATGCTGCCCGGGGGAAAGAAGATGCGTCATTATTGAGACCGTCAATACCGTGGGCGACATTGTGCACCTTGCCAACGGCGTAATACTTGCGGTGGTCGCCAAGCTGAGCGAGGTTGTGGCAGGCGGAATGCGCTTGGGTGTTGGCGTAGTATGGGACGGGCGGGCTAACCTGGAACCGACAGGTCGCGCGGCTCGTTGTCTACATGTATCATGGTACGGTCGTTTCTGCCGCGTGTGGTGTTCAAGCTGGCGTGCAATTTGCATAGCGAGGTGGACATCAAGCGCATGATCAGCGAATTTCAAGCGGAGTATGAGCAACATCTAACGCGGTAGATGATATAGTGTAGAGAGTACGGTGCGCATCTCGGCGTCGTGGACGCGGTGGGGAACTTTCGAGAACTCGCGCCTCCTGGTAAGAAAGCACTGCGACGTCATCCAGCCAACTGGAGAACGCCACAGAGACATGGAGAGCCGATAGCGCGCCGACACTCACATACCTGAAGGGGGCGATTCGAAGTGGAGTACGGATTTCCACGGTGCCGCAAGTGCGGCGCAGGTGAGTTGGTGCCATTGTCTGACTTTGGAAGTCAGGGCGCATCTATTCAGTACAAAGCCTGGGTGTGTACAAACCCAGCATGCTTATACAATGTAAAGATAAGAAACGGCGACATCATCATCAACGAGCCAGTGAGCGACGGCAGCATGTATACGCACCGCGCTCCGCGCTAACGCAACCGCGCGCTCGCAGCATGCCGCCTTTGTGCACACCCGCGTTATGCCTTCGATGGGTATGATGTGGCATGTCGCACAAGGGTTGCGCTGCGAGCGCGCTGCGCATGTGGACCAGAGGTTGTTGAGTTGACGGCGCCGCAGGCGAAATGGCAGGGGTGTGGTCGTGTTCAAGCGATTACGTGATGGAATTTTCGGGCGGCAGGACGTCGATCAGGAGACGATCGAGGGCGCGGAAGAGGCCGAGCTACCTCAAGCCGAGCTACCTCAAGCCGAGCTACCTCAAGAGGAGGTGTCCGCACCCCCAGCAGATGCTGCGCCTGGGGATGTTGAGCCGCCCTTGAGCGCGCCAACTCGGCCAGCGCCGACGCCAGCGCCGACATCATCGGCGCCTACGCTGCCTTCGAACCCGGGTCCCGTTGCTCCAACTCCGTATGGCCCAGGCGCCTCTGTGGATGAGGACGAGTTCATTTCTGAGGCTGACGAGGCTGCCGGTGAGCAGAGCGACTCGGGGCAGCGACGCGGATTTTTCAATCCGTTCAAGCTCAGCCTGGGACGCACACGTCAGCTCTTTGGTCGCGTCAACGAGTCGCTCGCGCATGACGAGGAGATCTCGGATGACCTCTGGGACGAGCTGGAAGAGACGCTGATTAGCAGTGACGTTGGCGTGCAGACCACCGAGCGGCTCATGAGCATTCTTCATGAGCGAGCGGAGGCGGCGCAGATGACACACGGCTCTCAGCTGCGCGCGGCCCTCAAAGAAGAGTTGGAACTCCTGCTGGGTGATCCTGAGCCGCTCATATTTTCAGAAACCTCGCCCATCACCGTGTTGCTCATGGTTGGCGTGAACGGAGTGGGCAAGACCACGAGCATCGCCAAGCTGGCTCATCTGCTGAAGCGGCAGAAGCACCGGGTGATGCTGGCTGCGGGTGATACGTTTCGCGCGGCGGCAGTCGAGCAGCTAAAAACCTGGGGCGACCGTGTTGGCGTGCCCGTGATCGCACACCAGCAGGGTGTGGACCCCAAGTCCGTCGCTGATCCAGCCGCGGTGGTCTATGATGCGATGCAGGCGGCTCAGGCGCGCGGAACCGATGTCCTCATCGTTGACACGGCGGGACGCCTGCATACTAAATCAAATCTGATGGACGAACTGAAGAAGATCGTTCGTGTGCTGCAGAAATACGATCCCGAAGCGCCTCACGAGGTGCTGCTGGTGCTGGACGCCACTACTGGGCAGAATGGCTTGGCTCAGGCGAAGCAGTTCGTGCAGGATTCGGGCGTGAGCGGCGTGATCTTGACCAAGCTGGATGGCACAGCGCGCGGCGGCATCGTCTTCGCCATCGCGTCGGAGCTGGGTCTACCCATCAAGTTCATTGGGACTGGCGAGCGGGTCAACGACATCGCGCCATTCAACGTTGAGCAGTTCATCGATGCGCTGTTCGAAGAAGATTGAGCCGATTGAGGTTCGATCAGTGGCGCCGCATGTGTTAGCCAGTTGACGCTTTCATGCGGATGCGCGATGATAACAAGACTGCGCGAGCATTCGAGATGTTCGGCATGGGTCATACAGCGATAGATTGCCCAAGAGAGCCGACGGGGGTGAACAACGCATGAAGGATGAGTCGCAGCCAGCGCTGACAGTGGCGCAGAAGAATGGGGCGCATCCTGATCCTGACGCAGTCGCGCGGGCGCTGCCAGATAATCTCGCGGTGAAGTGTCCCAATTGCCGTGAACTGCTGCTGGGCAAAGACTGGGAGAAAAATCTCAAAGTCTGCCAGAAATGCGGTCATCACTTCCGTCTCTCCGCGCCCGAGCGCATTGCGCTGCTGATCGACCCTGACACCTTTCAAGAGTTTGCCTGTGGGCTGCTGTCCAGTGACCCGCTGGGTTTTGTCGCACGATCTGGCTCCTATGCGGATAAGCTGGTGAGCGAGCGCGAGAAAACCGGTCTGGAAGACGCGGTCGTTGTTGGCACGGGTCGTATCGAAGGGCAGCCAGTGGTGCTTGCCACGATGGACTTCCGTTTCATCGGCGGAAGCATGGGCTCGGTTGTCGGCGAGAAGCTGACTCTGGCCATCGAGCGCGCAGCGGCGGACCGGATCCCGCTGGTGATCGTCTCGGCCTCTGGTGGCGCACGTCAGCAAGAGGGAACGATTTCGCTGATGCAGATGGCGAAGACCTCGGCGGCGCTGGCGCGCCTCGCTGAGACGGGTACGTTGTACGTCTCACTGCTGACTGACCCGACGACAGCCGGTATCTCAGCGAGCTTCGCGTTTCTGGGTGATGTCATACTAGCGGAGCCAGGTGCGCTCATTGGATTCGCTGGGCCGAGGGTGATCGAGCAGATGATGCATCAACGTCTGCCAAAAGATGTGAATACCTCTGAGTTCGTGCTGAAGCATGGCATGATTGACGGCATTACGCATCGCCGGGAGCTGCGTGCGACGCTCGCGCGCCTCCTTCGCCTGCACAGCCATGGTGAGACACTCGCGGGCGCTTAAGCGCTGGCGGTTATGTGGGTTGAGGAAGGACTGAGCGATGGCATACGATCTGGAGTTTGAACGGCCGCTCGCTGACATAGAAAAGCGTATCGCCCATCTTCAGCGCCGCGGCGAGCGTATGCGATCCGACGATCGCGCGCAGGTGGCGGAGCTTCAGCGAGAGCTGAATCGCCGCACGGAGGAGATCTACTCATCGCTGACTCCCTGGCAGCGTGTGCAGGTCGCGCGCTTCCGAGACCGACCATATACCAACGACTATATCAAACGCATGTGCGATGACTATTTCGAGTTGCGCGGTGATCGTCGCTTCGCAGATGATCGGGCGATTCAGGGCGGCGTCGCGAGCGTCGGCGGCCAGACGATTGTACTGCTGGGTACCCAGAAGGGCCGCGATCTGAAGGAGCGCGAAGAGTGCAACTTCGGCATGGCGCATCCGGAGGGCTACCGGAAAGCGCTGCGACTCTTCCGCTATGCCGAGCGCTTTCACTATCCGGTCGTCACTCTGATCGACACGACAGGGGCGTATCCAGGCCTGGGCGATGAGGAGCGCGGCATCTCGCAAGCTATCGCCGAGAATTTGTTGGTGATGGCAGGGCTGCGGACTCCGATCGTCTGCATCGTCATTGGCGAAGGTGGCAGCGGCGGCGCGCTTGGCATCGGGGTAGGGGATCGTGTGCTGATGCTGGAGAACGCGGTCTACACGGTGGCGGCTCCAGAGGCGGCGGCTTCGATCATCTGGCGTGACAACGCGTTTGCTCCCGATGCCGCGGAGGCCATGAAGATTACCGCGCCGGAGTTGTTGCAGCTTGGCATCGTGGATGGCATCATTCCTGAGCCGCTGGGTGGCGCGCATCGCGACTATCAGGCGTCCGCCGAGAACGTCAAGTCAGCGATCTTGAGGGAGCTAGCCGATTTGAAGCGATTCTCGACAGGCGAGCTTCTCGAACGCCGCTACCAGCGCTTCCGTGTCATTGGCTTGCAGGGTATCACTGAGGCGGTTGCTGCCGCGCAGAAGTAGCCTGGCTTTCCGACTGACCTAGCGAGAGGATGCGTTACGTCGGGGCATGCGGCGCGCGAAGGGCGTCAGCGATACCATCACCGCAATGAGCAGCGCCAGCGCCAGCAATCCCCACATGTAGCCATCGAGTACAGCCAGAAAGAGCGCGCCGCCTGTCGTCACAAATCCAATGGCGATGAGTGGCGCGCCCTGCCGTGCTGCGCCACCATAAATCGAGCGCTTTACCCAACGCAGCGCAGGAGCGGGTAACCTGCCAGCGCCAACGACAGCGCCCAGCGTCAACAGCGTCACGCCCGGTCCCAGCATCAGCCAGAGGCCGAGTGTCTCTCCGCTGCGCGCAATCTCAATCGCATAACCTGTGAGCGCACAAAGGACGAGCGCCGCAGTGAGCGCCCACATACCACGGTTCGCCGTCTGGGCTGGCCGCTCGAGCGTTGGCGCTGTGCCAGCGTGGGTGAGAGGACGTTGCGGGTCGCGCGAGCGGACGACTCCCGGCACACGCATCGCCAGCGCAGCCCCGCCCACGGCGGCGCCGAACGCCAATACGGGCAGCGCATGCGTAGCCCAGCGTGTGGCGACACCGACTGCCAGCCAGAGGAGTGGCAGCGTCAGGAGAATACAGCCGAGGCCAACGCAGCCGAGGAAGGTCTCGCGGGTGAAGCGAGCCGCAGGCGCTAGCTCCGTTTCGTCGTCCTTCGGTGGTCTGGGCTGGCTCATAAACTGGCGCTTCTCTCACTACCACTGTCATCTGGGCCGAACGCCGTTCTAAAGCGGCGCGCTCGCTCGCGGAGCATGCGGTCTGTCAGCGCCGCATACTGCTCCCGCCTGGCATGGTGGCGTCGAGGCGGGTCCCAGCGTCGGCCTTTCTCCGCGTTGCACCGAAGATGAGCGATGCCGAGGTTGAGTGGCTCATTCCCGCCGCCCAGAGAGCGCGGTATGATGTGCTCGATCGTCGCGCCTTCCCCCGTGGCCCTCTCAAACCGGATCGGACCATTGCAGATGATGCATCGTCCTATCCAGCAGTCACCCTCTCTTCGGAAGGCGCTGTCGGTTTGCGCGATGAGATTGAGTGTGCTGGCATTCATGTGGCTGCCCCCTGCGGAAACGTCGCATGGCCTCGACGCGCGCTGTTACTCCACCTGGGGCGCATAGCGCGGATCGGTGCGCTGACGTTCTCGATTTTCTTCGTTCTTAGTGATGTAGGCGCGGTAGATTTCGTCGGCAGTGAATCCCTGGTCGAGCGATAGCTGCACCAGAAAGTGCAGAATATCCACGGTCTCCATGAGACGCTCATGGCGATTCTCGTCGAGCGACTTCGGGTTCTTCCAGGGTTTCCAACTGAGCTCATTGTCGAGCTCGCAGCACTCGTGGACGATGGAGCGTGTCCAGGTCGTACACCGATCGAGCGGTGTCCAATGGTAGAAGCCACCTGGGCGCGCCTCTCGCAAGAAGTCATCAAGATCGCCTTGCCGCCGGAAGATGTCTTCGAGACGGTCAACCGCCTCCCGCTGCTCATATGCCATACGCTTGTCGTTGCTCCTCTATGCGCCGTTTGCGGCGATGTGACATACCCCACTCAGGAGAATAGGTCACGCGCGTTCGCTTCAGATAGTGTATCGTACATGTACGAAAAGGCGATAGCGTCGCCGCTTGATTCGCACATGGCGCTGTAACCCGCTTACGTACCAGGAGTTAGAAGGTGTCGCGCAGATGGTCTGCGGTCGTAGGCATCCATGCCGAAGGCTGCGCCGCGCGGCTTGCTGGGGAGTGAACGGGAGACAAACGCATGATGCTCCGGAGGGAGCCCGTGCAGCAGAATACCCCGGCGCAGACTGAGGTCGCGCCTGCGTCCCTGGGTCTTCGCGCGCTCTATGAAGCGACGCTGCCGAGTGTGTATCGCTATATTTATAGCAAAGTCGGTAACCGCGAAGAGGCGGAAGATCTCACGTCGCAGGTGTACCTGAAGGCGCTTCGCGGTCTCGATGAGGCGCGCGATCCGAATGCCGCGCAGGCATGGCTCTTTCAGGTCGCGCGCACCACAATCGCGGACTACTGGCGCGTGTTCTATCGGCTGCGCTCAAGTTCGCTGGATGATCTCCTCGCGGCAGGATGGGATAGTCCCACTGCCTCAGGCGAGCTTGCGGCGGACCACGGCTCCGGTGACCGCGCCCAGCATATTCTCAGTCAGTTGCCAGAGCGGTATCGCGAGGTGCTCACCTATCGCTTCCTGATGAACTGCTCCCTCAAAGAAACAGCGGCGCGCATGAATCTGACTGAGGCCAACGTCAAGGTGTTGCAGTTCCGTGCGCTCAAGAAGGCGAGCCGCGCAGTGGAACGAGATGTTGAGACCGACGAGTCGTGTTGAGCGGGGTACCTGGTGACGATGGGCTCTGATGATCGGCGACCGCCCGATGACGGCATGCATCCCGAAGGCGAAGATGCGATGAGTGAGCTTGAGAGCGCGCAGCAGTATATGCGAGCGCATGAGCTTATCGAGCGTCTGCGCGCCGAGCGGCGTCCTGATCGAGCGGATGGCTCCGACGAGGATGCGCGCCTGAGCGCCACCGCTGCCTTGCTCCACGCCGCCGCGCCTGACGGAGCCTCCGTCGCGCCCGACTTTGCGGCGCGACTCTTCGCCAGGCTGGAGGCAGAGCAAGCGCGCATGTCCACCGAAGTCCCTCACGAGGACTCAGTGGCTGAGGCGCAGCATCAAGTCGCTACGGCTATGACCTCGCCAGCGGAACCGCACGCCAGGAGTGGTCGCGCTGGCGTGTCGCGTCGTGGCGTCGTGCTGGGTGGACTAGGAGCCGCAGCGGCTGCGCTGGCAGGGGCGGCGGTAAGCTCGGCGCTGGAGCGTCCCACGCAAGGAACGACGACGGGAGGCGCGCCTCCTGGCGCGTTGGTGCCCGCAGGTACGGGAGCATGGGTCGCCGTCGCCGCGTTGAACGCTATGCCGTTGGGCGCAGTCAAGCGATTCGAGGCAGGCGCCGTGATCGGCTATCTCCAGAATACGGCGAGTGGGTTCGTCGCCCTGTCGGGTGTATGCACGCACATGGCCTGCCTGCTGCAGTGGAATAGCGGCGCCGGAACCTTCGACTGCCCCTGCCACGGTGGCCGATTCCTTCAGAGTGGGCAGCCCGCGCCAGGCGCCCGCTACCAGTATGCGCCTCTGCCCGCCATCGAGACCAAAGTCGAAGGCGAACAGGTCTGGGTTTATGTGGCGGGCAGCGCCACTGTCGAACAGTATCCGCCCGCGGACGCGACCTCCACGACGCACGGATACGGCCCGACGCAGTCTGGCAAGTGACATCCTGCGCCAGGCGGCGTATCATGGCCGCGACGACGCTCGCGGGAATCCATGCCTGCGTCCGCGTGTCATGCATTCATGGCAGGAGCGTAACAGGTGAGCGTTGCACGCGAGGAGCGCGATACACCAGATGATGTGGCGGCTGTCGAGGGCGCGTCGCGCGCACAGTCGCGCGTGGCAGGGCGATGGCTAGCGCTGATCGTGGCTGTCACCGTCGTGGCTGTCCTGGTGGCTGGCTGGCTGGTGGATGTCGTTGGCGCTGTTGGGCCCGCTCAGGCGACGGGCGCCATGACTCAGGCCATGACTCAGCAAGTGGGGCTTGCGACAGTCGCGCTCTCAGTGAACGCTCCCTCGTCATCGAGCCAGGCGTTCGTGTTGCAGGTGAAGGATGCCTCCGGAGCAGCTGAGGAAGGCGCACATATTGAGTGCGCGCTCAGCATGCCCGGCATGGCGATGGCGATTCCGACCATCTCGGCGGCGGCCACGGGCCAGCCGGGATGGTATCGCTGTGTCGCGCCAGCGCTCAGTCCTGGGCGCTGGTCACTCGCGTTGACGATCACGATGCCGTCGGGCGAGATTGATCACGCGACGTTTTCGTTCGACGTGGCATGATCTCTCCTGCCCGACGGCGAGCAAGCTCGTTAAATACCGAGTTCCCAGCGGGCGTCCTCGGTCATGCGCTCCGGCGTCCACATCGGCTCGAAGGTCAGGTCAACCTCGCATGACTCAACACCTGCGACTTCGGAAGCGCGGCCCTGCACGTCGGCCATCACCTCAGGAGCGACGGGGCAGCCGATGGCTGTCAACGTCATCGTTATGTTGACTTTTGCGCCCTCAGTACGAATCTGATAGATGAGCCCGAGATCCACGATGTTCACGGGGATCTCGGGGTCGTAGCACTGCTTGAGCGCTTCTAGCAGGGCCTCGCTATCAATGGGCGTGTCGCCGATCTTTTCGATCTGCTCGGGAGCCTGAACGCTCTGCACGGTCTGTTCCATCTGGGAGTTGCCTTTGAGTACTAGGTACCTCTGCCGGGATGTCACGCAGCGCGTGAACTCTGGCGGCAGAGGAGTAAGAAGCTATGTATTGTTAGCTACACTATACCTGTCGCTCATGCCTGGGGTCAAAGTGAGCGCGCCGCGAGCATCCTGGCTCCTGACGCCTGTCGTATCGGTGTGCGGTAATGAGCAATGACATGTGCGAGCCCAGCAGGCGGAGGGATATAAGGCAATGTTGAACTGTCGAGGGGTGCGCGGAGCCACGACCGCAAGCGCGAATGAGCGCGAGGCGATCCTGCTGGCGACACGCGATGTATTGCAGCGGATTATGGCGCGCAACCAGTTCGCGCGCGATGACATCGCCGCGATCTTCTTTACGGTGACAGACGACCTGGACGCAGAGTATCCGGCGCTGGCGGCTCGCCAGCTAGGCTGGACCGAGACAGCGCTAATGTGCGCCCGTGAGATTCCCGTGCCGTCGACGTCGGTGCGCCGCTGTATTCGTGTGCTTATGCTCGTCAATACACAGAAATCTGCGCATGAGATTATCCATGTGTATCTCAAAGAGGCTGTGGCATTGCGTCCGTCGCGCGCTGATGATTCAATGGAAGCTCCATCATCGGACGCTGGCGACGCTGGGGCGTGGGGAGATGACAACTGACCTGGCGGCGATGGCCAATCCGGCTGTGTTCTTGCGCCGTTTGTAGATACATGTGTACTATGATCCTTACGCCCGTCGCAGCGGGAGGGCTTTGCGCGCCTCCCGTTCAGCGGCCTGGGCCAGGCGTGGGGTGAGTGGGCGCAGCCAGTGAGCGACGAGGGATTGCTGTGAGTAATGCGCATGTTTGGCGTGCGGCCCTGGGCCGACTACAACGTGAAGTAACAGGCGCACAGCTCAACACCTGGCTGCGTGGGGCTCAACTTGTCAATGTCAGCGGTGGCGCCGCAACCGTGCATGTGCGCTCGACGTTCGAGCGCGAGTTGATCGAGTCGCGCTACCACGATCTGATCGAGCGGGCGTTGAGCGACGTGGTTGGCGCGCCTGTGGCCCTGACGATCGCGACCGCTCCTGGCGGCGTGTTGTCGGATCGTCCAGGCGCTCCACGCGGAACCGCGACTGCCAGCTCAGAGGCGCCCAAGGCCACGTATGCGCGACCACTCTTCTTACTCGCGGATGAGGAGGATGGCTTGAGCGCTGCCGAAGCGCAGGCGCCTCAACCTCTCCCGGCTCCCACACGCAACGCGCTCGCTGGTCCTCTACAGCCGCCGCGACAGCGCATCCCAGAGTCGCCCTCGGTCAACGCCAGCGCGCGTGACATCTCACATCGCGTCGAGCGCCGAAACGTGACCACAGACACCCGACAAACGACCTATGGAGAGAGCGCTTCGCCGCGCCAGTCGGGCGGCGCGTCATCGGGTATTCCACCACGACAGCAGGGTGGCGGTTACCGAGGTAGCGCGGGGCAGGCGCAGTTTCCTCCCATTGGTGGCTCCGCAGGGCGGAACGTGGCAGGCGAGATGACGACCGAGATGACGACTATGAATGATGAGACGGACGACCGCGACCCCGACGATCGAACCGAACGCCCGAGCCAGCGCGACCCGATGTTCTCGCGCGGCGCGACATACGGTGGCTATGATCCCGGCGCGAGCATGGGCGTTGCCCCGCTGACTCCGCCGCGTCTCAACAAGCGATACACATTCTCGACATTCATCGTCGGCAGCGGCAATCAGCTAGCGCACGCCGCCTCACAGGCGGTGGCGGATGCGCCCGGCTACGCCTACAATCCGCTCTTCCTCTATGGAGGTGTCGGACTGGGCAAGACGCATCTGCTGCACGCGATCGGCCACACAGCGCTGGAGCGCAATCTGACGGTGCTGTACGTCTCGTCCGAGACGTTTACCAATGAGATCGTCAACGCCATCCTCTACCGCAAGACTGAGGAATTTCGCGCCAAATATCGTTCTGTGGATGTGCTGCTGGTGGACGACATTCAGTTCATCGCGGGCAAAGACTCGACCGAAGAGGAGTTCTTCCACACCTTCAACAGCCTGTATGAGACGAATCGTCAGATCGTCATCTGCAGCGATCGCCCGCCAAAGGCGATTGTCAGCCTGGAGGAGCGATTACGCTCACGTTTTGAGTGGGGATTGATCGCCGATATTCAGCCGCCTGATCTTGAGACCCGCATCGCCATTCTGCGAGCGAAGGCGGAGCTGATTGGGCATCATACGCCTGATGAGGTGATTCTGTTCGTGGCGAATCGGGTTCAGAGCAACATCCGTGAGCTGGAAGGCAGCCTCAATCGTGTGCTTGCCTTTGCTGAGCTACAGGGCTTGCCGATGTCGATTGAGACGGCGAAGGCCGCCATGGCGAGCCTCGCGACTGATACGCGCCAGCGCCGAGTCAGTATTGACGATGTCATCAACCTTGTCGCGGACTACTACCGCATTCAGGTGGACGATCTGAAGGGTAAGCAACGCGATAAGCATATCGTCGTGCCGAGGCAGGTGGCGATGTATCTCATGCGGCAGGAGACCGACGCATCCTTGCTGGAGATTGGCCAGGCGCTCGGGGGGCGTGACCATAGCACGGTGCTGCACGGCTGTGACAAGATCACGCGCGAGGTGAACGAGAACACCTCTTTGCGCAAAGAAGTGCTCGCCATCAGGCAGCAGTTGTTAGGATAGCGCGAGCTCATGAGTCAACGTCTTCCTCTGGCCAATGTCACGGCGTATCTGCTCGATCTTGACGGTGTCGTCTACCGTGGCGAGGCGCTGCTCCCAGGCGCGCGCGAGTTAGTAGAATGGGTTGACGCGACTGGTCGTCAGGTCGCTTTCGTCTCCAACAACTCGTTCGCTACGGTTGAGGAAGTTACCGCCAAGCTTGCGCGACTTGGCACGCCACGGCCAGAGGGGCGAGTGGTGACGGCTGGCTGGGCGACTGTATCCGCGATCTCACAGCGCTTCCCCGGCGGCAGTGTCTTTCCTCTCACGGGTCCGTCCGTTGTCGAGATGGTGCGCGTCGCGGGCCTGCGACCCGTCTGGCTCGACGCTGAAGACGGGCCCGCGCCGGACGCAGTGCTCATCGGCCTCGACCGCACGTTGACCTACGAACGCCTGGCCCGTGCGCTGAACGCGGCTCTGGCGGGCGCGGCGCTGTATGCCGTCAATCGCGACCCGCGCCTGCCAGTCGAAGAGGGATTCCGACCAGGAACAGGGGCGCTTGTCGCGGCGGTCGAGGCGGCAAGTGGCAGACGAGCGGAAATGATCGGCAAGCCCGCGCCGGGAATCGTGTTTCAGGCGTTGCATCTCCTCGGCGCACAGCGTGAGCACGCATTGATGGTGGGCGATGGCCTCGACCTTGACATCGTCGCCGGGCATGCCGCCGGACTCACGACTGCGCTGACCCTCAGCGGCCTCACCTCAGCGGACGAGGCGGCGGAAGCGACGGGAACGCGCAAGCCCGAATATATCTTTGACACTCTGGCTGAACTGCTCGATGCGTCGCGGGCCGCTACGCGCTGACCCTCTCCGCCCGCACGATTCGATGGTGACGCTGAGTGGTTCCCGCCCGCGAAACCGCACGGTTGATGCGCTTGCCATTGTGACGCGCCTATGTTACACTCGCTGTGACGTGCGCTCTAGCGCATTCGCGTCTGTAACAGGCTGCATGGCAAGTGGGTACGTTCCGCGACGATCGGGATCCCCACGCAAGCGAAACTGCGGACGCGTCAGGTCTTTGTTCCCCCACTGACATATGCATATGGCGCTCCTTTTTTCGGCATGATCGGTGGTGTGAGTTGCCCTGCCGCGTGGCGCCATCGCCCGGCCCTGCCTCTACGCAGTGCGGCGTCGTCTAGCAAGGTCGTGTACTCAGGAGGGCATAAGCGCTCGTGAATAGCAGCATGTGGTGGCTCATCATCCCTATCGGGGCCAGCATCATCGCCGTCATCGTCGCCGCGTTACTGGCGCGATGGGTAACATCTCAAGATACTGGCACCCCCGAGATGCGCAAGGTGTCAGATGCGATCTTTACTGGCGCGCAGGCCTTCCTGAATCGCCAATATCGCACGATCGCGCTGCTCGCGGTCGCGGGCGCCGTGGTGATTGGTATCGTGCTCGGTCTGCTCACGCAGCTTAGCGGCCCCTCGGCTCTGGGGATCGATGGCCCGCTTGGCGTCGGACTGCGGACGGCGATTTCCTTCCTCATTGGGGCCTTCTGCTCTGGCATCTCCGGGTACATTGGCATGCAGGTCGCCGTGCGCTCGAATATCCGCACCGCGAGCGCGGCGCGCCGGAGCCTGGGCGATGCGCTGATGGTGTCGCTGCGTGGTGGCGCCGTGTCGGGCTTCCTGGTCATCTCACTGAGCCTCCTGGGCGTGACGCTGCTGTACCTCGTCTTCGCGCTCTTCACGGGCGCCACAATCGCCCCGACCGACATTGTGGGCTTTGGATTCGGCGCCAGCTTTGTCGCGCTCTTCGCGCAGCTTGGCGGCGGCATCTATACCAAAGCTGCCGACGTGGGCGCCGACCTCGTTGGCAAGGTCGAGGCGGGCATCCCGGAGGACGACCCGCGCAACCCCGCGGTGATCGCTGACCTCGTCGGCGACAATGTCGGCGACTGCGCGGGCCGCGGCGCTGACATCTTCGAATCTACCGCTGCCGAGAACATTGGCGCGATGATTCTTGGGTCCGCTGTGGCGATCGCGGGTGGAGTTGGCATCAAGAACAGCACCGACTGGGTCATCTTCCCACTGGTTGT
>DASQSS010000396.1:0-13798 GCA_035642255.1 Ktedonobacterales bacterium | reverse complement strand
GCGGTGATGACCTCGCGCTCACGGTTGCGCTGAGCGTACCGCTGCATGCCGCGCCAGAACGCCGCCTCTCCCACGACATGCCGCAGCATATGCAGCACGCGCGAGCCTTTCTCATAGTTGTGGCGGTCGAAGAGCTCGTTGCCGTTCTTGCGATAGACGTTGTAGACGATTGGGCGGCGTCCACGCTTGTCCGCGTCGAGGTAGGCGTCGAGATTGTCGCGCATCTCGATGCGCAGCTGATCTTCCCCCTCCTCTTCGCCCATCCAGACGGACTCGAAGTAGGTGGCGAAACTCTCCTTCAGCCAGGTATGCGACCAGTCGCGCACAGCGAGCAGATCGCCAAACCACTGATGGACCAGTTCGTGCGCGACCACCGGGTCGGGCTTGTAATCGAGACTGGCGCGCTGATCAGGCAATAGGCGGTAGCTGTGGGTCGTCGCGCTGACATTCTCCATCGCGCCAAGGAAGAGCTCCGGCACGATCTGGGCATACTTCACATAGGGATAATCCACGCCGAAGCGCTGCGAGAAGAACTCCATCATCGCGGGAGTGCGCCCCAGCATGCGCCGCCCATCCTCTTCACGTCCGGCGCGCACGTAGTAGTTCACCGGAATGTCGCGCCAGTGGTCCTGAATCTCGACAAACTCGCCCGCCACCAGCGTGATGAGATACGCCGGGAAGGGGATATCCTGGCGCCAGCGATAGGTCTTCATGCCATCGCCATTGTCACGCGCCTCCTCAAGCTTGCCATTCGAGAGGGCGAAGAACGCGGCTGGCACGGTCGCGGCGAGCGTTGTGCTGGCGCGATCATTGGGGAAGTCGTGGCAGGGGAACCAGAAGTGGTGATACTCCGTCTCGCCCTGCGTCCACGCCTGCCTGGGAAGATCGGGATTGCCCGCGTCAGGTGCGACAAAGACCAGCCCCGTGCGCGGCTGCGCCCAATACGCGACCCGCACACTGAACTCCTCGCCGTAGGCGTAGGCGCGATCGAGCTGAATGTGTAGCTTCTCGCCCTCGCTCCACCAGTCGAGCGAGGTCGCGCCGTCGGCCAGCGTGATCCGCTCGATGTGCAGCTCAGCGGCGTCGAGCGTGACGACGCGCACCGTGTCGAAGAGCGCGGCAAAGCTGTGCGTCACGACGCCGCGAACTTGTTGACGCTCGAAATCGAGTGTCACGGCGATGTCCACATGCCGAACGTCCACCGGGCGATCGGGCGCATAGCGCGGACGGTCGCCGGGGAGCGCAAAGGTGGGCGCGTCCATCGGCTGCTCATGCTCAATGAATCCAGTCTCGCGCATCAGTCGCGCAAGGTCGCCATAGCCACAGAATCGCATGGAGACTCCTTTGTCGCAGGTCGTCAATCTGAGGATCGCCGGGCGCCACTCGTGTGACACGCATCATCCGACGGATGTGAGGGAGCTATCATCCCTGTCACTCTATCGCGTGGCAAGCGTTGCGGTCAAATTGCCTCGTCGCCTGACTGTTAGCCCGGTTGTTAGCCAGATACTGCCCGCAAGAGCGGAGTATGTTACAATGCCCGCCAAGGCGCCCTGCCGCACTACGCACAGATGGGCGATCGGTGTTTCTCGCCGGTGACTGCGCGTGAGAGGGCGCGCGTGTAATCAACGAGGAGCAACATGAGCCGCTTTAGCGCAATCACCGGATGGGGCAAGTCGGTCCCCGAGCAGACACTAACCAACGCCGACCTGGAGCGGATGGTCGAGACGTCTGACGAATGGATTACCTCTCGAACGGGCATCAAGGAACGGCATATCGCGGCCGCGGGTGAGTCAGCGGCGACGCTCTCGATCGCGGCTGGCCGTGAGGCGCTGGAGCGCGCGGGCATCGAGGGCAAAGATCTGGGCCTCGTCATCGTAGCGACCGTCTCACAGGACTATAAATTCCCGTCCACCGCTAACCTCGTGCAACATGCTCTCGGCGCGCAGTGCGGCGCGTTCGATATGCAGGCGGCTTGCTCCGGATTCATCTATGCGCTTAGTGTGGCGCATCAGTTCATCACAACTGGCGCCATCAAGCATGCGCTGGTCGTGGGCGTCGAGGTACTCTCGCGCGTTATTGACTACACCGATCGTGGCACATGCATTCTCTTCGGTGATGGCGCGGGCGCGGTCGTGCTGAGCGCGAGCGACGAGCCTGGTGGCCTGCTCGGCTTCACCCTCGGCAGTGACGGCGCGAAGCCAGAGCTGCTCTACATCCCCGCTGGTGGCTCGAAGGAGCCACTGACAGAAGAGGGGCTGCGCGAAGGCCGGCAATGGGTTCGCATGCAGGGTGGCGAGGTCTTCAAGTTCGCCACGCGCATCATGGGAACGGCGATGGAAGAGGCGCTGGCCCACGCTGGCATGACCGCCGAAGACATGGACCTCTTCATCCCGCATCAGGCGAACCTGCGCATCATCGAGTCCGCCTCGAAGCGCCTGGGTCTGCCCCCCGAGAAGGTCTTCATCAACATCGAGCGCTACGGCAACACGTCCGCCGCCGCCGTGCCAATCGCGCTGTGCGAGGCCGTCGAGCAGGGGCGTGTGCAGCAGGGTCAGCACATCGGCATGGTCGCGTTCGGCGCTGGCCTGACCTGGGCCGCGGCGGTTGTGAAGTGGACGGCGCCGGTCGCGATCGCACGCAATCCCGCGACGAAAGAGCCAGCATCCGTCGGCGCGCAGCAGTAATACGGCTCGCGCGCCTTGCGCGCCCCCGGCAGGCTGGCTCATCCCTGAGCCGTATATGCTGGGGGCGCGACGCTATGTCACTGCGCTCTCACCTCGAAAACGCTCAACGTCGGCTCCGAGCCGACAGAGCGCAGCAAGACAACGCCTCCCGGCGCCTCCACCGACGCGCGATACTCGTTCAATGCGTCGCGGCTGCGCCACAGTCCCACCACCTGCCAGAGTGTAGGGTCAGCGGAGCCCTGAACCAGGAAACTTTCCGACAACTGGGATGGTCTCCCGGCTTGCATGCGCGCGAAGCCATCTACTAGCGCTGCCCACTGGCCTTCCGGGACATGCGTCTCCAGAACGGTCATCACCATGCCTGACATGTCTATCCCCTCCGACGGTCTGTTACGACTTCCACATGCGCGTGAGATGTGGCGCCACGTGGCATGCGACAGATGTACTCTATGCGAATGGCCCAGGCAAGTGAGCCACGTCACACCGCGCAGAGATTCATGCTGCCTCTGAACGACGCGAACGTTGTGAAACTCACGATGCCGCCATCAGGACCAGGCGCTGCTGCACAGGCGCGGAGGGAGCCTTCCGGATTCTGGCTCATTGCGTATCCAGCCGCTCAGAGAAAGATGGGCCAGCGACGCCCGGCAGGCAGGATCAATGAGCTCATCGCGCAATGAGCATGAGCGGCCTATGGCTATCGTCACGAGCCGCTCACATGTTTGCGAGGTCGGGCGCCAGGGGATCTGTCGTTATTCCTGCTGTCCCTGCGCCACCAGCTTGCGCGCATCTGCCGCGACCACATCCATCTCGTCAGGATGACGCCGCAGGTAACTCTGGACATACGAGCACTCCGGAACGACCTCCAGCCCGCGTGTGCGCGCATCGTCAAGGGCGAATCGCGCCAGCTTGCCCGCGACGCCGTGGCCCTCTAGCGCTCTGGGCACACCTGTATGGATCAACGTGATGCGCTTGCCCTCCAGGTCATATTCCAGCACCGCCCACTCGGCGCCGATATGCGCCTCATAGCGCCGCTCACTTGTATTATCACGAATCGTGATGTTGTCGAAGTCCGTTTCCGTGCTCACTGTCGCCTCCTGTCTGATCTACCAATGCGCTGCCGCTACTGCTCGTAACATTGGTCCGATCGTCTGTCTGATCAATGAATGCCACATAACTACCGGTAAAAACCACGGCAATGCGCTGCTCGGCATCCTGAATCTCGACTGTCAGCGCCAGTCGCGCTTTGCCACGTCGCCGCAACGCGGTGAGGAATCGCTCAACCGCGAGCGCATCTGGCGCATGGCAGACGGCCACGAAATCGTGCGCGACCGGCAGCTGGTAGCGTGTCGCGCTCTCATGAATGACGATGACGCCGCGCAGGTCGTGCTGTCGCAACAGCAGCCATGTCAACCCCCAGCCCGCGAGCGTCGCCACAGCGGTCAGGCTGCCGGCGAACGCAGTAGATTTGTGGTTGATGTTGGGCGCCAGCGGCGCTCGCAGCGACAGGCTGGCTCCCTCGTACCGATCCACCTGCAAGCCAATCTGCTGGCTCAGTGGAATCTCATGGTAGAGGACGGACTGAAGCTCGCGCGCCCAGTCATGTTGATCACTCATGCGCGCTCCGTTCTCCCTCCGCGGCTTCGCTGACAGCGCATCCGTCTCGCCTCACGCCATGCGCGAGTCTACACCAGATATTCAGCCGGCGTGAAGATCGCGCGCAGCAGTCGCTCAGCGTCATGGCGCACCAGCGTTCCCTGATAGACCGCCAGCAGCGAGTCCACCACCACTTCGGGCGCCATCTCGCGCAGTCGCTCGACATCCGGCTCGACGGGATGCTGCTCGCCCGCCGTGTAGCGTTCCAGCAGCCGCTCGGAGAAGACGCCATCATGCGCGACGATGCGGTCGACCCGACCGCCGAGGTAGCCATAGATCTCGCGCACGAAGTCCGAGGCGCGGAAGCCATCCGTCTCGCCGCGATTGGTCATCAGGTTACACACATAGACCTTCTGCGCCTCCGACGCGCGGACCGCCTCCGCGACGCCCTCTACCACGAAGTTCGCCAGAATGCTCGTGTACAGGCTGCCCGGCCCGATCACGATCACATCCGCCCGGCGGATTGCTCGCAGCGCATCCTCGCACGCCTCGACCGACTGCTGCATATAGATGCGCTTGATCGGGGAGAGCGGCCCACTCGTGCGCTCGCCGCGCGTGTCGATATTCGTCTCGCTGACAATGACGTCGCCGCTCTCCAGCTCGGCGCAGAGCGTCGCTGGACGCAGCGTGACGGGCAGCACCGCGCCCGCGGTGTCGAGCAGCTGCTGGGCGTCTTCGATGGCGTGCAGCAAGTTGCCGTGGTTGACCTCCTGCAGCGCGGTGATGATGAGGTTGCCCAGGCTGTGCCCGCCCAGGGAGGGCATCTCCCCAACGCTCAGGGGACCGGCTCCCTTGTCCGCGCCATTCGGGCCTTTGCCATTCGGGCTGGCCTCTTTGAAGCGATAGGTGAAGACCTCGCGCCAAAGCACGCCCTTGCGTGAGAGCGCGACCAGCGCCTGGCGCAGATCGCCAACGGGCAGCGTGCCATACTCGTCCATCAGTCGGCGGGAGCTGCCGCCGCTGTCGGCCATCGTGACGACCGCGGTAATCGAGCAGTCATGCTTCTTCAGCGCCGAGAGCAGCGCAAAGGGTCCCGTTCCACCACCAATCGTGACAATGTGCTTGCCCCGCACGCCCAGCAAGGCATGCGCCTGCCGCTCGATCGCCTGCTGCATATCGCCCCCATGACTCTCGAATCACCTTGCGCTGCGGGCAAGGCAGCCCGCCTCGATCGTGGACCCTGAATGACCTGTTGGCCAGATCGCCCGCTCACACTCGCACGCTCGACGGGCGATCGCGCCCGTCAATCCGCCATTTCATGTAAGGCCCATGAGGCCCTTAAACCCACCGTATGCCCTACGCCATCTTGGTCTACGCTACTGCCGCAGCTCCGCGCCGAACCGCTCGCCAAGCATCGCGATGATCGCTTTCTGGGCCTCCTCCACCTCTTGCGCCGTCAGCGTACGATCTGTCGCACGATAGGTCAGGGTGTAGGCCAGGCTCTTCTTATCTGGCGCGATGCCTTCACCAGTATATACGTCGAATAGCTGAACGTGAGGCGTGAGTGGCCCACGATTCGCGCGAATCGCCTGGGCAACCTGCGCCTCAGGCAGATCGCGCGCGACGACAATCGCCAGGTCACGCTGCGCCACGGGATAACGCGAGATCGGCTGCGTCAGAGTGCGCGCGGGCGCGACCGTGTAGAGTCGCTCCAGATCGAGCTCCATCAGATACGTGCGGCGCGTCAGATCGAAACGCTCCCCGACATCAGGATGAACCTCGCCCAGCACGCCAAGCGGCAGCCAGGCTCCCTCGATCTCCAGCGCCGTGGCCGCGCCATCCGCTCGGTCAGCGCCATCGCCAGCCACGGGCAGAGCGAGCGCCTCTAACGTAGCGCAGCGTCCCGGATGGAAGCTCGGATGTCGCGCCTGAGTGAAGCGGTAGCGCGTGATCTGCAGACCATGCAGCAGCAACTCCGCGACGCCCTTCAGGTCGAAGAAGTCGGCGTCGCGCTCACCTAGCCAGCTCTGCGCCAGTGGGCCGCTCAGCGCCACACCGACTGTACGCCGCTCTTCGGCTAGCCCGGCGCCCTCGGTCAACTCGCGCGTCAGCAGATAGCGCCGCCCTACCTCGAAGAACCACAGACCCGCGCCGCTGTGCTTGGCGTTCTCGCGGGTGACGCTCAGCAGCCCCGGCAGCAGCGTCAGGCGCAGCGCCTCCATGTCCGCGCTGAGGGGATTGCGCAGGGTGATCGCGGGCAGCTTCTCGGCCACAGCCTCGATACGCCGCCGCTCCAGCGTCTGTGGGCGCGCAGCGGCGGGTTGCAGCGCCGCGCTCCCGTTCGTCGCGCCGTCCGCGCCTATCGGCACGGGCGCGCTGAGCAGCAGCTCCTCGCCCGCCGACAGCCCCGGCAACACGCGCGCCATCGCCGTGCGGCTGACCAGCGGATAGGTCTGAATCTCGGTCAGGCCGCCGCCCAGCAGCAAATCGCGAATCTCGTACTCGCGCCAGAACCACGGCTCGGCCTGCGGCTCGGGCAGCGGACCAGCGGGGATGGTGCTGGGGATGCGCTCGTAGCCGACGATGCGGGCGATCTCCTCCACGAGATCAGCGCTCTCCTCCACATCGCCACGCCAGGTCGGCACGACGACCCGCACGCGCACGACGCCGCCATCCGTGGGTAGCTCCTCGACGCTGAAGCCCAGCGCCTTCAGTACGTTGATGGCCTCGGTCGGCGTGACCGTCATGTTCGTGAGCCATGCTACCTGACCCAGATCGAAGTCAATCACGCGGCGCTCGGGCGGTGCCGCATAGAAGTCCACATAGCCGGGAGCGACCTGCCCGCCACCCATCTGTGTGATGAGCTGCGCGGCGCGGTCGAGCGCGACCGTGGTGAGCGTGATGTCCGGATTTTTCTCGAAGCGGCTGCCCGCCTCGGTGCGCAGGGCCAGCGCCTGAGAGGTGCGCCGGATGTTCGACGGATTCCAGTGCGCCGCCTCCAGAATCAGATTGGTCGTCTCGTCCGAGACCTCGACACGCGCGCCGCCGAAGATGCCCGCGATGACATTGGGGCCAGCGGGGTCGGTCACAAGCGTCATCTCTGGCGTCAGCTTGCGCTCAACGCCGTCGAGTGTTGTCAGCGTCTCTCCCGGCTCGGCGGCGCGCACGATGATGGTGTGGTCGGCCACCTTGTCGTAGTCGAAGGCATGCAGCGGCTGACCAAGCTCCAGCATGACGTAGTTCGTCACGTCTACGACATTGTTGATCGGACGCATGCCCGCGGCGGTCAGCCGGTCGGCCATCCACTGTGGCGACGGGCCAATCTCGATGCCCTTCACCACCCGCGCAGTGTAGCGCGGACACATCGCGGCGTCCCGCACCTCCAGCTTCATGAGCTTGCTGGCGGCGGTTCCCCGCTCCTTGACGTGGGTCGCTGGCTCGCGCAGCGGCTTGCCCGTGAATGCGCTGATCTCGCGCGCGATGCCGACCATGCTGAAGAGATCTGCCCGATGCGCCTTGATGTCGAGGTCGATCACCGCCTCACCGACGATCCTGCCAAACGGCACGCCGATGGGCGTATCCGGCGGCAGGATATAAATGCCCGCGTGATCGTCGCTCAGTCCCAGTTCGCGTGGGGAGCAGAGCATGCCCTGCGAGAGCACGCCCATCGCTTTCTTCTCGGCGATGACAATGTCGCCAACCCGCGCGCCCACCTGCGCCAGTGGCACGATGTCGTGCAGCTTGATATTGGGCGCGCCGCAGACGACGCTCAGTTCCTCGCGGCCCGTCCACACGCGGGTGGCGTTCAGATGGTCCGAGCCTTTGACGGGCTGCAGCCAGGTGATCTGCGCGGTGATGATGTTTGGCCACGGATACTCGACCCGCTCGACCTCCAGTCCGGCCAGCGTCAGCCGCTCGGCCAGCTCCTCGGGAGAGAGCGTGATGTCAACGTACTCCTTGAGCCATGAGTACGGCGCTTTCATAGCGGACTCCTCAGCATATCTCTATGTGTCTATTGTGTTGTGGATCTATGGCGTCGCTTTGTGTCGTTTCGGGATGATCTCGGCCGCCGCAAGGCCGCGTCCCCTATCCCTTTGGATGCGCGCGGGCGATGTTCACGATGTCTGAGAGGACGCCCATCGCGGTCTGGGTTGGGTCGCCCTCACCTTCGATCAGGGTGAGCTCCTGCATCGTGTCGGTGACGAGCCGCACGGCTGTCTCCATGCCAGAGAGATGCGCGAACGTGTCGGTCGGTGGCAGGGCAAGGAGCTTGACCTCCGCGACAACGCTCTCGCCCTCGCGCCGACCCTCCACCACCTGCTTGACAGTCTGTTCAGGCTGGCGCGCAGCAATGGCCTGGCGCATCGCTTCGGCGCCCAGCCCGATTCTCCGCACGTCCTGCGGCCGCAGGTCAGCGCCCATCAGCGCGTTCGCCAGCACCGTAGCCTTGACAGACGCATCCCAGCCGTCGAGGTCGTTCGATGGGTCGGCCTCGGCCACGCCAGCGCGCTGCGCCTCACGCACCGCATCCTCCAGCGACATGCCGCCGCTCATCAGACTCAGCACATAATTGCTGGTGCTGTTGAGCAGCCCGCGAAAGCTTATGACCTCGGTCACGGGCAGCGAAAACTCCATCATGTTCATGATCGGCGTGCCGTCCATGACGGTGGACTCGAAGCGTAGCCCCAACCCGCGCTCCGCCGCCAGCGCCCGCAGCTCGCGCAGACCGTGCGCGATAGGACCCTTGTTGGCCGTGGCGACATGCTTGCCCGCGCGCAGCGCCGCCCGCACATGATCGAGCGCGGGCTGGCCATCCGCTGGATTGAGCGTGGTAATCTCGACCAGCAGGTCGGCGGGGCAGGTCGCAGCGAAGGTAACGCCATCGCCGCTAAAGGGTTGCGCGCCCTCGGGTAGCCTCTCGCCCGGCGCGGAGCCCGGCCAGCCACTTGCCGCAACAGCCGCCGGGCTCAAGCCATCGGGCGCGGTCCAGCCGCCAGCGCGGCGGGTGTAGGCTCCGCTGATGCGGAGAGTCAGGTTCTGCTCACGGCGCAACGCGTCGTCTTTCTCCGCCAGTAGCTTGATGAGCCGGGTTCCAACGTTGCCGCAGCCCAGCAGCGCGATTCGCATTTCCATGGCAGTTCAACCTCGCTGATGTCGTACCGACATCGCACTAGGAAAGTGAGAGAGAGGCAAGGGGACGACCCTTGTACCCTGGCAGGGCTCGCCTGTGCCGCTAACGGAACTGCGACAGGAAGCGCAGATCATTCTCAGAGAACAGGCGAATGTCGTCCACGCCGTAGCGCAGCATGGCGATGCGCTCGATGCCCAGCCCGAACGCGAAACCGCGATAGACCGCCGGATCGTAGCCGACGCCGCGCAGCACCTTCGGATGCACCATGCCTGAGCCGCCCATCTCCAGCCAGCCGGTGTACTTGCAGACGCGGCAGCCCGCGCCGTCGCAGTTGATGCAGTCCATATCAAACTCGGCGCTCGGCTCGGTGAACGGGAAGTAGCTGGGACGGAAGCGAATCTTGCGATTCGCGCCGAACATCTCGTGGGCGAAGCGCTCGACGACGCCGCGCAGATCAGACATCGTGCAGGTCTCGTCGATCAGCAGCCCTTCGACCTGATGAAAGACCGCCTCGTGGCTGGCGTCGGTCGCCTCTGACCGATAGACTGTGCCTGGCACGATAGCGCGCACTGGCGGACGCATCCGCTCCATGATGCGAATCTGGTTGGGCGAGGTCTGCGTGCGCAGCAGGATTTG
Organism: Ktedonobacterales bacterium; assembly: GCA_035642255.1. Lineage (GTDB taxonomy): Bacteria > Chloroflexota > Ktedonobacteria > Ktedonobacterales > JADMIN01 > JAKAIY01. Next base: position 3,754 of record DASQSS010000396.1, on the reverse strand, counting down.
TCCGGGCAGCACCCAGAAGGTATCCTGCATGTCGCGCGCGGGATGGTCCTGCGGAATGTTGAGCGCCTGGAAGTTGTAGTAGTCCGTCTCGACCTCCGGACCCTGGAAGGTCTGGAAACCCATCCGCTCGAAGATCTCAGCGATGTGACGCGTGGTGCGGGCGAGCGGATGCATATGACCACGGGTGATCGGGCGTCCTGGCAGCGTCACGTCGAGTGTTTCGCGCTGCAGCGCCGCATCGCGCTCGCTCGCGCGCAACTCAGCGCGCCGATCTTCGGCCTTGCGCTCTAGCTCGACCTTGACGGTGTTCGCCGCCTGGCCAACGAGCTTGCGCTGCTCGCCGGGTAGCTTGCCCAGCCCCCGGAGGATGGCGCTCAACTCGCCGCTCTCACGTCCGAAATAGCGCGTGCGCCACTCGTCCAGCCCATCCGTTGTCTCGATGGTCGCCAACTCGGCAATCGCCCGCTCGCGGAGCGCGGCGAGCTGCCGCTCTTCATCTGTCTGCGCTGTTGTCATGGCGCGGCTCCCCTGGCCGATTCATACGGCTCAAACACACAAAACGGCGGCCTCGTCAGGGACGAAGCCGCCGATACGCTCCGTGGTACCACCCACATTTGAGCGCGCCCGCCAACTCCGCTCGCGCTGCCTCCTGGGCCAGCGGGAGAGTCGTGGTCACGCTCCACTTTCAGCGCCCCGCTATCGGTGGGCCACCGTGACGCCTACCACGACGCCGCTTGGGCGCGTTTCAGCCTTCATGCTCTGGAGTGAACTTCCGCCAACATTCGCTGCGCCCGGGCTTGCAGTCTGTGGCCCCGGCTCCCTGTGGCGCAAACGCCGATGTACTCTCTCCGTCACTGCGTCGCTATGCGATTGTCTGGATGATTGCGTCTCGTCGCGGCTCGCCAGCCACGTCCCTATGCCTCGATTGACGTCCGCTCACGCGCGCGTCGTTGTCGCGCCGCTTCAAACAATATCACACTGGCGGCAATGCCCGCGTTGAGCGACTCAACTTTGTTCCACATGGGAATCGAGACACGCTTCGTCGCCAGCTTCGCCGCCTCCCGCGAGACGCCGTGCGCCTCGTTGCCGATGATGAGCGCGACGCGCTGCGCCAGATCAATCTCATCATACGCGATCTGTCCGCTGGCCTCCGCGACCAGTACGTCGTTGACAGCAGGCGCGCCAGCGAAGCGCTGCGCAATCTCACTCCAGGCCAGCCCCGCACGAATCGGCAGGTGGAAATGCGCTCCCGCTCCGGCGCGCACCACCTTCGGCGCGAAGGGGTCAGCGCACCCCGGACTAAGCAGCGCCTCATCGGCGTCGGCGGCGAGCGCTGAGCGGAGAATGGTCCCCATGTTGCCGGGATCGGACAGCGCGTCGAGCGCTAGCAGCATAGGCCGGGCGCGTCCACGCCGGCGAGCGCGTGTGCGGTCGGGCGCGACATCCTCCAGCGCCACCGCCGCGACGATGCCCTGCGGTGTGCGCGTGTCGCTGGCCCGCTCGACGGCGCCCGCCGTCGCCTCATAGACCTCGGCGCCAGCCGCGCGCGCGTCCGCCACGCGCTCCAGCAGACGGCGCCCCTCGATCGTGCGCTCCAGCGTCGCCGGATCATAGACCACCAGGCGTGGTGTCGCCTGCGCATCGAGCGCGGCCACCAGCAGATGTGGTCCCTCGATCAGGAACAGGCCCTCCGCCTCGCGCCCTTTCGCCGTCTGGAGCGAGCGCAGCAACGCGATATGCTGATTGCTCGGGCTGGTGATCATCGCCATCGCTGGCTCCCTCTCAAACGTTCACGGCACAGTACCGGTCGTGAAATGCTGGCGCACGGACGGGCGCAGATATGCATGCCCGGCTGACGCGACGGACTCTTCGAACCGCATCAGCGCGCTCTGGCCTTTCACGACCGAGAGTGGTTCGACGCTACACAAACGCAAATGCGCCGCGCTGGATGACTGGCATCCACGCGGCGTATATGTGACTAAGATTCGCTCGACAGCTAGGCCTTGACGGCGGCTTTCTCATCGAGCGCGGCGCGCGCGGCCTTCACCAGCGCTCCAAACGCTTTCAGGTCGGTCACGGCGAGGTCAGCCATGATCTTGCGGTCCACCTTAACCCCGGCCAGGCTCAAGCCGTGGATGAGATCGCGGTAAGGCATTCCATACAGGCGCGAGGCCGCGTTGATGCGTGTAATCCACAGTGTGCGGAAGTCACGCTTCTTGTTGCGGCGGTCGCGATAGGAATACGCCAGCGCCTTCATCATGGACTCGCGCGCCGTCTTGATCAGGCGATGACGCGCGCCCCAGTGACCCTCGGTGCGATGCAGGATCTTCTTGTGCTTCTTGTGCGAGGTAACGCCTCGCTTGACTCGTGGCATGGTAACTCTCCACCCCCGGCGACACACTTCTGGGACCGGGGTCCCTCATGCAGGTGTCAGCTAGCTATACGGGAGCAGACGCTTCATCTTCTGCGAATCGCCCACCGCCATGACTGATGGCTTGCTCAGGCTGCGATTGCGCGACGGATCCTTCTTGCGGCGATACTTGGTGCGCGCGGACTTGAGGTGCATATACTTGCCACCAGCGGTAGCATATGCCCGTTTCGCGGTCGCCTTATGTGTCTTGAGCTTGAGCTTTTTCACGTCAACTTCTCCGGCCCTGTTCTCGAATTCCTCTTTCGAACGTTGTGGGCGAACTGGGGCCGGTGGAGACACACAAATGCGCCCGCAGCGCCACGCACTGAACGAGTATACCATAGGAGCTTTCGGGCGCGCAAGCGTTAATTTCAGGCGCAGTCCAGTTGGGCAGCCACAGCGGGCAAGCCCGCGGCAGCATGAGAGTCGCCTCCACTCACCGCGAGACGAGGAACGCCAGCTCCGTCGCAAACTCAAAGCGTTGAACCTCAGCGCCCACGCCGACGCCCGTTTTCGCCAGCAGATCGTGGAAGCGCGCCTCGTAGCTCTCCACCATACCCTTGTGTTTGCCCCCGAGGCTGTGCGCCGGGAACGAGATCAGCAGATGGTCGGCGCGTATGGCGCGCAGCAGCCGCTCGCCCGCTGTCTTGTCCACCTGCTCCAGACAGGGGATGGCCTTCAAAATCAGGGCTAGCTCGGCGCGCCGCTCAGGCGGCGAGGCTATGACATCGCGCATCTCGGCGCGAGCGCGCAGCATGGCTCGTCCATGCGCCGCCTCCAGCGCGAAGTAGCCATTCACAAGGGCCATCATATCGTCGTAGATGTCGTAAGCGTAGTAGTCGGCGTCGTCGGCCAGCGGGAGCCAGCGCAGCGCCAGCGGATTCAGCCCGCATGCGACATCCACCACGCTGCGAATCGGGCCGAGTGAGGCAAGTGTCTGCGCGTAGAACTGGTCGAGGATGGGCAGCCGCTCGCGCGTGGAGGCGTGGCGACCCATCACGCTCCGCAACGCCGCGCGCCGATGCGCCTCCTGCGCCTCCTGCGCCGCCGCCTCCTCGCTGGCACTCTCCCACTCGCTGCGCAGGAAAGCCAGCCAGGCGTCGTAGCGCGGCTCATCGACGTAGGCGCCCGCGACCTGATGCAGCTTGTTCTTAGTCGCTTTGATGGCCTCCTTCAGGCCACGCCGTTTCGCCAGCTCGCGCGCTCCCAGGCTGCGCACCAGCGGCTCAGCCACGGTACGATAGCGAGCGCTGGCATGCACCGCTGACACCAGCTGATCGAGCTGTCCGTCGCGCTCGGGTCCGCCATCGCTAGGCATGCGCGCCCGTCCGCAGCAGGTCCGTC
>DASQSS010000395.1:0-5348 GCA_035642255.1 Ktedonobacterales bacterium | reverse complement strand
ACGAGTAGCCCGCTCTGCACGTCTGCGAATGGCAATTCGCGACTCAAGGCGTTCCCCTATCTTCCTCTAAGCGCGCTCATCATCACCACGGTAGTGTCACTGTGAACGTCAGTCACGTCGTTGCTGGCATCGTAGTACATTGCGTCATACACAGTCCTGTCGTCCATATGCTGCATGTCCGTGGATGTCCATGGCGCTTGTGGATGTCCGTGGCGCTTGCAATGGCCCTCAATCGTCTCGTCCACGACACGGCCGGGGATGTTCCTCATAAGACCGGTATAGGATAGGACCGGTCTTGGCCCGGTTTCGTGCAGGGGCGCCATTCAAGCCCAGGCGGGAGAGAAGGGGGCGCCGATAAAGAGGGTGTGCAGCGCATCGAGGAGAGCAGCGCCTTGCTTACGCAGCGTGGAGAGATAACTGCGCAATCGAGCGAACGCTTCCGCGCCCGTATCTGAGCGGAAGCAGCCCGAGATCTTCTGCTGCGTCTTGAGCAGCCGCAGATCGCGCTCGGCTTGGTTGTTATCGAAGGGAATGGTCAGGTCGTCGAGGAAGGCCAACACCTGCGCCTGCCCGAGCCACAAGCGCTCAAGCAGGTTGCGTACCGGTGATTGCTTGATACGTCCGCGCTGGCGCTTGCGACGTGGCGGTGGCGGATTGGCGGCCAGCCCTAGCGCTAGGAGTTGACCGTAGCGGGCGACGAGGGCGTTGCGCTGGGTGGTGGGCAGACGCGCCTGGCCCTGCGCTCGCGCCTGCTCGGTCGCCGCGCGCATCTCCTGCAACAACTCCTTGAGTTGCTTAGCCCACAGCTGCTCGTACTGCTCCTCGACAAAGGTGAGTTCGCGCAGGTGGTGGACGTTGCAGAGCGCATGGCGGCAGGCGGTCTGCGCCTGATACGGCTTCCAGCCGTCGTGGACGCTCACGCCGCGATAGCCGGGCAGAATGCCAATGGCCGCGGTCGCCTCGCTGCCTCGCTTGGCGTGGATAGCGTAGTGGGTCAGACGCGCGGTGCTCGCAACATGCGCCCAGGCCAGCCGCCCATTGCGGCGCACGCCCGTCTCGTCGCTGTGCAGCGCCGACGCGTCCCGCAGCGCCGCTTTCAGGTTCTCCTCCACCGGTTTGAGGGCTTCGGCGCTCTGTTGGACCCACTCCACGAGGGTTCCCACTGACAACCGCGCGCCGGTCAGATCGGCCAACAGGTCGCGGGCGCGGCTGTAGGGCACGAACTGGTGCGCCACCAGATAGACCGCCAGCGCCCGCAGCCGCGGCCCGTACTGCGCCCGACCGGGCGCTTCAGGCGGGAAGGCGCCCACGGTGACCTGCTGGCACGCTGGGCAGCGCACACTGAGCGCCTGATGCTCCGTGATCTGCAGCCGGATCGGCGGGAGATCCTGGACCTGCCGCCGATCGTGCGCCACCACCACCGCTTCACTCGCTTCACTCGCTTCACTCGCTTCACCCGCTTTCAGTGACGCCTGGCAGGTGGTGCAGACCGCGGGGCGATGTTCGACCACTGCATCGGGGTCTGCGACCAGATGGAGTGTCTCGCCAGGATGCCCGAGTTGTCCGCCCGGCTTCTTGCCCGTTTTGCGCCGCAGGCTCCTGGTGCGGGGCACTTGGCGTTTGAGCCCGTCGGAGGAGGGCGGTTTGCCGCTGTTGTGGCTGTCCTTCGCCAGCCGCGCTTCGAGGTGGCGCACGCGGTCGAGCAGCGCGACAATCTGCTCACGTTGCTGGGTGATCTGCGCTTCGAGCTCGGCGATGCGCTCCTGGTTAGTCATGTCTCCATGCTACACTCCACTGCAACCCCGGCTGAACAGTTACCCAGAAATATCGGACGACGATCAAGGTCGAGGGGGTTCCTTATCAAGGCCTCCAGGTCACGCGTGAGCGTGAGCGCAAGCGATCAGTAGTGGCGACCTGGGGAGGTGTCTCACTCAAGTGGAGCATCCATGCGCCGCTGAACGACCACCCACAACCACTCTGGAATGGTCGAACGGAACTCGAACAACGGCTCCTGGCTCACGTGTGTGACTGTGTGGGTCCACAGACCAGCGCTCAAAGACCTCCAGAAGTATGCGGGTAGGGAGAAACTGCCATGGGTCATCCGTATGGCGGCCCGTCACCGGAAGACCTTGGTCCTCTGCCGTTCGTGCCATCACGCCGTCCATGCCGGACGAGCGGAACGGTACGACGCGTCACGTTCCCCCAAGTAAGGCGTTCCTGGAAAGTCGGGTGCGGTAAAAGCTGCATGCCCGGTTTGGAGGGGGGCAACGGAAAAGGGTTCACCGATATGTTGAATACGGAGGAATACCTCGCCGGCGGCCTACCCTACGCCAAGGGAACCGGATCAAAATGCTCAAGCGCCAAATGTACGGGCGCGCTGGCTTTGACTTGCTGCGTCGACGGGTGCTCTATAACTCCGCCTGACTTGCACCTTATTTGGACAAGAGCCATTATTATCCCGGCGTATACAACTGCGGCTCGTGGAGGTCGAGCGCGTCCACCGGCAGGCCGAGCGCGACTGGTACGCCCGCGCGTTCGAGCAGCGCTTGCGGATGGCCACGCTGCGCCGAGCCTGCGCGCGGGCTGTAGATCAGCGCTACCAGTCCACGCATGTGTCCTGCTGGCCCATGTCCGACTGGCTGGTGTCCATCATCCTGACTCATCTACGCTATTTCTTGATGATGCGCAATAGGATGATGCTCAACTCAAACAGACCAGTGAGCGCCGCGCCAATGATGATCGGGCTGATCGGATCAGCGCCAGGTGTGATGAAGCACGAGACGACCCAGAGCGCGAAGAGGATGTACATGCGCTTTTCACGCAGCATCCGGCTGTTGATGACGCCGACGACACCGAGGAAGGTTAGCACCAGTGGAAGCTCGAAGACAATGCCGAAGGCCAGCAGGAAGTAGGTAACGAAGGTAAAGTAGGCATCCGCTGAGATCAACGGGATGAAGTGGTCGCGGCCAAATGACACCAGCCAATCGATGGGGTAGCGTAGCACGAGGAAGCCGACGACCAGCCCGATGGCGAACAGGCCCACCCCCAGCAACGTGAACGGCGCCGCATATTTGCGTTCCTTGCGCGTCATGGCAGGCGCGAGGAACCCCCACACCTGGTACAGCACCACTGGCGTGGCGATGGCGATGCCCACGGCGATCGACACCTTCAGCGAGATCATGAAGCCACCCACCGGATCGGAGATGACGAGTTTGCCGTGCTGCATGATGCCCGCGCCAGCAGAGCCAGCGGAGAGATCGGGCAGGGGTGAGAGCAGGAATCCGAAGATCGGATCCCAGAAGATGTAGGCCACCACGCTGCACACGGCGATGGCGATGATCGCGGCGAGCAGCCGCTTGCGTAATTCTTCGAGGTGCTCGACCAGCGTCATAACGCCACCAAGCTCTTCGCCCTCTGGCTCGCCCAACGTCGGAACCTCGGTCGGCTCGACTTTCTGAGCGTCTGTCGCTGCCATGAGTCGCTCCTGCCATCGCGCCACCCAGCGCCCACCGCGCGGCGTCTGAGGACGGAATTACTGCTCGCACGTTCACGCGCCGAGACGACTTGAGGCTACCGAAGGCTACCAGAGCCTACCGAGTCGACCAGCGAGGCGCTGTCGGCCTCTACAAAAGTCCCCGCAGGTGCCTCTTTCGGTGCCACTGCGGATGTCTCTGTGTGCCGGTCAGCGCGCTCTTCCACGACCTCCACTGGAGCCACAGGCGCCTCCGTCACCGCGGCCACGGGCAAGGGTGTGGTGGGTGACGCTGCGATTGTGGGCGCGGCGGTTGTCGTCTGCGGCACGTGGAGGGCGCTTGGAGGTACGGACGACGGAGGCTCCGGATTCGTCACCTCGCGCATCGACTTCTGGAACTCCCGGATGGTTTTGCCCAGCGAGGAACCCATCTCTGGCAGTTTCTTCGGCCCGAAGATGATCAGGCCGATGAGGACCAGGACGATCAAGTCATACCAATGCAAACCCACAGCAACTGCTCCGCTTCCGAGGCGAAATGGCGTCACTTGCCAGAAAGGCGTCTACACCACTCGCAGCCCGCCCGTCCCTGGGATTGCCTGCGCCTCGCACAGATCTCTACACCTCATTATACGCCTCAGGTCTACAGGGTTCGCACAGTTCACTTGGAAGTCTCGCACATCGCTTGGTCGCCTTTCCGGGGGCAGGTCAAGGCTATCTCGGCGTTGACGTGGAGTTGCATGCTCATCCCGCGCGCGAGGCCGCCACCGCTCCCCGCGTTTTGCCTGCCAGCAGCTAACCACCAATATTTTCAGGTGGGTTGCTATTTCCAGTGAAATATCTTACCGCTCGTCGCCTGAATGAAACCGCCGAAACTGCCACAATGACAGTGTGACAAACACGAGCGCAATGCCACAGTAGATCAGTTGCGTCTGAACCAGACGCCAGAGGTCATACGGCCAGGTATTAAGCGCGGCGACGAGTTGCGAACGAACTGGGGCCAGCGAAAGGGTATAGTGGGCATCGGGATTTCCGCCTTCGTCAATTGGTGTGTGGCCGCTCAGGCGAATCGCCTTGTCGAGATAAACGTGAGTAACGTCGTCATAGTAGGACAGTGCTGAACCTGTGTGGTAGTTATTGGCAGTAACGTCCGCGAAGTTCAGGATGCTTGTACTCACATAATACGGGGCTAGCCAAAGCGCGAAGAAGAGTAAGAAAAGAATGAGGCGGCGATTGCCTAAAAGTACCGTTCCCAGAAACCCAACGGCGCTGGCAAAGAACGCGACAGGGACGAGCAACAACGCCCACAGTCGCACATCTGGCTCCAACGCGAGTGTCGGATAGTCTGGTGTCTGGGCTAGATAGCCAATGATCTGTACAGCGATCTGAGCAATTAGAAACACAACCGAGAGCAATAGTGCGGCGCCAAACGAGACCAGATATTTCGCTAGCGCATAAGCAGGCGTCCCAATCGGCAACGTCGCCAGCGTCTCCTCAATACGGTCCCGACGGTTACGTAGGACATGCTCTGACGTCACGAGCAAAATCAGCAGCCCCATGACGAGACCGCCTGGCAAATAAACACTCCAGAGGACTGATATTGTGTTGCGTGGCAGGTCGATATCATAGACTTGAATTGGGCCAATCCAACTAGCCGCCACTGAAAGCGCCAGCGCGACCGGAAGCATAACGCGTAGGCCCACGCCACGCCAAAGCTGTGCAATGTCCCAGCGAATCAGCGCGCCAAACGTCCTCAAGTTACAGCTCCCTTTTCTGACCCATAAGATAAAGATAGGCGTCCTCGAAGCTGGGTTCCAACGGCTGCGCGCCAGCAGGTGGTTCCCCTGTGAAGACGACTAAGCGCAAGCCCATACTGTCC
>DASQSS010000394.1:0-10120 GCA_035642255.1 Ktedonobacterales bacterium | reverse complement strand
GCTCGCCACAGACAGGGCATTGGCCATTGCTGTCGCGTGGCGCGAAGGCTGTGCCGCAGACAGGGCAGGTCGCTGTACCCGCGGGCTGAGGTCGCAGTGGTGTGGTGGGCGCGTCATGTAGTGACGGCGCGGGCGCTGGATGTGTCGATGATTCGCTCTGCGGAGAAGACGATTGCATCACTGCGTTCCTCCTCGACGGTGGTCGCGCCACCCACGTCGTCCGTGCTGGTCAGCCCAGCGGTCGCCGCGACGGCTGCGGTAGACAACCCCTGAATGACAAAGACCAGCGCGAGCAATGGCGCGCCCCGCAGCCCGGCTGGGAGGGTGAACGCGCCGCCAGTGTGCGACGATGCGCCCGGTGTAGTGGTTGTCGTTGCGCCGCCGCCGCCGCCGCCACCGCCGCAGAGGAAGCAGAATCCTCCTCCCCCGCCATAACCGAAGCCGCCACCATAGCTGCCTGAGCCGTTGGACCCACCCAGGTCGCCTGAGGAGCCAGAACCGGGGGTCGCATAGATGTTCGCGCTCGCCTGGGCAATCGAGAAATCGACATGCGTACCCGGAAGGCCATTAGCGGGCGCTGGTGGGTTGTAGGTGGCGGGCGAGAGGTCAGCGGTCACAGTGACGCCCGCGCCTGCGCCCTGCCAGGTTCCGGCGTCCGTCGTGATGACACTGCGCGTCACGCTTACCTGAACGCCCGCCTGCTTGAGGGCTGCGTTGAGCTGGTCAGAAAGCGCTTGCGCCTGGGCTGCGCTCGCGTTCTGGTCTTTGACCGTGACGCCGTTCTGGTCTACCACAACGGGGATGCCCGCGATCGTCGCCCCAGTGACCGTCGTCGAGATGGTTCCGCTGCCTTTCTCGCTGGTTGACGCGGGCGCCGCTGCCTGTAGGGTTGACTCGACGCTGCCAAATGTAATGAGTCCCTGGAACAGTTCGACATGTTGCATGCGCGTCTGGACCGTCACCGTCACGCCCGCATCCGTGGCGCGTGATTCCGCCTGGCTTGAGATGTCGGCGGCGGCATACGGCAGCGTCGGATTCATGGCGACTGGCTGACCACCGGCGAGGGCCAGAAGGCCGGGATTCGCCACTTGCGCGGCCTTGAGCGCCGCCGACAATTGCTGCTCGATTGGGTCGGGCAGCGTGGCAGGCGGTAGGCCCTGCGTTGGCTGGATGTCTGGAAGCGCCGCGTTCACGCCACCATGCGATGGGCCAGCGTCGCCGAGACAGATGTTGAGGATCGAGGCGCATGGCGTCGCCGTGGGCGCGCCACTTCCGGGTGTGGGCGTCGGCGCGGATCCACCGCCGCCACCTGCCGTCGCTGTGGGCGCTGCCGCCGGAATCGTTGGCAGCGCTGGAGGGGCTGGCAGCGAGGGCGCGCCGGGAACACCGGGAGGCTGCGGAGCGGCAGGTATCGCCGGCGCAAACTGATAGCTTGCGACAGCCGCCTGGGCCAGGGCATAGCCTTCAGACGCCTGAGCCGACTGCGACCCCGCGTCAGCCTGCGTGGCGACGCCGTCATTGAAGCCATTCACTTTCCCCGACCCGGCGCCATTGCCTGGGAAGCGCGCCTCCACGCCAGTCGGTACACTGACCGCCACACCCTGCGTGTTGGGGACCGCGTTGATCGCGGTGCCGGGAAAGAAATAGGATGCCTGCGCCTGTGAGCCAGGCGTGCTGTCCATCGAGACGAAGACGTACGGCGCGGCCTGGTCAGCGACCGGCACATTCTGAAATGCGTCATTGACAATATGCGGCTGGATGGCCCACCCAGACGCTGTAGCGCCATACGAATCAAGAGAGTTGGTGTCTGCGCTCGCGGTCGCCAATGGCAGCGCCAACGTCATGAGCGCCAGCCAGAACGACAGCAGACTCATCAGCATCCAGTGTCGGCGGCGCCTGTGGGTGAACCGCCAGGTGAACCGCCACATGAAATTGCGCCTGGCGCTATGGGCGCGCCGAACACCCCATCCACTGTCGCCGCCGCCGTCGCGAACGGTGGTCTTGCTCATCGCGTCCCCCCTTTCTGGTCTGTCGTTTCTGGATAGGCTCGCCCTGCCGCAGGATGTAGCAGCTCAGCCGAGTCCGCCGCCTCCGCATGGGCGAGATAGCGCCGGAGCGCCTCATTGGCCATCTCATGCAGCGAGCGTCCCGCGCAGACTGCGAGCAGTCGGCGCACCATCGAAGGCTCAACCCGCACGCGCAGCATTTCCGTCTCCTCAGAGCGTGTGCGCTGGTAGGTGGGCCGCTGAGCGCCACTGCCCAGGTAGGAGCTCTCCACGAAGCCCTCGCGCTCCGCCAGGTCGGAGGCGGGCCCGGCGAAGGTCAGCTCACCCTTTTCGAGCACGTAGGCTCGATCCGCGACGGCGAGCGCTTGCCCGACAAACTGCTCGACCAGCAGAATCGACGTACCCGTAGCGAGGATGCTGGGCAGCAGCGCGAAGAGCTGCTTGACGACAACAGGCGCCAGACCAAACGACAGCTCGTCAATCATCAGTAGCCGTGGGCGAGAGACCAGCGCACGCGCCGCCGCAAGCATCTGCTGTTGACCGCCAGAGAGGGTTCCCGCCAGCTGTCCCAAGCGCTCACTGAGGACAGGGAAGAGCTGTAACGCGGCGTCGAGTCGCGCGCTGTACTCAGTGGCAGGGATTCCAGCGCCGTATGCGGCCATGCGAAAGTTCTCATCAACCGAGAGCCGTGGAAACATGCCGCGCCCTTCGGGCAGATGCGCGATACCCATGCGCGCGATCTGCTCAGCGCTCATGCGGTCTATGCGCTTGCCCTCGAAGGAGATATGGCCCGCCTGTGGTCGCTGGAGGCCAGAGATGGTGCGCAGCGTCGTCGTTTTGCCAGCGCCATTGGCGCCCAACAGCGCGACCAGCTCACCCGGGCCAACCACGAGTGATAGATGGCGCACCGCCGCGATTTGACCGTATGTAACGCGTACATCGCGCAGTTCCAGAAGAGGCGCTGTTGGCTGCGGGCCGCCGGGCCAGTTGAGCGGCGCTGGCGTTGGGTCGCCTGGCGTTGCACGAGTCGCTAGTGGACTCGTAGGGACATCCAGAAGCCATGCGTCTGGCTGTGTCGGCGCGTCACTGAATGGCGCGTCAGGTCGCCGTGTGATCGGTGAAGACGCATGGCCAGGGTCATCGTTCTCACGTCGGAACCACGAACTCATCGCGCGCCTCCCTTAGACTGGCCTACCTGCTGTCTGATCGGAGCGTCGGCGCCATGCTCCCGCTCCGCCTCGTCGCCCCCGAGATAGGCCGCGACGACCTCAGGGTCACTTACCACAGTGCTCGGGTCGCCCTGGGCCAGCAATTTGCCGAAGTTCAGCACATACAGGTAGTCGGCGACGCTCAGCACGAGCTGCATGTCGTGTTCGACCAGCAGCAAGGTGAGCCTGAAGACATCGCGCACACGCAGCAGCAGCTCCGCGAACCGCACGGTTTCGTCGGCGTCCAGACCCGACGCAGGCTCGTCGAGGAGTACGAGGCGTGGCTCCCCGCAGAGCGCCCTCGCAAGCTCGATGAGACGCCGCTTGCCTAGCGGCAGCTCTGTGGGGTAGCGGTCGAGCGTGTCTTCGATGCCCAGCACGGCGGCGACACCACGCGCACGGTCACGCGCCGCCCGCCGAGCGCGCCCGGCGCCCGGAACAGGGATCAAGTCCGTGAAAACGCCGCCGAAGCGTGGCAGCCAGGCGGGCAATAGCAGGTTATCGAGCACCGTCAGCGAGCCAAATGCCTGCGGTGTCTGGAACGTGCAACCAATGCCAAGTCGGGCGCGCTCGCTCGGGTCTAGCGCATTGATAGGCTGGCCGCGATAGATAATGTCGCCGCTAGCGGGCCGCTGGATGCCGGAAAGCACGTTGAACAGCGTCGTCTTGCCAGCGCCATTCGGTCCGATCAGCGCGACAAACTCACCTTCGAGCAGCTCCATTGAAATGGTGTCGAGCGCCGTGACACCCCCAAAGCGCACCGTAACGCCTCGTACATCGCAGAGTGGCATGCTAGGCCTCCTTCGACCCGGACGCTTGACTCCCAGACGCGCCAGTCGCGCCAGCGGATGGTCCGCGAAGTAAGCGCCGTTGCAGGTCGTCGAGCATTCCACCAAGTCCCTGAGGCGCGAAGATCATCTGGAGGATGAGGCCAACTCCCAGAATGAGGGACGTGAGTGGCACGAGCGCGGGGAACTGCAGTAGAAACTGCGGCAGAATGATGAAGAACAGCGCGCCTACGATCGCGCCCGGCAAAGAGCGCACACCAGCGATTACGGCGATGGCGAGCAGCTGGATCGAGGCGACGAAGTTGAACGGATCCGGGCTGACAGACCCTAGCGCCAGCGCATAGAGTACGCCCGCGATGGCCGCGATGGCCGCCGCGATTCCGAAGCCGAGCAGCTTCATCCCCACGATTGAGACGCCGGTGGTTGACGCGGCGATCTCGGCGTCGCGCATGGCGTACCAACTCTTGCCTGTGCGGCCCTGGCGCAGCCGCACCACCGCGAGCATCGTCAGGAGCAATGCGACGAGGATGACGCGAAAGAGCGCGCCTGGGTTGTCCAGTGAGATTCCGAAGATTGATGGTCGGCTAATCAGCCAGTGGTTCCCGTCGTTGGTGAGCCAGCCGACGCCCTGAAAGAGAAAGTTGTCGGCCAGGAGCGCCAGCGAGAGGGTGACGATCGCAAGGGTAAGCCCACGCAGCCGTAAGGCAGGCAGGCCGACGACGACGCCCGCGACGAAGACGATAACGACCGTGATCGGTGCGGCGACCCAGTAGGACAGGTGGTAATGGCCCATGAGCGCTGCGCACAAAAAGGCTCCCAGACCCATGAACGAGCTCTGGCAGAGCGAGACCTGGCCGACGTAGCCCGTCAGCACGACCAGCGAGATGAGCGCCACGGTGTAGACAAGCGCGACGGTGCGCACCGTCAACTGATAGGCGCCCAGCGTCGCGGGCAGCAGCAGTCCCAGCAAGGGAAGCCCGCGCAGAAGCCACCGCACGGCCCAGGGGTCGCGCAGGAAGGCTCGTATGTCGCCGCCACGGGGAGGGCGCCGCGTGAGATCGGCTCCCGAATGAACCGAGGCGGAGGGTGTTGCGCTGTCCATCATAGACCGTCACCGCCCATCGCAGATATCGCCAACACGCGCACTTCTTTGCGCAGCAATAGCACGCCGAGGATCACGGCGAACGTCAGCACATCCTTGGCGCCGCCGATTTGAGCCGGGACGACGAGGATGAGGAGTGACTGCGTCACGCCCAGAAAGATGCCGCCGAGAAAGGTCAGCGGAAGATTCGTCAGGCCACCAATCAGCGCCGCGCCGAACGCGGTGATGACCACGATGGTGAGCTGCGTGGTGTTCAGTGTCGTAAGCGGGGCGAGCAGCAGGCCCGCGATGGCTGCTGTGACGGAGCCGAGAATCCAGGAGGTGGCGGCGACCATATTGACCCGGATGCCGAGGAGTTGAGCCGCTGTTGGATTGTCGGAGGTGGCTCGCATGGCGATCCCCAGCGGCGCAAACCGCAGAAAGACCGCCAGCAGGATGGCAAGCGCCGCCGCGATGATGATATTGGCGAGCTGGTTATAGCCGAGCGTGAGCTGCGCGATGCGAATGCCGTTCTGCGGGAAGAGCTGGAGAGGAATGTGATAGGACGTGTCTTTCCAGATGAGGCTCGCGACGGACTGCAGAACGAGCAGCCAGCCCAGCGTGACAATCACCCGCGTGAGGACAGGGCGGTTTCGTAGCGGCCGGAGCGTGAATCGCTCCATGAACCATCCAAAGAGGGCGGCGAACGCGAGCGCCAGCAGCACGGCGACGGGAGCGGGCCAGCCTCGAACTACGCCAAATTCGTACGCGATGAATGTGCTAAACATGCCGATGGCGCCATGCGCGAAGTTGAGGACGCCTGTCGTCTTGTAGATCAGGACGATCCCGAGCGCGGCGAGAGAGTAGAGGGCGCCGAACGCGATACCGACGAGAGCTAGCTCCAACACAAGGGTAGGATTGGCCATGACACCTCCTGACAGCAGCGGTAGGATGTGTGGTTCTCGCGCGAGGTTGGGATGGCAGTGTTGGCAAGCGCACAGCAATTCATATGCCAACCAGGCAGTGGACAGGGCTGCGCTCGCATCATCCGCATCGTCCGTGTACGCGCATCGCGCGGCTGGCGCGCTCTGGCGTTAAGCGGCCAGGCAATAGTAGAGGTAAGGGTACACGGGACGGCGTGGAGGCGTCAAGTCGGACGCTTGTGTAGTGGCATTGAAAGGCTTATACCAATTGATCTGACGTAATTGTAAGATGCGGGAATGGGACGACGCTTACGCCCGGAATCGCATTTGCCGGTGGACGAGCTCGCGCGGCGCTACCGCTGCAGCCAAGGACCAACGGGAACCGCACGAGCGCAGCTGGTGGCAGATCCTTTGGCTCTTGAGCCAAGATCGGATGGCGACCGAGGTGGCCGCCAGCGCGGGGTAGTCCCGCTATTGGATCGGCCAGTTGCGCAACCGCCGCGAAGCCTGCGCACAGCGCGCAGGCGACCTGCTCCAGGCTGACCCACCGCCACCCCAGGGAACGGTGTCGTCGTCCCCGCGCCCACAGAACGCGTGCGAAGAAGTGGAAGGAGACGCCTGCGACGGCAGGCGCCCCAACGCGCAGCAACATCGCCACCTCCGCCCCAGCAGTGCAATCCAGTGGGCTCGCATGGTGGCGCCGGGCAGCCTATCCCGCGCGTTGTGCGCCACCGCAGTCGAACCGCCGCGAGACGGCGCTTCATTGCTTCAAGTGTACTGCGCGCTATGCCAAACCACAACGTCTCAACCGAAATCGGTATGAGACGACCACGTGGCGAACTCTGCGCCGCCTGGGCTGGGCGCATAAGAGAAGTCCCTGGCAGCCAGCGAGCACGACGAGCAGCAGCGGCGGTATAGATTAGGCGTTACTGATCGAAGAGCGCCAGGTGATGCGTGTACAGGTAGTCGACCAGTTGTTGATCGCTCAACGGGATTTGGCCTTCGAGGATGAAGAGTTGGAAGCACTTGGCACTCGGGGAGGGAGTCTGCAGCATGCAGGACTGCTGGGCGCGCATGGAGCCTAGCCACTCGTCGGCCGCGCGCGCCCCCGTAACATCGGAGGCGAGACCGGCCGCCGTGCAGATGAGTAACAGCGCGATACCACCTGCGACCGCCCAGCGCACGTGTCGCGGATCAGGTAGGACACTAGAGACTCCAACGCGGCGCATGTCCGTGACGATGCGTTCGATCACGACTGCGCCAATGACGGCGAGGGCGATCCACCACAGTTGCGAGAACTCTTGATAGCGGGACAGAAGTGCGAGTCCATTGCCATAGGAGGCGCGCCCAAGCGCAGTAACGGCGGTCGCTAGGATCGAACATGCCGCCAGCTCGATCCACACCTCCAGGCGCCTCAGCTCGCCCGAGAGCCGGGAGGCGGCGTAGAGGGCCAACCCCAACGCAACGAGGCCCAGTATCCCGAAGAGCCGTGCCTCTGTCAGGTTGAGTGATGCCACTGGAGCGCCAAGAGCCGCCACGAAGAACGCCGCTAGGTGCAGCGGAGACGTTGGCGATTGGTGGGGTATGCCAATCACATATGGCACGCCAATCACCAGGGCGACGGCCACCCACACCCCCGTTCGCATGCGGCCAGAGCGCGCGGCACTGGGCAAGAAGGCGAGCCATACGCACAACCCACCGAAGGACGAGAGTGAGGCGATCACGGCCCCAAGCAGCGCCAGGGCGAAGCCCTGCCAGCTCGCGGCGCGCTGCCCCTGGCGGTCAGCCTCAGCGCGCCGGTGGAACCCGTACAGGCAACAGCAGATGCCCAGGATCGTCGCAATAAAAGTCAACTGCCACGGAAAGAACCAGTTTTCGTACTGAGCGAACGAAAAATAGAGAAGTGAGAGCGGGATGAGCAGAGTAAGCACGATGCGCCTGCTGCGGAGCGTGGAGAACATGCAGGCGAGCAGCAGACCACCTGCCGCGACGGCAACGCCAAGATCAAACGTCATCATGACCTGGCGGTTCCAATGGCTGACGTCGACAAGCATCAAGTCGGCGAGGCGCGGCAGCACGATCCTATGCGTACGGTTGTGTAGCGCCCAAAAGTCAGCGATGGAGAGCGTGCCAGCATCCTGGCGCTGCGCCAGCAGCACCAGGTTCCACTCGTCGCCCCAAGGCACACGAGGTGTTTGCCTCCAGATGGCAGTGAGTAGCGCCGCGATCTGGGCGAGAGGGATGCACACCACGAGCGCCAACAGCACCAGATGCTTGCTCAATCGGCGATGAATCGGTGCGTACCGCTTCCTTGAGTATGCATCTGCCGTTACGCGCGGCGCCGGAGTTGGCGCTGCGACTGTGCCAAGGAGGTGCTGCTGGGGCGGCTGCGGCTCATCGTCATTCTGATCTTGCTTTCGATTCGTCACGGCGCAACTCCTCGCTACCTCACTTTGCTCGCAGTACTGGCGCGATGCTTGTTCTCGGCTGATCACGTTTCACCGAACAGCGATACCACTGTGATGTGATCGACTGATCAGGCAGTATCGGCTTACGAGAATTGATCGGGCCTGAGTCACTGTGGACGCGCACTGGTCTGCGTGGCAATTCTAACACGATACGATGCCGTGCGCAGCACAGTGCCATGTGACGTGGTATCAAAGCGGACTTCAGGCCGAGTGACTGTGGGGACTCCTGGCCTGGATTAGCACATCTGGGCCGGTCAAAGCTCTGCGGGCGGCGCGTTACGGCAATGGGCGGCTGAACGCTTAGGCATCGACCTGGAAGTTGTCTATTCGTGGTGGCGACAGCTGCAGCGCTACCTGCCTAATGTCCTCGAAGAGATGGGCTTCCAGCCTGGCTTTCGCGTCTTGCCACGCCGCTGGGTGGTCGAGCGGACGATCGCCTGGCTGGGACGTTCACGTCGCCTGAGCAAAGATGACGAACGTCTGCCTGCCAGCAGCGAGGCGCTGGTCTATGTGACGTGTCTCCGACTGCTCCTCGTCCGCTTGGCCTGACAACGGGCGGTGATGCCTTCTCGTAGAGTTCCTTACACCAGTTTCGGTTCGGTCATTGTACTCGGACATCAGGTCAATCCTGACGTGTTTCAGGCTCCAGTGGGCCTTTCTACAACATCCCAGGCGAAAACTGGTATTACCACTCTTCGTCGGACGTTTGCTCGGCGTCGGCTAGTTCATCGGCTTCGTCGTCCTCGGCGACGTCCTCAATTTCCTGGGCGTCAGGAGCGGGCGAGCAGACGACAGTGGCGACCCTCGTGGCGAACGCGCTGATCTCATCGGCCAGGTCGAGCGCGTGCGGCAGTGTAAAGAAGCAACGCTCACTGTCTTCGCTGTGGTGTGAGATCCAGCGCGCGACAATGTTGATCTGGTCAACCTCTTCGCGGCCCACGCAGAGCGGTGGCGCGCCCAAGGTCGCGGCAGTCTGGGCTAGCTCGCGCGCAGCGGCCTCGATCTGCTCGATCGAGTGCGATGTCCGACACTGGCCGGCGAGGCGACCGTGGCGCACCAGATAGAGCTCGACGGCGCCCGCCTCGGCGGATGGATAGACGATGAGCAGGTTGTTAGCCTCTACTGCGCCTGTCACCAATCGCTGACCCAGCAGCACCTGGTCGGCGTCGCGCAGGGCGTCGCGCAGACGGGCGGCTCGCTCGTAATCCTGGCGGGCGGCGGCCTCGAACATCTCGCGCTTGAGGCGGTCAATCAGGTCAGTGCGCTCCCCGCCGAGGAAGGCGCAGGCGTCCGCGATGGCCTGGCGATACTCTTCGCTCGCGCTCGCGGACAGTCCGCCACGACACGGCGCCGGGCAGCGCTTTACGTGATAGCGCAGGCATGGCTCGCTGGCGGGCGCCTCGGGTGGCAGATTGCGGGTGCAGGTGCGCAGTGGCAGCACTTTGTGAATCAGTTCGAGCGTGACCTGCACGATGCGCCCGCTGCGGAATGGGCCAAAGTAGCGCGCGCCATCCGCGCTGACCTCGCGTGTGGCGTAGAACCGCGGCCAGTCGCTGGTGAGGTCCACCTTGATGAATGGGTAGCGCTCATGGTTCTTCAGCTGCACGTTATAGCGGGGTTGCAGCGCTTTGATGAGCTGTGACTCG
>DASQSS010000393.1:0-24211 GCA_035642255.1 Ktedonobacterales bacterium | reverse complement strand
T
Organism: Ktedonobacterales bacterium; assembly: GCA_035642255.1. Taxonomy (GTDB): domain Bacteria; phylum Chloroflexota; class Ktedonobacteria; order Ktedonobacterales; family JADMIN01; genus JAKAIY01. Next base: position 24,210 of record DASQSS010000393.1, on the reverse strand, counting down.
CAAGCAGAACGGTCGACTCTGGGCGCTGGAGTAGGACGAGGTAGAAGGGCCGGTTGGGCCGCCGATGGGAGATCGCATCACGCCAGACAAGATCGTGGCCGACGCGGCGGCAGCCGGACTGCGTGTGGTCGAAGAGCGAGCGCTGACGAGCGATCAATACCTCCGGGTGTTCGAGCGCGCCGATTAATCCTGAGTCTCGCCTACGCCACCTTGCGTACTGTATGGCATAATGGTAGCGTTGGCACAGTCAGCATGATGCGAATGACTCTATCTGCCGCGTTGTCCCGCGTACCCAGAAACTGGTCTGCGCACGCGGCGCGCGGATGCCTGTGGGCGACGAAGCCTGCCACATTCCGCTCAATGTCGAATGGGAGTATAGCGACCATGTCTTCACGAACCGCGCTCGAAGCCTGGGTAGATGAGTGTGCGCGTCTGACCCAGCCAGATCGTATCGTCTGGTGCGATGGCTCCGAGCAGGAATATCAGCGCCTGATCGAGACGATGCTGCAGGACGGCTCGATGCAGCGGCTCAATCCCCAGAGCTACCCAAACTCTTACCTCTACCATAGCGATCCGACCGATGTGGCGCGTACTGAGGAAGTCACCTTCATCTGCACGACGCGGGAGGAAGACGCTGGCCCTACCAACAACTGGATGGCGCCCGAGGAGGCCAAGGCGAAAGTCAGACCAATCTTCGACGGCTCGATGCGTGGGCGCACGATGTATGTCGTGCCCTATCTGATGGGGCCGCAGGGGTCGCCACTGATGAAGGTGGGCGTGGAGGTTACGGACAGCCCGTACGTCGCGGTGAGCATGCGCATCATGACGCGCATGGGGCAGGTCGCGCTCGAATCGCTTGATGCGAATGGCGGCGAGTTCGTGCCTGGTCTGCATTGCACGGGTAATCTCGACCCCAATCAGCGCTACATCCTGCACTTCCCCGAAGAGAATCTGATCTGGAGCGTCGGCTCCGGCTATGGTGGCAATGCGCTGCTCGGCAAGAAGTGTCTCTCGCTGCGCCTCGCAAGCTGGATGAGCTGGAAGAACGGCTGGCTGGCCGAGCATATGCTGATTCTCGGGTTGGAAGATCCCACAGGCAACGTGACGTACATGGCGGGCGCCTTTCCGAGCGCCTGCGGCAAGACCAATCTGGCGATGCTCGTGTCGCCACTGGCTGAGCAGGGCTGGAAGGTCTGGACGCTTGGCGATGACATCGCGTGGATGCGCATTGGCGAGGATGGGCGACTCTGGGCGGTGAATCCCGAGCACGGGTTCTTTGGCGTCGCGCCTGGCACGAACACGAAGACGAATCCGAACGCGATGGCCACACTGTCGCGCAACTCGATCTTCACCAATGTCGCCGTAACTCCCGATGATGAGCCGTGGTGGGAAGGCATTGACCCTGACCACAAGACGCCGCCCGCTGGCACGATTGATTGGCTCGGCAAGCCATGGGAGCCAGGGAACGGACTCGCCGCGCATCCCAATTCGCGTTTTACCGCGCCTGCTGGCCAGTGCCCCTCGATCTCGCCTCGCTGGGAGGATCCACAGGGCGTGCCGATCTCGGCGTTCATCTTTGGCGGTCGCCGCGCGCATGTCGCGCCGCTGGTGTATCAGGCGTTCGACTGGCAGCACGGCGTCTTTGTGGGCGCGAGCATGGCGTCGGAAACGACAGCGGCCGCGACGGGCAATGTCGGCGTGGTGCGGCGCGACCCTATGGCGATGCTCCCGTTCTGCGGCTATAACATGGGCGACTACTGGCAGCATTGGCTCGACATGGGCAAGAACCTGACGAATCCTCCGCAGATTTTCCACGTCAACTGGTTCCGCAAAGATGACGAAGGCAAGTTCCTGTGGCCGGGTTTTGGGCAGAATGTTCGCGTGCTCATGTGGATGCTTGAGCGCATCAATGGTGGCGGGAAGGCAGTTGAAACGCCCATTGGCTATACCCCTACGCCCGATGGCCTCGATCTGGATGGCCTCGACATCTCGCAGAACACCATGAAGGCTCTGTTGCAGATTGACCCCAAGCAGTGGCAGGAGGAGTGGGCAGAGCAGCGTCCATTCTTCGAGAAGTTTGGCGCGCATCTGCCACCTGCCATAGAACACGAGCATCGGGCGCTCGGCAAGCGGCTCAGCGAAGCGGTTTAGTCCAGCTCTCAAGGCGACCGCGACGCAGACGCGCCCATCCGGCTCACTGTTGAGCTGGGCGGGCGCGTTGACGTATTCCTGGGCAGGTCGATGGTGACATTTGCGATGGTGGCATTCGTGATGGTGGCATTCGGGAGCGCGAGTGTCCGCCGCTTTCCGTTTGTGACGGCGTGAGACAGAATACAGTCGCGAGGAAACAAGACCGGACAGGACAAAACACGGCGAATCGCTAGAAAGCTCGTATGCGCGCGGCGCGCGCTAGCCGAATGGGGACACATAGCGTATGGATGAGCGACATAGCGACCCCGGAGCACGCAGGCGGAGTGGCGCCCAGTCCGCTGTCTCCCACACGCCCGCGCGGGCGCGCGGACGGAGCGACGGGCAGGCCCCTATGCTGGCGGATGTGGCGACACCCGCGGAGGAGTCGGCGTTGGCGGCTACACAGACTGATACGACCAGCGGCGTCATGGCGTCGCTCGATCCGCGTGACCCGCGCGCGCAGGCCCGCATGCGGCAGCGGACACCTGCTGGCGGCTATGTCGTCGCCGATACGGAGCTGGTGCGCGCCATGCGCGCCTGGAACGCTCAAGGCATGCGACAGGTCGCGATGGGGTTGGCGGAGCTGCTCATCGACCGCTGCATGCCGCAGTTCCGACGGAGCGCAGCCGGGCTGCGGCACAGACCGGAGCTGATGGAAGAGGCCATACAGGGCATGATCGAGCAGGTACTCACGGAGGCGCTCGATCCCGGCGAAGTCTTTATGACGCAGAACTTCATCCACTACCTTCGCTGTGTCTGCGCCGACAACTTCACCCGCATGTTGCGGCAGGAGGGCCTGCGCTATCGACGCGATGAGCAGGGGCGACCGGCGGGCCGACCGAACCACATCCCGCGCGCGCTGATCGAGCAGATTGATGCGCAGCCCGATGAGCATGATGATCAGCCTGGGATAGTTGGCGTCGTGGCCGATCCACGCGATACCCTCGACGAGCGCATGGCATCGGTCGAGGCGCTGCGCATCCTGGAAGGTCTGCCCGATGCGCTCGATCGGCGCATCTTTGCGCTGCGGGCGCTCTATAAACTGCAATGGGAAGAGATCGCCACACTCTGTGGCAAGACCGAGCGAACGATGCGCCTGCGCTTTGAGAAGGCGCGAGTGACGCTACAACAACGTCTGGCTGCGGAGGCGGCTGCGGATAATGGCGGAGAGTGGACACGATGAGCAAGGTACAGGCGCCGAGAGGCGAGGATGGAGCGCGCGCGAACGACAGAGCGCTGATGTCGGCGAAGATGTCGCTCGTGGCGGCGCATGAGCATGGTGAGACAGCCGCATTAGCGCTGGCTTTGCGGGCGCACCCCACGCACGCCGACGCGCTGACGGAGTTTGACCTGGCCCTGATGGCGACGTCGGGACCAGTGGCCGACGCGAATGAGCCCGACGTGATGGCGATCGCGGAGACGGCGCGGGCGCGGGCATTCGCCAAGGTCTTTGGCGTTGCGACCCAGGCCGCCGCGATAGCGCAACCGGTCGCGCAGACTCTTTCACTCAAGGATCTGCGTCAGGCGCGGGGGCAGAAGCTGTCGGCGCTGGCTGAACGCCTTGGGCTGGGCGTGGATGTGCTGAGCGCGCTGGAGTCTGGACGCATCCGTGTGGCGAGTGTGCCGCGGCGGCTGCGCGAGTCATTAGCCGATATATTGAGCGCGACGGCCGATCAGATCAGCGCGGCGCTCACGATGGATGTAGCGCCCGCGTTGCGTCGTGGGCAGTCTGGCCCAGCGCCCAGGTTGGGTGGACAAAGCCCAGCGAGCCAGCAGCTCGACTTCCGCGACGCAGTGCTGCTCAGTAAGAGCATGTCGGAGGAACAGCGAGTGCGATGGCTCGGCGAGAGCGCCAAATAGCTGACTCGCGAGTCGTTCTCTGGAGGCTGGGGTGATCCTAGCCTCCTTCTTGCTGTTCTGTCGCCGCTCTGTTGCTGCCCCTTCGCGGACCGAGCGCATATCATGCGGCCAACGGCGTCTGACTGGCCGACCTCGCGCCGGTCGACTACCTGTCGGGTGGCCCGCTAAGGCAGGATTTCGACGTACCCGTCAGTTCCATGTACGCGGATGCGCTGCCCATCTTGGATCAGCCGGGTGGCATGCTCCACCCCGACCACGGCAGGCAAGCCGTACTCCCGTGCGATCACCGCGCCATGGGTCATCAGACCCCCTACCTCCGTCACCAACCCCTTGATCGTTACGAACAGCGGTGTCCAGCTGGGGTCGGTGTGGGTGGTGACGAGGATGTCGCCCGGTTCGAGATCCGCCTGCGCCATGTCCAGGATGACGCGAGCCCGCCCCTCGATGGTCCCAGCGGACACCGGTAAGCCGACCAGCGCGCCAGCCGGTATATCCTCACGCCGGTACGACCCGGCCACGGCCTCGCCATCCGACGTGAGCACCCTTGGCGGCGTGAGCGCCTGATACGACCTGAACGCGTCCTTGCGCTGACGGATGAGCTGGTCATCCGCCTGGTTCGTACGCACGACGTCGTAGAACTCCTGGAGCGTGAGGTAGAAGATGTCCGCCTTCTCACGAAGCACATGGGCCTGCACGAGGCGCTCGGCTTCTTCCAGCAGGGCCTGCTTGTAGACGAAGTAGCGGCTGACCATGCCGTACTTCGGATACTCCCGGTACCCGATAAAGGTCCGGACCCGGTCGATCATCCGCTTGGTCTCTTCGGCCTTTTGCTCACCATCCGGCAAGGCCCGCAAGCGCGGCAGAAGCTCCTGTTCCTTCTCCCAGGCTTCCTGCCGCCCTTGCTCGAAGCGCCGCTTGGCTTCGCCCAGCTCGAAGTTCTTGATGTTGCTAAGGATCATGGGCACGAGTGTGGTGGGACGTTCGCTCCAGCGCGGCTTCGTGATGTCGATCTCGCCGACGCAGCGCATGCCGTACTTGTCCAGCCAGGCCCAGATGGCGTCTCGCGCTTCCCGCCCGCCAGAGAGCTTAGCAAGTTCGTCCAGGAAAGCTTCGTCCGGGAAACCCTCATCTTTGACGCGCTGCAGAAAAGCCACCACGTCCGGAAACGGGCGGATCACATCCGCGACGTCCAGGAGCGCCAGCCCCATCTCCGAGGTGATGTTGTGGGGCACGGACTGCGTGAGCGTGTCGGCCACGTTCTTCTCGCCCAGCCACGCCCGCAAGTGATCATTGAGCCACCAGGTAGCCTCCATCGCTGTCATGAACACCTGATGGCTTTTCGGATCGAACAACACCCGCTTCAACTCCTGGATGTCCGCCAGGATGAAGTCGAGCAGCGCTAGCCCGGACTTCGTCTGGATGTCGCGTTTCAGGACGGCGATGGAGGCCTGGCTGCGTCCGATCAACTCCGCGACGATGGTCGGATCGGTCTCGATCGGGGCTGGCGCGCTGCCAGTTGGCGCAGCGCCAGCCGGACCCCCGCTGGGCATTTCGTCTGGGAGCGACTGGATGAAATCGCCGCGATCGAGGATGGTCTGCAGCGCGTCCCCGATCAGCGGGTCGCCTTTCCCCAGGACTGCCAGGAGACCTGCGCGGCTCGCTGGCGAAGTCAGGCCCTGGGTGACGTCGACGAACAGCCTCCCGCCGGCCTCATACATGGGTCGGGCAGCCGTCAGTTGCCATAGGGAGAGCCCCAGAGGCTTCATGGCGTCGGTCATCATCTGGCCATGACCGACGGACACATAGACGTGGTTCTCTCGGTCACCAGCCGCGGGGATGGGGAACAGTGTGGTGATTGGCCGGCTCTGGACAATCTGAAAGCCATCGTCGACCAGACCCCATTCAATGTCCTGGGGGCGGCCGAAATGCGCTTCGATTAGCCGGCCCAGCTGCGCGAGCCGCACGACCTGCTCATCCGTCAGCGCTGGCAGCTCCTGCCGCTCTGGCTCGATCGCCTGTTCCCGCGTGCCGCCTGTCGGTGAGGCGTGGATGGCAAGCCGCTTGGCGCCAATCGTCGTGGCGATGACCTGGCCGTCCCGCACCTTGTAGACGTCCGCGTTCACCAAGCCGGAGACCAGAGCCTCGCCGAGGCCGAAGCTGGCCTCCACGGAGGCGACCTTCCGGTTGCCCGTGACGGGGTCGGCCGTGAAGAGGATGCCGGCCGCCTGCGGGAAGATCATTTGCTGCACGACCACGGCCATGTAGACCTTCCGGTGGTCCAAGCCGTTCCGCAGGCGGTAGGTCACGGCCCGCTCGGTGAAGAGCGAGGCCCAGCACCGGCTGACGTGCTGGAGGATCGCTGCCGGGCCGACGACGTTCAGGTACGTGTCCTGCTGGCCCGCGAAGGAGGCCGTCGGCAAGTCCTCCGCCGTCGCGCTGGATCGGACGGCGTAGGCGGCTTGCTCGCCGAGCCGGGCGAGCGGGCGGATAATCGCCGCCGCCAGATCGTCGGGGATGGTGATCTCTTCGAAGGTCCTCCGGATCTCCGCGCTGAGCGCGCGGATCGCCTCCCGGTCGTCCGGTTTCAGGTGCGACAGCCGCTCGAGTCGATCGTTTATGGACGGCGCTTCCGCCATGATCCGCTGGAAGGCGTCCGTTGTCACGCAAAAGCCAGCCGGCACGCGGAGACCTGCGATTCGCGAAAGCTCCCCCAGGTTCGCGCCCTTGCCACCTACGATCGCGACCTGTGACTGGTCGATTTCCTGGAAGCCCAACACGTAGCTGCCCATCCGCTCCCTCCCTTGCGCGTGCTCTAAAGACTGTCGCAGCGCTTCATCAGACCCCATCCTGCTCAAGAAATGGATCCCGAGCGCGTGGCGGTGGATGCCCTATTTCGGCTCCTCGGCCAGCGATTATATGGCATGATCTGGGGCTTGCGGCAAGCCCCCTTGTGCGCTGTAAAATGAAAGTGGGAAGGAGTGGGTAATCTCCTTCCCTTATCGCTCGCTTCCTTATCGTCCGCTGTGGGCGGGCAACCTCCGGGCGAAGCGGCATCCATCCAGCCATCTTGCCGATCGATCGCTCCCGCGAAATCCTCAGTTGCTGGCAGTCGTCGACGAAGCGGTGGTCCAGCCAGTTTGAGCTGTTTTCCCACTCCACGCCCTCTCGTCGAGCGTCCCTCCTTGTCGATCACGGTTGCGGACGGGACTCACCAGGAAGCGCACGCTGTCTCATGCGATGACCAGCGTGTTTGGTACCTGGCGGCGTCACTGTGCACATGTCGAGCGTATCAGTGATGAACTCCACGCGCACGGGGAGATGACGCGGCAAGGCGGATTACCTGGATTCAAGAGCAGCCGTAGCGAAGATGTTTAGTGACCAGCGTATATGTCAGTGTACAGGCGCATCAACCTGCTGAAAGACTGCGCAGTATATAATAGAAGTTCATAGGTGAGCGTTTCTCACGCGCTTGGCGTCGTCCGAGCGCGAACATGAGCTAAGATACGTCACGGACGGAGAGTCCTACAATGGGTAATGGACAGAATCGCAATCGACGCGGAGGCTCACGCACGCGTCGTGGCCCACATCGCGGGGGAGCGGGCGGTGAACGCCACGGCGCTACCCATGTGATGCCCAATACGCCAGCTTCTCTGACGGACGGTGACGAGTCGTCTGACGAGTCGCCTGTGGACGTGGAGCTGGCTGAACCCGCTGGAGTGACCGACGACACGACGAGCGAATCTCCAGCGGAGACGGTGCGGCAGGCGGTGGTGGCGGAAGTGGCGGAGATCGCTGAGGAGAGGTTCGAGCGCGAAGCGGGTGAGCTGCGTGGAGGGCCTCCTGGCGCGGATCTCGAGCCTGGAATCGAGGTCGCAGCCGCGCCAGAATTACCTGCGCCACCAGCGAATGTCGCCCCTCCAATGAGTGACGCGACGCCGAATCCTGAGGGCGCGGACCTTGCTCAGGAGCGGAATAGCCTGGGCGCCGAGCCTGCGGGTGAGCCGCCAAGCGGTGAGCCAGAGCGCCGCGCGCCGCGTGGACGATTCGAGCGCTTCTATGCGCCAGGTCAGGGTCCACGGGTCGAGCAGAACGGCCACACCGTCCCCGCAGTCGTTGGCCCGGCCCGTCGACCGCTCCGCGACTCGGCCGCGTCCTACGAGCCACAGACGCCGGACGACGACGACGATGACGCCGCAGCGTCAAGCGGGCCGCGTGAGGATGTGCGCGGCTCAGTTGGCGGGCTGATTGACGAGCTGCATGTTCTCTTCACACACGACCGCAGTGTCGCCAGCCAGGGCGCGGTCGCGCGCTGCGGCATCTGCTACTTCCATTTCCCCGTCGGCGAACTGATCTATCGCGAGGCCGAGGGGTTCTATGTCTGTCGGGCCTGCGGGCGCGCGCTCGGTTCAGAACGAGTCGCGATGGTGCGTCGGCAGCAACGGCTCTAGCGAACTGGCGCTGAAGCATGGTCCCGCAATAGAGGTGGCAGTTAAAACCGCCTGCCGACGCCGCTCAATTCGCAACCCGCGAATTTCCTGGCGTGGGGCTGTGCGGAATGCGCAAGCTGTGATACAATAGGCGGGCGTGGGCGCTGCGCGGGATGATGCGCGCCCACGGGCCTCCTGTTCTCTGGCGCGGCTCTCTGGATCCGCCAGCGACATGGAGGCGCCCGCGCAGTCCATCGGCGTCCAGTGTGCGCTGGTCGCTCGCTTAACTATATTCGAGGAGTCAATCGTGGGCGCGTTACCGAAGAAACGTCACTCGAACGCGCGTCAGGGCAATCGCCGCGCGCATCACAAGGTCAAGCTGCCTCAGCTGACCATCTGCCCGCAGTGCCGCCAGCCCCGACAGACGCATCATGCCTGCCCGAACTGTGGCACCTATCGCGGACGTCAGGTGCTCAAGGCGAAGGGCGCCGCCGCCGAGTAGCGCGGTTGGAGGCTCAGGGGGCGCACAGGCGCGATCAGATGAGATTGATACCTGGAACGCATGTCGCGCCGCCCCCATCTGGCCATGAGACGCCAGGGAGGGATGTGTGACGCAGTCAGTCGCGTTCGTATTTCCCGGTCAGGGCAGCCAGGCGGTCGGCATGGGCGCGGATGTATATCGCGCATCGCCGGCCGCTCGCGCTGTTTACGACATTGCTGACGGCGCGCTCGGCTTCGACCTCTCGCGCATCTGTTTCGAGGGGCCGGAAGACGCGCTACGTGAGACGGTCAATACCCAGCCAGCGCTCGTCACAACCAGCCTGGCGTTGCTTGCCGCTCTGCAAGAGGCGGCTGGCTCGCCATCCGCTGATTCTGACGAGCCAGCGCTGCGTGAGCCGCTCGCGCCCGCCTTTGTGGCGGGCCATAGCATTGGCGAGTATGCCGCGCTCGCGGCCGCGGGCGCGTTGGACATCGCCGCGACGGTAACGCTGGCGCGTGAACGCGGGCGGTTGATGCACGAGCAAGGCGTGACCATCCCCAGTGGGATGGCGGCTGTGCTGGGCATGGACGCGCAGGCGCTGCACGAGGTCTGCGCTGAGGCCACGCGCCAGACACGCCTGGAGATCGCCTCCGCGCATACGGAGACGGAGCATCCAGGCGCCGGGCATGTGGTCGTGGCGAATGATAATGCGCCTGGGCAGATCGTTATTTCTGGCTCGCGGCGTGCGCTCGAGACGGCGATGGAGATGGCCAAGGCGCGTGGCGCAAAGCGGGTCGTGCCGCTGGCGGTCAGTGGCGCGTTTCACTCGCCTGTGATGGCTCCTGCGGCGGACGGCCTGGCGCGGGCAGTCGACGCGGCTCCGCTGCGCGATGCGACGATTCCGATCGTTTCGAACATCACGGCCACAGCGATCAGCGCCGCCGCTGATCTGCGCGATGAGTTGTCGCGCCAGATCGTCTCACCTGTGCAGTGGACTCGCTCCATCGCGTGGCTGGCGGAGCAGGGCGTCACCACCTTTGTCGAGATAGGCTCGGGTCAGGTACTCTCGGGGCTTATCAAGCGCATCGCAAAGGGCGCCACAACGCTTTCGGTGGCCACTGCCGACGACGTGGCGCGGGTCGCGCCTCAGCTAGGTGAGCTCTTGGCGTCGGGCGAGTCACAAGGGTAGAGGTCGCTCGGGCGAGAAAGGCCACTCATGAACACGTCGCACACTGGTCGCTTCTACGGCGAGCCGGACGCCGAGGGATTCTACCTGGGAACTGTCCGCATCGCGCATCGCGCGCTGCGGACGATGATCGAGCAGGCCGCGCTGAGTACCCCTGGTGTGGCGGCGATTGCGCGCACGCAGCGCACGTTTGCGCTGGGAAAGCCGATTCCCTGGCAGGGCATTGGCCTGGCGGCGCGGGACGAGCAGGTGGCTATCGACCTCTATGTGCTGGCGGATCGTGGCGCGAATCTAGCGCTCGTCGGCGCGCGAGCCCAGGAGGCGGTCGCATCCGCGGTCGAGAACCTGTTGGGCTTGCGTGTCAGTGAGATCAACGTTTTTGTTCAGGATGTCGTATGACCAGAGTGAGAGCGCACGGCGAGCGGAGGCAGGCGCGGACGGTGGCGATGCAGACGCTGTACGAGGTGGACTCCACGGGCCATGACCCTGAGGAGACGCTCCAGCGCAACGCGACCGGCCAACACCTCAGCGCGGAATCCCTGGTCTTTGCTGAAGAGTTGGTGCGCGGAACGCTCGCGCGCCTCGATGTGATTGACACGCAGATCGCCTCTGCCGCATCCGATTGGCCGCTCTCGCAGATGGCGCGGATAGACAAGAGCATCTTGAGGCTTGCAATCTACGAGATTCTGTACAATAATTCAGTCCCAGCGAAGGCCGCCATCAACGAGGCTGTGGAGCTTGCCAAAACCTTCGGCAGCGACGCCTCAAGCCGTTTTGTGAACGGCGTTCTTGGCGCCATTTATCAGCAATCCACACAGACGCCTACCGTGCCTGAAACACCGGCCGAAGGGGAGGTTCCGTAATGTCGTCCGTCTCGAAAGAGGAAATCCTGACACAGCTTCGCCCAATCATCGCTGAACAGCTGGGCGTTGAAGAGAGCGAAGTGAAGGAGGATGCCTCCTTCACTGATGATCTGAACGCTGACTCGCTTGATCTGGTCGAGATGATCATGTCGCTGGAAGAGAAGTTTCACGTTCAGATTAGCGACGAGGACGCTGAGCAGATCAAGACGGTCGGTCAGGCGGTCGAGTTCATCTACGACCACACCAACTAGGCTCTGAGATCGCGGAGCGCGCTCGATGCGCGCTTCAGGCGCCGAAGGCAAGACGGTGAGCGCAGGATGCCTGCCTCACCGTCTTGTCGTATGCGCGCCCAGGCCGACGTGGTTCGGTAGACGGGCATGGAGAGCCAAGATGGATACGCGTGACTCGCTTGATCTGCTTCTCAGGCGCGCATGATCTTCGCCGGCGAGAGGGGGGCGACGTCCGCGGTCGGCGGGCGCTCGCGGCTGTCGGGCGCGCTCGTGGAGGGGGCGACTGGTCCCCAGAGGGTAGCGCTGTCCCACTCGCATCCCACACCAGGAGGCGCGACCTGTGGGTCGATATGGCGCAGTCCGACCTGACGGAGACGCTCACGAAGATGCGCCCGCGCGATATCGGGGGTGTTATTCGTGCGACTGAGGTGACCGAGCCAGACCCAGCGCGGCGCGTCATCGAGCACGCGCAGCAGCGCGTCACTGGTCTGCTGGTTGGAGAGGTGCCCGGTCGGGCTGAGGATGCGCTGCTTCAAATGCCAGGGGTATGGGCCATTGAGCAGGCGGTCGCGGTCATGATTCGACTCGATGACCAGGAGGCTAGCTTCGGTCATCGCCTCGATGATCGGCTCGGTGATCGTGCCCGTGTCAGTGATGAAGCAGAGTCGCCATGCGCCCGAAGACACGACGTAGCCGCAGGGCGCGACGGCGTCGTGCGAGACGGAGAAGCTGCGCACACGTAGCCCGCCCACCGCTACCGAGCGCCCGACATGTAGCTCCATCCGTTCGACGGCGCCTGGCTCCATTGGCTCTGAGTTCCCACGATGCGGCTGCGCCAGCGTGGCGGCGATGGTGCGCGGGTCGGAGATGATCGGAACGCCGTAGCGGCGGGCGAAAGCCGCTGCGCCGCATGCGTGATCGTGGTGCTCGTGTGTCAGCAGGATGGCGCTGATCTGCTCAGGCGCGAGGTGCGCCTGACGCAGCCGGTTGACGAGTGTGCGGACGGGGAATCCCGCGTCAAGCAACACTGTCGTGGAACCAGCCTGCGCGACGAGCGCGTTGCCGCTGCTGCCGCTGCCCAACGAGACAACTCGCACGCAACGCCTCCTGTCAACGCGCCCTCGGCCAGTGATCCACATGCGCTACCTGCGCGTCTGGGTAACGCCTTCTATGGTATCGCCAGAGAGGGCGCCGCGACAAGGTGGCTAGGATGTTACTATCGCATTTCGTCGTGTGATGCGCGACGAACGACCGGAGACACGAGACTGTCAGGCATGCGCGCGGGTAGGACGGCGACTGAGCGTCAGCGCGACTTCACTTCCGCGCAGGATCGTTGCGCCGGGGCTTGGCGTCTGAGTCAGCACAGAGCCGGGCCGCGTCTGGCTATCAGGTCGCTCTCCCGCGATCACGACGGTCAGGCCAGCGGCGCGCAGGCGCGTTACGGCGGCTGTCACGGGCAAGGATCGCACGTCTGGCGTCGCCAGCATCAGTCGTGTCAGGACGGCGCTGACAGAGGAGTGTAGCTCTTTGTGCTGGCTCTTGCGATCGGCCTCGGCGCGCCGCTCTCTGTCAGCGTTGATCAGCGCGAATATCCGCTCCTGGGTTCTGCGCGGGTGAGACATATTACGCATCTCGATGTTTGGCGCTCGACCAGCGGTTTCGACATTGATATGCCCATAGCTGAAAAAGCGGCCGATGAGCGGCAAATTGATGGAGACATCCTGCACGCTGCGGTAAAGGGTCTCGCGTCGCGACTCAGCGAAGATGAAGTACGTGCGGTCAATGTCAATGATGCGCTGATTGGTCAGTATGAACACATCGTCAACATAGTTCGCGATGATGAGCAGGTTCCAGACAAGGGTGACCAGGCCAGCGACGACGGTCAGGCCCCAGGAGAGACTCGCAGCGGGAGGAATGAATCCGCGCAGCACAGCGAGCAGCAGAATGACACCGACTCCAATGCCGAAGGGAGGCAGCAGACGCGTCAGCAGCGTGAACCAATGGCGATAGAGCCTATCGAGCACGCGCTCGCCTGGCAGCAGCGCGATGTCGATCGCGTGGCGCAATATGCCGCCCGCGAGCAGGTGCGCCTGGTCGACATCATCCTCGCCCAGATCATCGTCGTCTGTCGAGCCTTCCTCTAGCAGCATCAGGTCCAGCGCGGCGCGTACCGGTGGAGCCTCCAGAGCGGAGTGGGCGCCTGGGGATTCCGCCTCTTCGGGCGCGCCGAGCTTCCCCTGACGCACAAGATCAACGGTGTAGGCGACGTCTTCCGGATGGTGAACGCCGCGTAGCCAGATGGCTCCGGTGGAGCTTGCGGTGAGCACCTGCACATCGCCGATCGCCAGCGCATTAGCGACGGGATTCGTACGCTCCACATGAATTGTCTGGATGCGCGCCGTCGCGGCTTCCTGACGGTTGCGACGCAACACGCCGCGTGAGACGACGAGTCGCTGGTTCGTCAGCACGTACCAGCAGAAAAACCAGCCCAGTCCGTCGCGCACGAGCCAGCGGAAGCCCAACAGTGTCGTCAGCCCGAGAATGCCGAATTGAACGATGATCGGCGCGGGCTGGCCATCCACCGAGACCGACATGAAGTTGAGCGTTGCCCACCCGAGCAGACCCAACGCGGCAGGCCAGAGCATCGCCAGCGGCGTCAGTGGACTTTGCCGCAGGGCGAAGATGACCTCCTCGTCGGACTTGAGGTCGAGCTGTATCGAGATAGGCAGCGTTTGCGTCTCGGCTTGCGCCTCTATCAGCGTCTGATCTGGGGGCATGAGCGATCATCCCTCCACCGCCGCGTATTCGCGTCGGCAGCGCTACTTGCGCACGAGCGCCAGCAAGAGCAGCACCATCATCCCCACACCGAATATCCCAATGATCCATGTGGTAGCCAGCGTTGTGGAGGGGCTGGTCAGGTTGATCGTGGTCGAGGGCAAGAGTTGACGGGTAATGTAGTACACCAGCGCCAGACCTGACACAGAGCCAGCCAGCATGCCCGAGAGCCGATGCTGCGTCACCTTTGGCGCCGTACCATAGTGGCCGCCCGCGAAGTCTGCTAGCACAGTGAACCCGACTAGTAGGAGGAAGTCGAACGTCGGATTCGGGGTAATCGTCGCGAAGTTGAGGCCAGGGCTGACGCCTCGGAACATGTTGGGGAGCGTTGATAGGAGTTGCGCCAACGCATCGCCGCCGCCGATCGTGAGAAACAGCACGCTCCCCAGGATGATCGCGCAGGTAATGATCTCGCGGTGCCACCCGCGCGCATATCCACGAGCGGCCGCGATCAGCAGCACCGCCAGGAAGCACTGGTTCTGTGTCAGAGTCATCGCTCACGCTCCTTCTGAAGCGCGTGTCGCTCCTTGCCTCGTTACACGCGCCTGGTCGCCTTTGAGCAAACGACGTGCCATGCTTCGCAGTTGGGCCGCTGTTTTCGCCGTTCCTTCGCGCGGTTGCCTATTCTTGCGCCTATTCTTGCGCCCGCTTTGGCGCTGACGACGCCGCATCCGCGCCTGCCTCAGCCTGACCAACGCGACGCGACGCGCCTGTCTGCGGGCTCTCTGCGCCGCGCGCTCCCTCGCTGGCGGGGGCCGACTCGACACTCACCGGCGCTGGACTGAAGATGTTCAGCGCCGGTTCTTGCGCGTCGTCATCGGTCATATCCTCTTCATCGGGGAACTGTGTGGGGTGACTCTCGCGCCACTCGCTCCACAACGCCGAGAGCACCACCTGCACCACGCCCGCGATAGGCGCGGCGAAGAGCGCTCCCCACAGTCCGAAGACCTCGCCCCCGATCAGCAGCGCTACGATGGAGATCGCTGGATGCAGACCAAGTGAGCGACCGAGCACACGGGGCCCGACGACATAGCCCTCGATGATGTGGACCAGAATGAAGTAGCCAAGCACCAGGGCCAGCGTCACCCAGCCCATCGAGGCGCCGACAAGCAGACAGGCTGCAGCCGAGAAGATTGGCCCAAGAAACGGAATGAACTCGAAGAAGAATGCCAGCACGCCAAGCAATGTGGCGAACGGTAGGCCGATTAACTGCATCCCGACGCCGACCAACACGCCGACCAGTGTGCACAGGATCAGTTCGCCACGGATGTAGCCACCCGCAACGCGCTCGAGCGTGTCGACCATGAACTCACTGCGCATGCGCTGACTGACGGGCATGTCATGGCGCAGCCACGCGGCCACGCGAGGCCCATCCACCAGCAGATAAATGCTCATGACTGTCACGAGTACGACATCCAGCAGGCCGCTGAAGAGGCCTGTGACGAAGGGCGCCGCCGCGCCTGCCACACCTCCAAGCTGGCGCGTGGCCCAGTCGCGAGCGGCCGCAATCTGGCTGCCGGTGACGCCAAAGTTCCTGAGCGTGCGGTAGAGCGGCGTATTGCTGGACTCCGAGCCAGGTGAGAGGAGCGCGGTTAGCTGTTTCGCTAGCGCGGTCACTTCTGTCACGACAGCGGAGATCAGTATCGAGAAGATAGCCGCGACGATGGCAAGCACGACCAGATATACGATGACGACGGAGAGCCATTTCGGGAGCTTGCGATGCAGAATCCCGACGGCGGGCGCGAGCGCATACGCGAAGAACGCCGCGAGCGCGAGCAGCAGCAGCGTGTGGACGATGTGCGAGGCGAGCCAGACAATCCCCGCGATGATAACTGACCACCCAACAATCGCCACAGCCATATCGCGGCGGCGCGACCAACTGCCGTCAGAGTCGCTGTGCGGTCGCCTGGGACGTTTCGGGCTGGCGGATGGGCTGGCTGTTGGTGTGGCCAATGGCTTGTCTGGCTGCCGCGCCGGCCCGTCTATCGGCGCTCTTGTACGCGCGGTCATGAACGACTCCTCTTCGATATCCTGCGCAAGCACACGCGCTCACGCAAGCCGTGTGCGCGGCATTCGCTGACCAGGGCGCACGCTAGATGTGGGACGGCGCCCTGGACGCGCGATCGCCGCTTTCCATGGCTTCATCTGGAACAGTCAAGTGGGTCGGACAGCAGGCGCCGATAGGGCGTTCGTCCCAGATGGTATGCGGATTCAGCCTCATTCTGTGGTATACTTATTAGGATAGTGACACGGCGCATATGAGCGAATCCAGGAACACACCCATCGGCGCCCGAAGGCCCTGTTGAGAGCAGGCGGGGCGCGTCGTTTACGTCGTCTCGCTCCACTTCAATAGCATGTTGCGCGCCGGACCTGGGCGACGCTCTCGCCAGAGGAGGAACTTACCCGCATGGAGCTGGGTATTATCAAGCCAGTAGGCATCGTCGAACAAATGACGGGCGCCTATCTGGACTATTCGATGAGTGTCATCGTGAGCCGGGCGCTGCCCGATGTGCGCGATGGCCTGAAGCCCGTGCATCGCCGGGTGCTCTACGCGATGGAGCAGATGGGGTTGCAGTCGAACCGCTCGCCGCGTAAGTGCGCTGGTATCGTCGGTGAGGTGCTCAAAGAGTATCACCCCCACGGTGACTCAGCGGTGTACGACACGCTGGTGCGCCTGACACAGCCGTGGAACATGCGCTATCCATTGGCGATTGGCCAGGGCAACTTCGGCAGCGTTGATGATGATCCCGCGGCGGCCATGCGCTATACCGAGGCGAAGATGTCGGCTATCGCGGCGGAGTTGCTGGCGGACATCGACAAAGATACCGTCGATTTCGTCCCCAACTACGACGGCCATAGCCAGGAGCCGGTCGTGCTTCCGGCTCGCCTGCCTAACCTGCTGCTGAATGGCGCGGCAGGTATCGCCGTCGGCATGGCGACCAACATCCCCCCGCACAACCTGCGCGAGCTGTGCGACGGCATCAGCTACCTGATCGACAATCCCGAGGCGACGACCGAGGATCTGACCCACATCATTCGCGGGCCTGACTTCCCCACCGGCGGCATCATTCAGGGCCGCGAGGGCATCCGTCAGGCATACACGACGGGGCGTGGGCGCATCATCGTGCGTGCCAAGGCGCACACCGAGGAGACCGATCGGGGCAAGGTGAGCATCATCGTCACCGAGCTGCCATATCAGGTCAACAAGGCCGATCTGGTCAAGAAGATCAGTGAGCTGGCGCGCGACAAGAAGATCGACGGCATTACCGATGTCCGCGATGAGTCTGATCGGCAGGGCATCCGCGTTGTGATCGACCTGCGACGCGACGCGCGACAGTTGAGCGTGCTCAACCAGCTCTTCAAGTACACGTCGATGCAGACGACCTTTGGCGCGAATGTGCTGGCGCTGGTCAATAATCAGCCGCGCACGCTGACGCTCAAGGCGATCCTGCAGCACTACATCGCCTATCGTGAACAGGTCATCCTGCGGCGCACGCGCTTCGATCTGGCCAAGGCGGAGGCGCGTCAGCACATCCTCCAAGGCTTGACGACCGCGCTGGAGAACCTTGACGCGGTGATCGAGACGATTCGCCGGTCGCAGAACCGCGAGACCGCATCGAACAACCTGCGCACGCGCTTCAAGCTCAGCGAGGAGCAGACCAAAGCCATTCTGGATATGCAGCTTGGCCGTCTGGCTGCGCTCGAACGCAAGAAGGTCCAGGACGAGATGGTCGAGATCAAGCGAACGATCTCTAACCTGCAGCGCGTGCTGGACAGCATCGCTGAGGTCCGGGCGCTGATCAAGCAGGATCTGATCGAACTGCGCGAGAAATATGGCGATCCGCGCCGCACAGAGATCGCTGAGACCGAGGCGGCGGACTTCACCGAGGAAGACCTCATCCCGAACGATGAGGTGGTAGTGACGTTGACACAGAACGGCTACATCAAGCGCATCGCGACGAAGGAGTATCGGGCGCAGCGCCGTGGCGGACGAGGCTCGCGTGGCATGGCGACGCGCGAGGACGATACCGTTCGTCAGTTGCTGTGCGTGCACAACCACGACTCGCTGCTATTCTTCACCAACCGGGGACGTGTCTTTCAGTTGAAAACATGGGCTCTGCCTGATGTGGGGCGCGCAGCCAAGGGTGACCACATTCGCAATCTGATCGGCATCGATCAGAATGAATCGGTGACCGCTGTGGTTGGCGTGCCGAAGTTCATCGCGCGCGATTTCATGGTGATGGCGACGAAACGCGGTGAGGTGAAGAAGACCAGCCTGGATGAGTTCGCCGTTGTGCGCAGCCTGGGGCTGATCGCTATGGATCTGGAGCCGGGCGACGAGCTTATCGGCGCGCGGCTGTGCAGCGCCAACGACACAGTGTTGCTGGTAACCGAGCGCGGTCAGGCCATTCGATTCGAGGTGCAGGAGCTGCGGGCGGCTTCCCGCACGAGTGGTGGTGTGCGCGGTATTCGGGTGGAGAACCATGATCAGGTCGTGGCGCTCTGCTCTGTGCCTGAGAACGCCAATCCCGAATTGCTGGTCGTCACCTTCAACGGCTACGGCAAGCGCACGCCTCTGAACGAGTATCCCGTACATGGGCGTGGCGGTGGTGGTGTCATTACCGCACGGCTGACCGACAAAACAGGGTCGCTGGCCGTGGCACGCATCCTGACGGAAGAAGATCTCGACCTGATGATCATCTCCGCTGAGGGAACGGTCATTCGCACAGACTGGCGGACCGTTGCGCAGACATCGCGCCCAACGCAGGGTGTGCGGCTGATGAAGCTGGATCACGGTGATCGAGTGGTTGCCGCGGCGACCATCTTTGGCGACGATGATGATGATGCCCTGCCAATGACGTTGTTGGTCGAAGGCGACGAAGACGACGAGCCAACCGGCAAGTAGTGGCGCATAGGCGACCTCCTGAAGGCTCTGAGGCCGTTGGGAGGTCGCCTATGCATACGCCAGGCGACTGGCGTGTTATGGTATAATGGATTGCACACCGCGACGGCTCCCGTCTGCTCATGACGCATGACCTGACGCAGTCTTCCTGCGTGAGAACATGAATACTATTGAGCAATTGAGCAACGCGGAACGAGATAGCAAGAGACAGGGGACGAGACTTACATGGCAAAAAAGGGTGAGCTGTCTAAGACCGCGCGCGCCTCACTGGCGCAGCGCGACGATACGAACTTCATCACAGATCGCATCTGCGAGCAGTGCGGTGAGCGCATCATGCTCAAGGAGTTGATGCCGGTGAAGGTCGTTGGCCAGGGAATGGTGTACTTCCACAAGAACCACTTCGCCGCTTCCTAAGGGCAGGTGAGCCAGCCACGGTATGACGCGGCGGCGCCAGACCTTTGACCAGAAAGCCTCCGCAGAGCTTCCTGCGGAGGCTTTTCTGTCAAGTTTGGGAGCAGATGGGCATCATACATGTGGTAATGGCTCTCTAACTTTGACGTCTACGGATACCGTCTATGGATATCGTCTGCGCTATTGCTTGAATGGCGAATTTCATTGAGGTAGGGGTTCGGCATGTCTGACGTTTCGCGAGCGCTTCATTCGTCAGGGCAGGAGCCATCCAACTCACGAGCGGGCGTCCCAGCGCAGCGACGCGGCACCTTTGCCGCGCTGCGTTTCCGCAACTTCAAGCTGTTCTGGTGGGGGCAGGTCATCTCCGTCACTGGCACTTTCATGCAGAGTACCGCGCAGCAATGGCTCGTTCTGACGCTCGCTCCGCGCAACCCGCTGGCTCTGGGCGTCACGGGCGCGCTACAGTTCGGTCCCTCCTTGCTGCTTGGCCCCTTTGCCGGCGGAATCATCGATCGCTACCCGCGGCGCAACATCCTCTATGTTACGCAGATCGCGCAGAGCATTCTCGCCGCCGTGCTGTGGCTGCTCACGCTCTCAGGCCTCGTGCAGATCTGGCACGTCTACTTTTTGGCGCTGCTGCTCGGACTCTTCACAGCCATTGATAATCCAACCCGGCAAGCGTTTGTGAGCGAGATGGTCCCCACATCCCACCTGCTCAATGCCATCTCGCTCAACTCTGTGCAGTTCAACGTCGCGCGAATTGTTGGGCCGGCCATTGCTGGCGGCCTGATCGCACTGCTAGGCATTCCCACGATGTTCCTGTTGAACGCAATCAGCTTTATCGCCGTGCTGATCGGTCTCAGGATGATGCGGGCGAGCGAGCTCTACCTGACGCCACGTCGCGCCGATGCGACACATGGGCTGCGCGCCATGAGTGAGGGCGTGCGCTTCATCTGGGCGAATTACGATGTGCGCGTTACCTTCCTGCTGATCGCTATCGTCGGCACCCTGGGCTTTAACTTCAACGTGCTCCTCCCCCTGTTGGCCAAAGACACATTGCATGCTGGGCCTCAAGAGTTTGGTCTGTTGACCTCCGCGCTGGGGGTGGGCGCGCTGACCGGCGCGCTGCTGCTGGCGCGACGTGGCGGCAGGCCGACCCACCTGATTCTGGCGGGAACGGCTGGACTCTTTGGGCTGATGGAGGCGCTTGCGGGACAGTCCACGTCGCTGATCGTGACGCTGGTGTTCATCGCGCTGACCGGCGTTATGATGAGCACATTCTCGGCCTCCGCCAACACGACGGTGCAGTTGTCATCGCCGCCCGAGATGCGAGGCCGCGTCATGAGTGTCTATACGACCATCTTCATTGGCAGCACGCCGATTGGGAATCTTGCGACGAGCAGCATCGCGGCGGCATGGGGTGTGCCGCTCAGTTTTGCCTTCACCGGGCTGCCCTGCGTGCTGGCAGCGGGCCTCGCCACATGGCTGTGGCGGCGTGAGAAGGTTACGCGGCGCGGCGCGAGAGCGACGGTCGTGGACGGAGCTGAGGTCGCATTCAGCGCCACTGCGCAGACACGTTTCAGCACGGGTGTAATTCCCGAATCCGTCGGGGGCGCCAGTGGAATCCACCATGCGCCGCATCCATCCGATGCAGACCAGGTTGACGACTAACGAGTGGAGGCTGACTGGCATGCCCGTTGTCCTCAGACAGAGCGCCCTTGCGCTGCTGTTTCTCCTGGAGCTTTGCATGCTAGCCGCATACGCCTACTGGGGCTTTCACACGGGTGGGAGCCTCGCCGCGCGGGTGGCGCTCTGCGTTGGTGTCCCGCTGGCCGTCGCCGTCATCTGGGGGATATTCATGGCCCCTCGCGCGGTGGTGAGGCTCCCCGCCGCGCTTCACCTGATCCTCTTTGTCATTCTGTTCGGAGCCGCAGCTCTGGCGCTCGGTTTGGCGGGTCAGACCACGCTCGCGGTCATTTTCGCGGTGGCTGCGGCCGTCAGCAAGGCGCTAACCTACCGAACGCTCGCATGACGAGATATCCTGGCCGTTCAACGATCGCCACAGCGGCGCGCCATTCGCCGCATGTTATACTGGCAGAACAGCGCACGAATGACTGTGGCGAGAGGGAGGAACGAACCGGATGAGTGACGATCAGGTTCAAGCGTCGCTCTTCGGTGATGATGCGGCGCCAGGCTCAGCGACGGAGGCGCGACGGAGCAGCCGGGGCGGCCAGAGCCTTGGGCGCTCGCAGTCAGGGGGCAGCCTGCCCGAACATGATGACACGCCCGCCCACGCGCAGCCACTTGCGCAGCGCATGCGCCCCCGAACGCTTGACGAGGTAGTAGGCCAGCAACATTTGCTCGCGCCGGGACGCGCGCTGCGTCGCAGCATCGAGAGCGATCATACGCCATCGATGATTCTCTGGGGGCCACCGGGCAGCGGCAAGACGACCATCGCCAGTGTCATCGCCCAGACGACCCAGGCGCGCTTTGTCCCATTGAGCGCGGTGACGGCAGGTGTCGCGGACCTGCGCCGCGTGGTGGATGACGCCGCCAAGCTGCTGCGCGCCACCGGACGCCGCACCATCCTCTTCATCGATGAGATTCACCGCTTCTCGAAGTCGCAGCAGGATGCGATTCTGCCTCATGTGGAGCGCGGCACGGTCACATTGATTGGCGCGACGACGGAGAATCCCTCGTTCGAGGTCAACGCCGCGCTGCTCTCGCGCTCGCGCGTCTACACCCTGCATGCGCTCAGCGACCAGGACATCCTGGGACTGCTGCGGCGGGCGTTGAGCGACGAGCGACAAGGGCTAGGGGACGAGCGCTTGAATGTGACGGACGATGCGCTCACCTACATCGCTAACATGGCCAACGGCGATGCTCGATCCGCGCTCAATCTGCTGGAGCTAGGGGCGAGCGTCAGCCAATCTCAGCCTGACGGCGCGCGGCTGCTCGATTTGCCGATGGTCGAGGACGCCGCGCAACATCGGGCGCTGCTCTACGACAAAGGCGGCGAGGAGCATTACAATCTGATCTCCGCGCTGCACAAGTCGCTGCGCGGCTCGGACCCAGATGCGGCAGTCTACTGGCTGGCGCGCATGCTGGAGGCGGGCGAGGATCCGCTTTATGTAGCGCGGCGGCTGGTGCGGTTCGCCACGGAGGATGTAGGGTTGGCTGACCCGCATGCGTTGGCGCTCTGCATGGCGGCGCAACAGGCTGTACACTTCATCGGGGTTCCAGAAGGCGCGCTGGCGCTGGCGGAAGCGGCAATCTATCTGGCGACTGCGCCGAAGAGCAACGCCGTCTACCGCGCGTACGGGGCCGCCAGCGAGGACGTGCGAGCGACGCGCAATGATCCCGTGCCACTGCACCTGCGTAACGCTCCAACCCGGCTGATGAGTGAGCAAGACTACGGCAAGGGCTACATCTACGCGCACGACCGCTACAGTGGGGCGCCTGATCCGGAGGATCCTTCGCGCCCACCGCCGCAGCGTCTGCAGGACTACCTGCCTGAGCCTCTCGCTCGCCGCGCGTATTATCAACCTGGCGAGCAAGGAGCGGAGGCCTCGATCGCCGCATGGCTCCGCCGTAGACGCGAGGCCACCTCACCGGACGCGCCCTCAGCGAGCAAACCGGGAGACTGACGCCCGCCGGAGGGGTTCGGCCCAGTGACGAGGACACGCAAAAGACACCGCGGTCACGACGATGACGTGACTGCGGTGTCTTTTGCGTAGTTGATGTGCCACGATGCGGCACGCGCCCGCGTATCGTCTCCAGCCCAGCGGTGAGGAGATTAGGATTCGCTGGCGCGCAGCCGCTGGCTCAGGACGGTAAGCAGTTTAATGCTAATTTCCGGAGCCTCACGCAGTGACGCGCGGAAGTCCCACACGGGAATCACGACTGCCTTCGACGCCTCTGTCGCCACTACCGTTGCCGTGCGAGGCATGTCGTCGAGCAGCGACATCTCGCCGAGCGCGGCGCCACGGCCAAAGTCGCCGAGTTCGCGGGTTTCGCCGTCTGCCGTCGTCTGACTCACATGGACTTTGCCAGACGTGATGATGAACAACCCTACGCCGGTCTCGCCTTGACGCAAGAGTGTCGCGCCAGCGGGATACTCGCGCTCGCGTGCGTTTGCGGCGAGAACTTGTAGTTCGCGTCGCGTGAGACCTTGAAAGAGTGGCACCTGTGCCAGCGCATCTTCGTACAAGGGATATGCTCCATTTCTCTGCTTAGCGGCCCACGATTCAGGATAGCCGTCAAGGGCGCGGAGGTCAATGGTTCGAGATGGTTCGAGCCGGCTGCCAACCGTCCACTGCGCACATCAAAGCGTGAGCGGACATCGCCTCTGCTGTCCACTCACGCTTCGCGGGCGCCTCATCAAGCGCCAACTGTCCGTCTGCGCTACTCGCCTCGGCTCCGTCCGCGTGGCGGCTCTGCGTCCTGGTTTGCGGGCCACTCAGGCAGACGATTACGTGTCGGCGATCCGTTGCCGTTCTGGCCGCCCTGATGCGGGCCCGAGACTGGTCCTCGGATACCGCGAGTGCGCGCGGGCGGCGCGGAGGCTTCGGGGCGCGATGGACCATAGCCACTCGTCGGGAACTCCGGCAGCGGCGGCATGGGCAAGCTCATTTCCCCACCCTGATCGCCGCCGAAGGAGCGCCGGCCGCCGAATGGTCCGCCGTCCATCGGACCGCTGACTGGATTCATCATGCCGTAATTGTCCGTGGGATTACGGGCAGGACCAAGCGGTGGCAATCGATCGGAGTCTCCCATACGGCCCATGCCACCGCCCATCTGGCCCATTGGACCCATCTGGCCCAT
>DASQSS010000392.1:0-4468 GCA_035642255.1 Ktedonobacterales bacterium | reverse complement strand
CAAGCCGCTGCCGTTCTCGATCACAGGGGAAACGATCTATTACGTTGGCCCATCACCCGCGGCGCCCGGCGAGATCATTGGCTCCGCTGGGCCAACAAGTAGCTATCGCATGGATGAATTCACGCCCGAACTCCTCACGCTGGGTCTGCGCGGCATGATCGGCAAAGGCCGCAGGTCGTCCGATGTCATCGCAGCGATCAAGCGGAGCCAGGCGGTCTACTTTGGCGCTATTGGCGGAGCTGGCGCGCTGCTGGCGCGGCGCATTCGCCGTGTCGAGCCAGTCGCATGGGACGACCTGGGCGCTGAGGCGGTGACGCGGCTCTGGTTCGAGCGCTTCCCCGTCGTCGTGATCAATGACACCGCTGGACACGACCTGTACGACGAGGTCATCGGTCCGGGAGCAGTTGATGAGTAAGCGGAGCGCATGCGCATGCGAGCGAAGGGCACGCCAGGAAGGATATAGCGCGGCATGACGAGCACGCCGACTCCCGCAAATGTCTCCCCAGACCAGACGCCAGATCGGAGGTCAGACAACGATGGCGTCGCCGGCGACAGTCCAATGGAGGGCGCTCGCCTACGCAGTCTCATCATCATCAACCTCGCCGCCTCAGTCGCATTTACCGCGATGTACGCGACCCAACCCGTGCTACCGCAGATTGGCGCTGAGTTTCGGGTCTCTCCAGCGGAGGCCGGGCTGACACTGCTAGGCGTCACCTTCGCTCTCGCCATCGCGTCGCCCGCTGCGGGTCGACTCACTGACCGCTTTGGCGCCCGACGGGTCATGCTCATCTGCCTTGCGAGCTTGACTGCGCTCAGCGCAGGAGCAGCAATCGCACCTACGTTCCCCACGCTGGTGGCGCTGCGAGCCGCGCAAGGCCTCGCCATCCCTGGCATCACCGTCGCTGGGCTAGCCTATCTGCACAATGCGCTGCCCGCCTCATGGCGCGGACGAGTGAGCGGTTTCTACATTGCCGCGAATACCATCGGGGGCCTGGTCAGCCGGTTAGGCGTCGGGCTTACCGTCGAAAGCATCGGCTGGCGGGGCGGCCTCGGACTGGTCGCGGCATGGGTTGGCTGCGGCTTCGCGCTGCTCTTGTTCACGACGCCCGCGCAACAGCCAGCAGCCGCACACGTAGCGGAATCGACGAGCCCATCGCCGCGATTTGGCGCGATTGTGCGCCGGCTGTGGTGGGCGCCGCTCATTGGCGGAACGGTCTTCTTCCCATTCCTCACTATCTTCTCCTACGCCACCTATCGGCTGGAGGGGCCGCCATTCAAGCTGAGCGCCACGCTCACCAGCCTCATCTACCTGGCCTACCTGCTGGGCGCCATCGCAGCGCCCATTTCCGGCTCCATCTCGGACCGCATCGGGCGGCGACCAATGATTCAGCTTGCGCTTGTGATCTGCGCCGCTGGCCTGGCGTGTAGCCTGACGTCGTCACTGATAGTGGTGAGCCTCGGTCTGGCGCTCGTCTGCACAGGGAGCCTGATGGCGCATGTCGTCGCCAACGCCTCCGTCAGCCAGACCGCGAACCCGCTAGGCGCTCAGGCGCGGGGGACGGCGCTGGCGCTCTATACGATGGGGTTCTACATCGGGGGAGGGCTCGGCTCATTTGTCCCTGGATTAGCGCTCACCCAGTTCGGCTGGAACGGCGTCGTGGCGCTGTGCGGCATGGGTGTGCTCGGGGCCGCGCTCTGCTCGCTGGCGACTCCGGCGCAGCCAGAACGCAATTCGACCGTTGAGCCATCCCCAACCGCCGCCTAGAGGCGCCGCGATTAGGGTTCGGGCGTCCGGGGCTGCGGCTGCGCGGAAGAGTTGTGGCGCAGTCGCGGAATCCGCGGCGCGTGTCCGCGCTTGTAAACGAGCATTGTGCGCTTGAAGGAGATGACGATGACGCCATCCTGGTTGTAGCCCGTCGTGCGAACAGCGACCACCCCAACCTCAGGCCGTGAACGCGACACGCGAGCCTCTAGCACTTCCGACTGCGAGTAGATCGTGTCGCCCTCGAAGACAGGGTGCGGCAGGCGGACCTCATCCCACCCAAGGTTGGCAAAGACATTCTGTGACACGTCACTGACACTCTGACCCGTAACGAGCGCCAGCGTGAAGGTAGAGTCCACCAGGGGTCTGGCAAACTCCGTTTGCGCGGCGTAGTGATGGTCGAAATGGATCGGCGCTGTGTTTTGTGTCAGCAGGGTGAACCACATGTTGTCAGTCGTCGTCACGGTGCGCCCAAGTTGGTGCTCATAGATATCGCCCACGGCGAAATCCTCGAAATATCGTCCGGTCCAGCCCGGTTTCACAGGCATGGAACACCTCCCGTCATGCTGTCTGTCATTCTGTCCGTCATTCTGTCATTGTCGCGCCTGCGCGCCGCCTCGTCAGATCACTCTTGCCGCGCGCAGCGCCTTGATACGCGCGTCAGCATAGCCGAGCGCGCGCAGTATGGCGTCCGTATGCTCCCCGACGTCGGGAATGGGGTCCATGCGCGACTCCATGCCTTCCATGCCCACCGGCGGCACGAGCGCCTGGAGGTCGCCCACTGGCGAGCCGACGCTGCGCCAGCGGGCGCGCTCGCGCAACTGTGGATGATTCCAGAAGGACATCATGTCGTTCATGCGCGCATAGGCGATCTGCGCACGCTCAAGACGCTCCACGAGGGCATCGCTGGTGATCGTCGCGAACGCCTCGTCTATGAGCGTATGCAGCGCTGACCGATTCGCCACCCGCAGCGAGTTCGTGGCGAATCGCGGGTCGTCGGCGAGCGCGGGCTGTTCCAACGCCACGGCACAGAATGCCCGCCACTCGCGCTCGTTCTGCACACCCAGATTGATTTGGAGCCCATCACTGGCGGTGAACGGCCCGTATGGAGCGATCGTGGCGTGGCTGGCGCCCGCGCGGGGAGGCGGAGTCCCACCATACGCCGTGAAATACGCCGGGTAGCCCATCCATTCACCCAACGCGTCGAAGAGCGATACGTCTAAGGACGTACCTTCGCCCGTGCGCTCGCGCTGATACAGCGCCGTGAGCACACCGGAGTACGCGTAGACGCCAGCGGCGATGTCCGCCACAGAGACGCCAACCTTCGCGGGCTCCGATGGCGACCCAGTGATCGAAACCAGGCCCGCTTCGCACTGGGCAAGCAGGTCGTAGGCTTTCTTGTCACGGTAGGGCCCTGACGTCCCATACCCCGAGATGCCGCACACGATCAGTCGTGGGTGCGCCGCGCGTAGGCGCGCAGCGCCAAAGCCGAGCCGGTCTACAGCCCCAGGCGCGAGATTGTGGATGAAGACATCAGCATCCGCGACGAGGCGGCGCAGAATCTCCGCGCCTTCCACTTGCTTTACATCGAGCGTCAGGCTCTCCTTAGAGCGATTCAGCCAGACGAAATGGCTCGACATGCCTCGCACCGTCTCGTCGTAGCCACGGGCGAAGTCGCCCACCAGCGGACGCTCGATCTTGATCACGCGCGCGCCCAGGTCCGCAAGCTGGCGCGAGGCGAACGGGGCGGCGACAGCCTGTTCGAGCGCCACCACCGTGATGCCGTCGAGTGGTCCGTTCATCAGTATGACCTCGGCAAGCCAAGCTCATGCTCGGCCAGATAGGCGAGCACCAGGTTCGTCGAGATCGGCGCGATTTGATAGAGCCGCGTCTCCCGGAACTTGCGCTCGATGTCATAGTCCACGGTCAGCCCGTAACCGCCAAACGTCTGCATGGCGACATTCGCCGCCTCCCACGAGGCATCCGCCGCAAGCAACTTGGCCATGTTGGCCTCGGCGCCGCACGGCTGCGCCTCGTCAAAGAGCGACGCGGCGCGAAAGCGCATCAGGTCAGCTGCGGCAATATGCGCGTGTGCGAGCGCTATGGGGAACTGCACACCCTGGTTCTGGCCAATCGGTCGGCCGAATACGACTCGCTCCCGTGCCCGGCGGCTCGCCTGCTCAACGAACCAGCGGCCGTCGCCGATACACTCCGCGGCTATCAAAATCCGCTCGGCGTTCAGCCCATCCAGAATGTATCGGAAGCCCTGGCCCTCCACGCCAATCAGATTGTCCACGGGAACCTCGACGTGGTCAAATAGCAGCTCATTCGTTTCGTTGTTCAGCATGACGTTGATGGGCGTCACGGTCAGTCCATGTCCAATCGCCTGCCGCAGATCCACGATGAACACCGACAGTCCGTCAGAGCGGCGTGCGACCTGCTCTCGCGCCGTGGTACGCGCCAGCAACAACAGCAGGTCTGAGTGCTGCACACGCGAGATATAGATCTTGCGGCCCGAGATGCGGTACACATCGCCGTCGCGGATGGCCATCGTCGTAATACTGGTGGTATCCACGCCGGCGTCAGGCTCAGTCACGCCGAACGACTGTAGTCGCAGGTCGCCAGCGGCAATGGCGGGCAGGTAGGCGCGCTTCTGCGCTTCGGACCCGTGCCGCAGAAGTGTGCCCATCGTATACATCTGCGCGT
>DASQSS010000391.1:0-4501 GCA_035642255.1 Ktedonobacterales bacterium | reverse complement strand
CCGCTCCCACCACGACGCCTGATACGCGGCCCATCACCATCGCTATCACCGGAGACATCATGCTTGGACGCAGCGTCGGAGCCCGCATCCTGAACACAGCCGACCGCTATCCTTTCAACGATACCGCCGAGTGGCTCAGGGGTTTCGATCTGACCGTCGGCAATCTGGAGTGCGTCGTCTCTACTCTCGGCGCGCCACAGCCCAAACAGTACACGTTTGAGGCCCCGCCGACTGGATTTGACCGTGTCGCCGCAGCGGGCTACGACATCGTATCGGTCGCGAACAATCACAGCGGCGACTATGGTCCCGCCGCATTCATGGACATGCTCGGCCACCTCCCCGCGCACGGCGTCACGCCACTTGGCGGCGGCAAGAATCTGGCGCAAGCGCACCTGCCCGTTATCCGCACAGTGCGCTCGACAACCATTGGTCTGCTCGCGTATTGCGCTATCGAGCCGACCTCTTTTGCCGCGACAGCCTCGACGCCTGGGCACGCCTGGCTCGACGCGACGCTCATGACCGCCGATATACGGGCGCTGCGCCCCAAAGTCGATTTCCTGCTAGTCTTCACGCATTGGGGTATCGAGTACCATCCCCAGGAGTCATACGACCAGGAAACGATGGCTCGTGTGGCGATTGACGCTGGAGCGGATGTTGTCGTCGGCGCGCATCCGCACGTTATCCAGCCATCCTCGTCGTATCGCGGCAAGCCAATCGTCTACAGCCTCGGCAATTTCGTCTTTGACGAGATGTATGGCGAAGAGGAGCGTCGTGGCAATGTCCTGACGCTCACGGTGCAGCGCGAGAAACTGCTCCACTGGTCCTTGCGTCAGTCACGCATCGGCGCCTATGGCGCTCCGGTCTGGGTGTAGTCACCCTATGTCAAGCCAAATCGCCGCGTCGGCGCCGCTCGACATTGCGCTGCTAGCGCCGCTCGTCTCGCCAATTCGCCAGCCGTACCTCGGCGGCGCGCAGGCTCTATTGCGAGATCTCGCCGTAGGGCTAGCGGCGCGCGGCCACGCGGTTACCCTGTACGCCAGCCAGGGTTCCGACCCTGACATTCTTCCCGGCGTGACACTCATCGAACTCGTGGTGGACCAGTCGCGCGTCCGCCCAACCGACTTCGCCGCGCTGGAAGCCCATCAGCCGCCCGCTCCAGTAGACCCGGCAGTGGAAGAGGCTTTCGAGCGCGCCATCGAACGCATCGCCGCCCACAAGCCACAACATCAATTGGCGCACGCCCATGCCTACGACGAACCAGCCTTCCGCCTTGCTCAGCGACTGCCGATGCCCGTAGCGCACACATTGCACATGTCAGCGGTGGACCCGTCAGTTCTCAGGACGCTCGCCAGTCTGGCGCCAGCGAACGCCGACCGCACGGCAGACCAACCGTGGCTGGTCACCGTCTCGCAATCCGCCGCCGCGACGTATCGTGACGCGTGCCGCATTGATGCAGTCATCTACAACGGTCTCGATGTCGCCACGATCCCGTTCGGCTTAACACCAGCGCCCGAGGCCTACGCGCTCTACGCTGGACGGATAACGCCTGAAAAGGGCGTCGAAGACGCCATCCACATCGCACTGAAAGCTCGTATGAGACTCTTTCTTGTTGGCGGGATCTATGACCAGCGCTACTACGATACGCGCATCGCGCCCCTGCTGAGCCTCCACCCGACTCAACTGACGTATCTTGGGCCGCAGCCGCGCGAGGAGGTCTGGCGACTGATGTCCGGAGCGAGAGCTGTCATAGTTCCCTCGCTTTGGGACGAACCGTTTGGCCTGGCGCCGTGCGAAGCGCAAGCCGCTGGCGCGCCCGTCGTCGGGTATGAGAGCGGCGGGCTGCGCGAGGTGGTCGCGCAGGGCGAGACTGGCGCGCTCGTACCACGCGGCGACATCGCGGAAGCGGCTCACGCGCTCTCCAATATCGCCCACTTCAGTCGGAGCGCATGTCGCCTGCGTGTCGAAAATCTCTTTTCACTCGACGCGACAATAGCGGCCTATGAAGCCTTCTATCAGCGCATGCTAACAGCGTCATAATCAGCGCCCGCGCCGCTCGTCCGTTAGTACTGTACTGCTGAGTCGCATCAGGCAGGCGTGCTATACTCGGCTGCAGAAGAGTTGAATGTGACGAAACCGTGCAATATCTCAACGTGTGACGTGGCGGAGGATCACCACGCCGGCGGTGTAGTGGATGAGGTTGAGAGGAGACCTATGCAGAAGACGCAGGCTCCCAACGACCGCGTGGGCGGCGTGTCCAACCGTATCGGACGACAGACGCGACGGCGCGGCTCAGTCTGGCTCGTTCCGGCGGGATCCCCTGTCAGCGCGGCGCCCCTCACTGACCAACTGCCTCAGATCGTCGGCGCGCTCGCCCTCGATGAAGACCCGAGCCGCGATGCGCCGACACATGAGAGTGCGGCGCCCGCTTGCGTGTTGATCGTCGAGGATGATCCACAGGTGTCTGGGTTGCTGCGTAGCGCGCTCGAACTTGAGGGGCATTCGAATTGGGCGATCGATATTCAGCCTGAGGGGCGAACGGCGCTCTCGCGCGCGCAAGCGAATACGCCAAATCTGGTGCTGCTCGACGTACAGCTTCCCGACATGGATGGAGCCGAGGTCTACCGCCGCCTGCGCTCCGTACCCACGACCGCGAACTGTCACGTCGTGTTTCTGACCGCCTCGACCTCACTCGACCTCAGCGTGCGTGGTGTGGATGGTGGTCTGCTCGTCCGAAAGCCTTTCGATGTCGAACAGGTCATCGAGCTGGTGACGGCGCTGCTCCAGTAATGATGCCCCATGGGTTTTGCCGCATGATTGGTCCTGCGGCAAGGGATATTTCTTGACACAGCGTAAGCCTGACGGGTACACTACTTCTGCATGTCCGCTGGGCCACGCTCAGGATGATATGCCCGCGCCCCCATCGTCTAGCGGCCTAGGACATCACCCTTTCAATTACGTCAGGGACAGCGCAGACGACGCTCGCTTCTCCTGAACCCGCTTCTATTCAGGCCTGAGCCAGACGACCAGAGACATTGAGCGGCACTTCCACCCCCGGCTAGGACATGTTCCCCCCAGATGTTGCTGGACATGGCGCTGACAGAATTGCTGCTGGCCAAGGACTACACCCCCAAGACGGTCCAGCGGCGACGTGAAGTGCTGAGCGAGTTCATTACCTGGGCCAATACTCAGGGCGTCAGGCACATTGAGGAGGTGACCCGTCCGCTCGTGCGGCGCTACCTCGCGGACCTGCGTGAACGCCCCAACGTGCGCTACGGTGGCAAGCTCTCTGGTGAGACCCAGCACGGACGGGCGAGCGTTGTGCGGATGTATCTGCGGTTCTGCGCCCGGGAGGGTTGGCTGGATGAGCGGGTCGTCGCCTTCTTCGAGATGCCCAAGACTGCGCAGAAGGTCATCCAGGTCTTGAGCCAGGAGCAGTACCGCCTGCTGGTGAGCGCGACCGACGCCTGCGCGCTGCCGGGACTGCCGCTGCGGGACAAGGCCATCCTGGCGCTGCTGTTCGATACCGGCATGCGAGCGCACGAACTCTGCGCACTGCGGCGCGACGCGGTGACGATGACTCCGGGCGAAACCTTCGTGCGGGTCGAGGGCAAGGGCCGCAAAGAGCGCGAGCTGGGGCTAGGGAAGCAGGCGACACTCGCCTTGCATCGTTACCTGAGCCGGGGACGGCCCGACTCTGACAGCCCGTTGGTCTTCCTCACACGCGATGCCAAACCCATGACGCCCAACGGAATAGACCGCATGCTCTACCGCCTGCGCGACGCCGCAGGAGCAAGGCGCTTCCAGGGCGTGCGGGTGAGCGCGCACACGTTCCGCCACTCGTTCGCCGTCCACTACATGCGCCAGGGGTCTGGGGACATCTACAAGCTCTCACGCCTGCTCGGCCACGAGAACGTCCACACGACCGAGCGGTATCTGCGGGCATTCCAGGCCGAGGACGCGCGTCGGGCCAGTCGCAGCGTGCTGGATGGCCTGTAGACCGCGAAGGTGGATAGAGGCAAATTCCGGAGGGGTAGGGCTATGCGTCGCTCTACCCCATTGCGGCACAGCGATGCCATATGACATTGAGCGTAGGGCCTACGGCTACGCCTTGCGGCGCTTGAAGAAGCACGTCACAAGGTTGTCACCCATACTCTCGCTGACAGGCTGGTTTGCATTGACGAGTTCCCATCCTGCCAGCCCGTACTTATTCAGGAGCGATGTTAAGTCTGAGCGTTCCTGTCCATCCCACCATGCCTTGCCGTCTCCAGTACGTGTTATGTGAACGTACTTGTACTCCCACTGCTCCATCTCGCTCGTCCTCCATCTACTCGTTGCCCAACAGCGACAACTGCCCTGGCACGTTCGCCTTCGGGCCACGCCTTGCGGCGCTCTCATTCACGATAGCCAGTTCCCATCTCTACTTGGGCGCAGGTGGCGGGAACAGCCCGTCTGGCATCCAATAATGGCCCGTCCACAAGAAGTCAGGGACGCCACCGGCCGT
>DASQSS010000390.1:0-11336 GCA_035642255.1 Ktedonobacterales bacterium | reverse complement strand
TGCCCGAGGGATGAACGGGATCGCTTGGCGCCACGCTCCATTGGCTCGGCATCGTCACGACGACCGGATGACCCGCCGCAACCTGCTCGTGGATCGTGGCGATGAGCGCCGCCTGTGAGCCGTTGAACGCCGCCAGCGTGACGCCCTGCTCCGCGCAATACGCCACGTAGCGGGATGCCGCCTGGAAGCCGATGTAGCCCTGCCCATACACCGCATCGTGCAGCTCGTCGCCGACATACTTCAACGCGCCGCCATCTAGCAGCATGTTCAGCCCCTCGGCCACCGTGACCGCCACGCAGTTGTCGCTCGCGTTCTCGTCGCTGTGTCCGTCGAATGTCGGCTGGTCAAGTTGATCGAGCGTCCGCGCGCCTGGGATCGTATACGTGATCGTCATGTCGTCACCGCCCCCTCTACCCTGCCTTCACCCTGCTCTATTCGCCTGCGCCACCAGCGACGCGAGATAGGCTTCCGTCTTTGCCACGCCCGCCAGCTCGCTATGTAATGCGTAGCGCAGGGCATCCATCGCGTGATCGTTGAGCTTGATGGGCTCCTCGGATGTGTCCCGCTTGTCGGGGATGTCGGAGCCTTCGGGTTGTGCGGCATAGGCGTAGGCGCCGAACTCCGCGATGGTGTGGATGCAGCGCGGGGAGACGTAGAGCCCGCGTGTGCCATCGCCCCGTTCGGAGAGCGCCGTCGTCACCGTCTGGATGCCCGCGCGCACACTGCCAGCGCCCTTAACGACCCCGCGCGCCCGCGTCTGCAAGCCCGCCTTGCCCAGCGCCGCGTTGAGGCGATCGATGGCCTCGGGGTCTTCGCTGTCGGCGTACCAGGCGGCGACGTGATGCTGGCGCGTCAGCTCGACAATCGCAGGGATGATTGTCTCCTCCAACGACGCGCGCCGCTGGTAGAACTCGTCCACCTGCCATGCTCTGCGGTCGCTGTCGAGGCCGACGACGAGGGCGACGGCTGGATTGGTGTAGCCCCAGTCAATCCCGCCAATGACCCTGCTGAACGAGCGTTCTTCAGGCGCATCGGCGAGGTTGCCGCCGACCGTCGCATCGAAGCGGTAGACCAGTCCAGCGAACGCGACGAACTGGCCCTCGATCTCCTGATCGGCGAACGCGCCGGTATAGCCGAGGTCGTCAATGAACCCCTCGGGCAGATGCGCGGCGTTGGCACGGGTGGAGGCGCGGTAGAGCGCATGCCCGTCGCGTGGCGCTAGCTCGAAGTCGCGGGCGTAGCCGTCGATGCCGTGTGGCGTGCCCGTCGCCCATGCGCTCGTGTCATAGCCCCGCTGTCGAAGCGTCGCCTTGAGCAGCTTCCATGCCTCGTAGCCGCAGAACGGCGCTTCATCGAGCCAGTACCACGCGAGGTTGAGGCCGCGTGTGCGGTCGAAGACATCCATCGAGCGCCACAGGATCTCGCTGCCGTTGCGCATGAGCGTGCGCTGCTCGGTCTTGTTGTGCTGCCGGATCAGCGCCGGTGGGCAGAGGTCGAAGAACATCCGTTGCGCGGCGTCCCTGAGCATCGCATGGGTGGGCGCGCCGACCAGTCCGAGGGAGCCTGGCTGCGCCTGGGTGGCGAGGATGGCCCGCAGCGCGCCAGCGAACGATTTGCCAGCGCCACGTCCACCGACGTAGAAGCTGAACCGTTCGGGCGTGAAGACGAAATCGTACTGCTTCTCGTGCAGCGCGAGACGGACGGTCAGGCGATCAGGCATCGCGTACGTCCTCCTCCTGCGTCTCCTCGACACTCTCCACAATCCGTGGTGTGCGCGCCGTCTTGATGGCGACCCCAGCGACGACCCGCTCGACGCTGAACAGCACAGCGGTGAGGTCACTGACGTCATCGGCGTACAATCCCTCCAGGCGCGCGATCTCCTTCTCGGCATCAAGCGCGATGCGGAGATACTGGCTACGTTGCGACCCGTAACGTGCGCCTGCCTCACCATGCTCCAGCACATACCGCTCGCGCTCGTCGTCGGCATCGTGATTGGCCCATGCCTGCTCCTGAATGTGCTGCATCTTCGCCACTGCAGCGTCGAGCTTGCGCCGGAGACGCGCCCGACGCTCTTTGCCGAACTCGCGGTAGCACTCGTTGATGAGCTTGGCGACGGTATCCCTGTTAAGGTCCACCTGCGCGGCGATCTGCGTCTTTTGCACGCCCCGCAGATGCAACGACCATACCTGCTCGCGTTTGTCGGACGGCCACACACGCGACGGTCGCAGCGCCGTCGGCGCAGTCGGCTCAGTCGGCTCAGTCGGCTCAGTCCGCGCGCGAACCTCAACACCTGCGGTCGCTTGCGGAACGCTCGTTTGCTTGCCGCGTTTGGGGCTACGCCGCTTCGCGGGCTCACTCTCGTTCGCGCTCACTCCCCTGCTCCTGCTCCTGCTGCTGTCGTGGCTGATGCGGTCATGCTAGGCAGCTTGCCCGCGATGAGGTCGCTGACGAGCATGACGTTCTGGCCGACGAGGATGTAGGCGGGAATCTCCTGATGGACGGGCAGCCTGAGTAGACGCGCCGCTTCTGATGGCGAGATGGCGCCCGTCGGGATGAGCTTCGACAACGCCTCGGCGCGCGTGGCGAAGTCTTCCGGCTCCTCAAATCCCCCGAAGGTGACGGTGAAGCGTGGGTCGATCTCGCGCCGCACCACCCGTGTGAGGTAGCCGGCGACGAGGCCGACGACCGGAGCGACGGCGCGACGGTAGACGACGCCTTCCTGTGACTGACCGACGCTGCGATTCGACGTATCGGTGAAGCCCAGCTCGTCCATCGTGAGGCCGAAGGCGGCGACGGTGATGTTGAGCAGGAAGCGGTCGAACTCGACCAGCGGATCATCGCCTTGTAGCGTCTGCCATACCGCGCCTGGAGGCAGCGCCCGCGCCCGCACGCGCATCTGATCGTTGCCCGCCATCAGGCCATTGAACGTCTGCTCAAACGTGCGCAACTGCTCTGGCGTCCACGCGAGATCGCTGGGAGGCGCGATGATGCCAAGCGGCGTGCTCCCGTCGGTGAAGCGGGCGAGGTCGAAGTCTTGCTTGCGCAGCGCCTGATTGACCCGCAGGATGATCCGTTCGACGCGCGACAGGCCGTACGCGCTCTCGGTTCGCGCCGTCTCGCGCAGGTAGTCCATCTCATCCAGCGTGTACCAGCCAGCGGGCACGCCGTAGAGGTACTGCTGGTAGGCGGGCTCGGGTGGGAGAGGTGTGCGGCCATGCGCTTCGATCAGCGGCTTGATGGTGTCGCCGGCGACCAGCTCCAGCCCGTAGAGCCGACCCGCGCGGTCCCGTCTGCGGTAGACGCTCACGGCGTCGATCTCCAGCAAGTCACGCACGAACGCGACAAGCCAACTGCGCAGGTCTTGCGAGCGATCAGGACATTCCAGAAAGCCCTCGATGGCTGCGGCTGGATTGCGCCACCTCGGCGCGCGTGGATCTTCACCGTCGGCGAGCAGGTCAGCGCGTGGCACGA
The DNA here is from genome assembly GCA_035642255.1 of Ktedonobacterales bacterium. Classification (GTDB taxonomy): domain Bacteria; phylum Chloroflexota; class Ktedonobacteria; order Ktedonobacterales; family JADMIN01; genus JAKAIY01. The sequence continues at coordinate 7,865 of DASQSS010000390.1, read as the reverse complement.
CCCGCAGCTCCAGTCGCCCGAGGAGGTCGAAGTAGACCCGCTCGCACAACTGGATGCCATCGTAGAGCGCGGCGAGATTACGTAGCGCCTCAAACGTCGTCTGCTCACTCGCGCGTGGGAGTCGGGTGATGTTGTAGCCAACGGGATACGACCACTGCCGAGGGCCACCGTCCGCGCCTGATAAGCCCGCTGTGGGCAGCAGCGGCTCGCCTGGTGGGAAGATGGACCCCTCGCTGAGATTACTTTGCCCACCGTTAGCGCCCAAACTACCCGCAGGGAGCGGCATCAGTGGACGTGGCGCAGCGTAGGCGGGAGCGCCCACTTGCCTACGATTCTGGCGGTTGTGTCGCTTACGTTTCGACATGCGATCAGCCTTCCCCAACCACGTTCCTACGAGCGATCAGTGTGCAAAGAAGTGCAAATAATTCCGCTCATTCCGCGCGCGACCCAAACCTACCCGCCGACAACGCGCTCGGCGATCATTTCCTGATGGTCATTGGCGAACGTCTCGACTGCGCCCGCGACCCGATACTTCGCCAGTGCGCCCGTCTCAGGGTCCGTGTTCACTTCGTCGTAGAGGACATCGCGGCGTCGGATCGGCGTGAGCGGCACGCCCTGCGTCGTGTAGATGGCGATGAGGTCATACGGTCGCGCGCCGTCGAATGACAGCTTTTCCTCCGGCGACGCTTCCTCGATCTGCACGGCGACGCCCCGCGCGATGACGGTCCCTTCTGGACGCTCGATTCGCACCGTTGTTAGCAGCATTGCGCCCGTTCCCTTTCTTCCCCTTCGGCTTTGGCTTTGGCTTCGTGGTCGTCTTCACTGGTAACTTCGCTGGCTTGCTGGCCGGATTGGCCGGATTCCGAACGGGAGAGGTGGCCCGAGGTTTTGCTAGCTTCGATGGCTTCATTGACTGCTGATCGTCGCCCGCCGTGACCGCGATGACCGCGCCAACCGCCAGCGAGCACGCCCCGACGATCGCCGCCAACCCCAGCCATGCCGCATCGAACATCTCAGTCAACCCCCAACATTCCTATGCCACTAGGCCCATGTCTCAGCGACGTACGGCTGCAAGGCGTCGTGTGCGCGCAGGAGCAGGATGGAGTCGCCTATCGCGTCGCCGCGCTGCCGCTGGACGAGCCGCCGCTTGCCGAGGCTTTGTTCGGCGGCGCCCGTCGGATTCTGCCGCTGCGAGAGCAGATCGCTCGTGATCCAGACCGCCGCCTGCTCGATGTCATACGGGACGACGCCGACGGTGATGCCGCCCGTGTACGTGATGGTGGCCCACTGGCGCAGGGACCGCGAGAGGCCGCGTGAGTCAAGGAACAACTGCGCGCCAATGCTAATGCCGTTCTGGAGCAGGTACGGGAACTCGACGACCCGCGCCGAGGTGGGCAGCTCTAGCCCTGTGGCGTCGAGGGTGAGGGACTGGCCCTGCCCGAACTCGACGGCGACACTGCTGACCGACTGGACGGGGAAGTGGCCCGGCATGATGGCGAGAACCCCGTCGCGGTCGAGATAGGCGCGCGTGGTCGGCATGGCATGCCGTTCGGTGCGCGCAAGGGCGTAGAGCGAACGATCCCCGCCAGAGTCGCCCTGCTGGCAGTAGTTGTCAATCGAGCCACAGGCGCGCAGGATGGTGGCGGCGAGGCATCCGGCCGTTCCCGCTTGCGAGACGGAGACGCCCGCCGCGTGAGCGAACTGCGTGCCTGGCGCGGCGAGCGTCAGGTGGGTGGCGTCGGCGCTGCCGGTGACGGTGACGATCTCGCTCACTGGTCCATCCAGTATCCACGCGCTACCCGCCGCCCAGCTCGTCGAGGAGACGACGACCAGCGACGTTGTACCCGCTGGCTGGGTGGAGGAGCCGCCCGTCGTGGTGTTGAGCCCGAGCAGGGAAGCCGTCTCTTGCCCATGCGGCGCTTGCATGTAGCCCGCGATGTCGATGTAGGCCGAGCGCCCCAAGCCTGTCGTCATGCTTCCATCCCCCTCAACGTAGCCCTAGCGCAACACCAGTCCCACATGCGACGAGATCAGCGAGAGCAGGATCGCCGCGCTCGACATGCCCATCGTCGCCCACCAGCGCCAGCCTAAGACCTTGCCATCCTCGCCCGCTATATGGTCATCGAACTGCTGCTGCGTGACGTAGCCCTTCAAGTCCTCGCGTGTGGCGGCATCGGCGACCCGTTCCGAGAGCGCATGGATCTCCTCCCGAATCGCCCGCAGCTCTGCCAGCACTTCACCGTCAACGCCCCCGCCATTCCGGTGTCCAAACATCGCCCACTCACCCAGCCGCCGGAGTGGCAGGTGTGACCGGAGGCGCGACAACCAGCGTGGAGGCAGGTGGCGCGACAGGGTAGCTAGGCCCAACGGGAGCAGCGCCAGCGATCGGCAGCGGAGGATCGCCCTGTGCGCTGCGGTACTTGCCGATGCCCAGCCACACGGCGAGTGCGAACGTCGCCAGAAACGTGTGGCCGACCGATGCCCACGGCACGCTGGCGGGGTCGAGCGGATTGGCCGCGTTGAGCAGCGGGATGACCGCCTGCGCAGCGGAGAGGAACGACCCGCTGAACAGCACGCCGAGGAAGCGCAGGAACGCGCGCTCGCCTGGCGTCAGGTTGGCGTAGAGCGCCGAACGGGTGAACATCGTCAGGAAGCTAGGCATGATCGTGACCCTCCCGATATGCCGAAAGCCGACCGGCATAGCAGCGCCGACCGGCCTTCGTAGTAGCAGCAATGTGTCGGGCCGACCCGACTGGTATCCCGCCTCGTGTGAGGCGACGACTCAGAAGTTGGGGTAGATGCCCCGCAGCAGACCGAGCCCGCCGAGGAAGTAGACCTTGACCGTCTCATCAACGTAGTTGGCGAACTTGAAGTTGGAGTCGGTGATGGCGAAGTCAACGCCCCAATACTCCTGGTTCGTCTCGATCTCGATGGCGTTGGACACTTCCGGCACGGGATAGGGGATGCTCATGGGCAGGAACAGGATGTTCCCCTGCGGGCAGTAGCGATCCAGAATGATCGGCATCTCTTTGCCCGTGGTCTTGTTCAGGTAGCGCGTGACGCGGTACTGCGCCGTGAGGTCGCCCTGATCGCCACCCTGGCTGTCCACGACGTAGCGAAGCTGACCCGCGCCAACGACGAGGTTGGTCAACCGCACGTTGTCGAGCGGGTTCATGACGATGTAATCGGGGTCGCCCGCCGCCTGGAGGTTCATCGCCGCCAGCAGATTGTCGATGTCGGAGAGCGCGAGCTTGCCCGTCGCATCGGCTGGCTGGGCGATCTGCGCGCCAAGCGTGACGCCGTTCGCCGTGGTCGCGTTGTTCAACGCCTGCGCGATCAGGCCATCCCACATCAGGATGTTGCTCGACCCGTCAACGAACGTCTTGGCCGTGTTCGCCGCGACGGTCGAAAGCGCCGTGCCGCTTGTGGCAGGAGGCGCGCTGAGGGTGACGGTGATGTACGCCGGCTGCACTTCGCCCGACGGCATGACCGTGGACCCATCGCCCAGTGTGACGTTCGCGCCGATGTTCGGCTGCGCGGCGTTCGCGCCGGAGATGCCCGCTTGCAGCCACATCGCGGAGGTCGCGGGCTGTGAGGCGCCCGAGCCGACGTAGACGTTGTACTGCGTGGCGTTCGGCACCGTGAAGATGGTCACGGTGATGGTGGACGTCGTGCCCGTCGTGACGATCTTCGCCGCGCCCGAAGCGGTTGTCTCACCCTGCGCATTCTTCGCGGTGACCTGCGCCCAATAGGTCGCCGCCGTCACCGTGCCGCCTGTCGCCGCCGTCGCCATCAGTGGAGTGGGCGGGACCATCAGCAGCGCGGAGGCGCCCAGCAGCCAGCGCTCTTCGGTGATCTTCAACTGATAGAGCAGCTCGGCGGTTCGCTTCGCCCGCACGTCGTCTTCGAGCGAACGACCACGCCACTGCGCCTGGAAGCTGACCTGATTCATCAGCGCGATGGTCTGGATCGTGTTCTGCATGTTCGCAACCGAGTAGGTCACGGACGACGGTGTACCGCCATCGGCGAGCGTACCCCAGTTGCGCGCGGTGTCGAACGAGGTGATCGCCTTCCAGTGAACCACGTCGATGCCTGAGCCCTTGCGGCGCGGCAGCATGTTCACCAGCGGCGTGATGACGGGAACGATGACCTTGGCCGGCGCTTCCAGCTCGTAGCCGATGAAGCCCGTCGCCGTCGTAATCGCGCGGCTCGTGTCGGCCATCGCGTCACGGACCAACTGTACCGTCGCATCCGAGATGTTGGGGCCAGTCCCGCGCTGACCCTGCTGATAGTACGATCCTGCTGTATTCACTGTCGCTTCTCACCCTCCCAACCGCCACACGACGCCCGCCAGCGTGGCTCTAGCAGCGTACCCGTTACTTCTTACGTGCGCTTACTTGCCGTCTGTCCAGCCACGACCAGCGCGCGGCATCACTTGCATGGCGGGAGACATGCCCGCCGCCTCTTGCTGCAGCCGAATCATCTCAGCCGCCACCGCCACTTGCGCCTGGGGGTCAGCGATGCGACCCGCCAGTGATTGCAGCGCGTCGATGCGTTCCGCTGCGCTGGAGCCTTGCCCGCCCATTGGACTGAGCGCCGACGTGCGATCCGCTGACCGCAGGATAGGGCCGCCTGGCATTGGTTGCGCCTCGATCCGCGCCAGCCGTTCCTCGATGGTCGAGATGGCCGAGAGCGGAGCCGACAACGGAGCCAGCGCCCGCGTCAACTGCGCTTCGACCGCCACCGCGATGGATGCCGACATGGAGGCCAACGCCCGCTGTGTATCGGCTTCCTGAGCGCGCCGATTGTCGGTGATGTCGGCATAGCCTTCGGGAGCGGTGGAGACATCGAGCGTTCCGGTCGTGCTGCCCTCGTCGCATTCCGTGGGCTGACCGTCGCGGTCCAGATCACGCACCTGACCCGTCGCGCTCGCTGCCATTGCGCTCTCCGTCGAAGCCTCAGCCGCCGCCGCTGGTGTGCCGATGTCCGCAGCCCCCAGCGGATTGCGGGAGAACGCCCCTTGCGCCCTGTCAATGGCCCGCTCTGCCGCCGCGATCTCCAACCGTGTCTCAACGCCCGCAGCGATACGGTACTGCGCAGCCGTGAGCGCCTGACCAGAGACGCCGCCCGCCGCGCGGAAGGCGACCTCGCTGACGTATTCGCGCGTGCGCAGGTGTTCGCCCGTCACCAGCCGCTCGTCCAACGGAGCGCCATCGGCGACGCGGTAGTAGTGGCCGTGGTCGTGCGTGTGAACGTGACCGTGCGAATGGCCTGCCTGATTGCGTTCCTGCGCGCGATTGTTCGATGCGTGATCGTGATGCCCATGATCGTGCAGGTGGTCATGCTCGTGCGACGTGCCATCCATGTGCATGTGCGTGCCAGCGTGACGGTGCGCGTCATCGTAGGCGCCTGTATGCGAATGATCGTGCGAGGCGTGCGCGTGCAGCTCTGCGGCATGCTCCAACCCCGCCGCGTTGCCCGACCCGTCGTGGTCGCCGTCAACGTCGTACATCGCGCCCGGGCCCTCGTCAACGCCCTCGTCAACGGCATCGGCGCGTGTGTCCTGCGCAGCTTCGGACGCCGCCTGTGACGGAGAGACGAACTGCGCGGCTTGCTGAATGACCTGCTTGACGCGCGCAACATAGCCTGGAGCGCCCAGTCGAGCCAGCCGCAACTCATTGGCCGTAGGCTCAGGGCCGTTGCCGCCTGCCGCGACGCCAGCCTCCCGCAACAAGTCAGCCTGTATCTCAGCCTGGCCGCGCGCCATCGCCGCCTGTGCAATCGCCGCAGCGGGATCGTCGGTGGTGAGCGCGCCCGCTTGCTCACGGATGACCGATGCGGCGACCGATGCTTCTGGCACAGCGTCCGTCGCGATGTCGAGCGTGGAGAGCAGTGCCTCGTCCGGTACACCGTCGCGCACGAACGTGACGCCGACCGCGTCGGGATTGCTGGGCGAGTCTACCAGTGACAGCTCTACGAGGTCGTAGCGCGCCGCTACCGGAACGTCCTGGCCGCTGACCCGCTGGCGTCGCCATTCGACGTTGGATGCGCCGATGGATGCGCCGTCGAGCGTGCCGTCTTTCACCTTTTCCCACGTATCCTGCGCGCCGGCTGAGATGCGAACGCGCACGTAGACCTTGCGCGCGTCGTCATCATAGCGAACGTCCACCTTGCGCCCAACCGCTTTGCGCTCGTGCATTTCACGGACGTTGCCCGCCCAGCGTGAGAACGCATCCCGCGACGCCTCGTAGCCGAAGATCGTCCCGTGCGCGTCAATCGCTTCCGAAGTGGCGCAGACTTCGATCTCGCGCCGTTCCTCGTCAACGACCCTGATCTCACAGGGCAACAGCGCGCGAACCAGCTCAGGAGTCGCCGCACCCGACGACCGCCGCACCCTTGTACTTGCCGAAGTACCCACCGCACATCCCTCCCGAACTGCCCGCGCGCTTCAGCGTTATCTCCATCATCCCCATCCGCGTGCCGAGAAACGAGCATCGCCGCCCGAAGGTCCGCAGCGTGGAGCAATGACGCTGACGTGACCCGCGAGCGGCGACTACCCATCGAACCGCTGTACCTGCCGTGCCTGTGCCGTGATGTGACTTGGAGAGAGCTATCGAGATACCTGTGTGCGCTAGCCGTCGGGTGGGACATGGGGAACCCGCCAGCCGACCGCGCTCACGTAGAACATTCTATCTGTTGTAACGATTTTCGTCAATGCTCCGTTACTTTTGTCATCTGAGCATATCTGATTGGCATACTACGAGTCCAAGCGTCCATGCGCGAGGCTGGGCCGCATCGTGCGTCCCCCTACGGGCGCTTCCTCCCCCCACCCCTGCGGACGCTTCCTGGCGTGCAGCGTCCGCAAACCCCCAGCGCTAACGCTGCCGCGAGCATGGCAGATGATTGTACCAGTCAGGCCAGGTCCGTGGTCCGGCCCGCTCTCTGATCCAGCGACCGCCCGCGCGCGTGGCTGCCCCCCGTGGTCATCCCCGCCTCATCGTTCGGCCACTGGCGCGGCGCCCGTTGCCCTCGAGCGTCCATGTGTTTCGGCTCCTACGCCCGTGGTCAGTCAAGGATGGTTTCGCGCATCCATGCGCCTACCGCGCTTCGTGCGCGGCCCCCCCATTCACATCCGACATTCGCCAGCCCGCTTCCTGCGGGACTGCCGAATAGTTTCCCCCCCCAGAGGGGGAAAGCTCGTTCTACGCCCTGTGGCCGCAAATGGCACACCGCTGGGGCAGCATTGTTGGTTCTTGCCGCGTTGTTGGTACGGCAATGGGAGGCGGTCGGCGCATGTAGTCATGGCCACGCCGTTGCACAAGAAACGCGTGCCTCGCCGAGGTTGCTCTTGCACAAGACGCGCCCGCCCTGGCCGACGGCTGGCCAACCGCGCGCCGGATCGCGGAGCCCGCTGCCCGAGGTGATCGCGCGCCGGATCGCGGAGCCCGCCATCCTCGCGGAAGTTGACCGCCTGCGCCCCAGCTCGCGCCGGAATACGCCCGCCATCGCCCGCGAAAGATACGCATAATTGCGCATATCTAATGGTAATGTGACACTTGTAATCATCAGCGTACAAATGTATACTAGTAGGGACAGATGGAGAGGCAAGCGGACCGGAACCCGCGCGCCGAGTCCATCTTCGAAGGAGACGCGCAGATGAGCGCAGCAGCCTTGATCGCCCCGATCCCCTCGACCACCGCCCCCGCCATCCCGTTCGCCCCCGCTGGCCTGCTCCCCTGGCAGGTCCGCGCCATCGTCAGAAGTGGCGCGCTGGCGACCGAGAAGAATCTGTATCTCATTGGCCGCGGAGTCTGCCGCGTGCCGCGTCACGAAGGCGCCCCCGTCTTCGTTGTCTCGTCAGCTTC
>DASQSS010000389.1:0-27162 GCA_035642255.1 Ktedonobacterales bacterium | reverse complement strand
CCGGGTGTGCGGGGCGCCGGTAGCGACCGTGTCGACGGATTGATAGGTTGGGGCGCCCAATCCTGCCGCCACGAGCGTCTGCGAGACCGTCGCTTCGGCAGGCGCCTCCGCATACCGCGATACGAGCAGAAAATCGTTGGTTAGCTCCCGTGACATGCCCTGCCCTCACACTATGCGTGGACCGCGCCCGCCCGTCGCCCCTCGGCGCAGTGACACTCCCCGCGACGCCATTGTAGCATGACGCGCCTCCTGCGCAGCCAGGGTGACGGGGCGCTCCGGACTTCTGGGCGGTTGTGTTATCGGCGCACGCGGGTCGCTCGTCTTGCCTTACATGCAACGCCTGGCGGCCTGCGATCACATCTGCGAGCCAGCGAGCGGCTGAGTTGTCGCGATGATAGCCACGATCACACGGCCTGGGCGCCAGAAGTCACAACCACGCGCTCGGCATCGGCGCTTGTTCGTCAAATAGCATGCAAGCAATCAACCTTTCGACGAAGCGCCAGGGCCGAGAGCGCGTCGCATGTCCAATCCTCGATTCGACGGCATGCGTCGGCCACCGACGCAGGTGGATGACTACTCAGGGAGATAGCGTCGCATGGCGAATTTACCTAAAGATCTGCACATCACCTATCAACTGCAGTTCCGCAAGTGTGGCAAGCCAACCTGTGGCACCTGCAAACGTGGCCCAGGCCACGGCCCCTACTGGTACGCCTACTGGCGCGAAGGCGCCAAGCTGCGCTCGGGCTATATCGGCAAGGCGCAGCCTGTCGGCGTGTCAACCGCGATTGTCGCGCGGGCCGAGGCGCGTCTAGCGCGCATTCGGCAAGGCGCATAGCGATCCATCCGCATCGCGCGACGCCCTCGCCATATGACGAGAACAGGCGCCATGCTCCGCGTTGGAGCATGGCGCCTGCTTGTTGATATCGTTGGTATCTTGATGATCTCTGGGTTGAGTCGCTGGCCGCGCCAGATCAATGATTCCGCGCTAAGAGGTCCTGGGTGTCAAATCGAAGTCAAATCGAAGTCGAATGGGTAGCCACAACTCACGCGGGCCAGTCTTTCAACCGGGGCCGAGGGCGTAGGCTACGCGCTGAACTCGTCGAGAATGCCATGCTCGATGAGCCACTGCGCAAAGCGCAAACGCTTCAATTCCGCCTGGGATGCGCGCGCCTCAGCGGACGTTTCCAGTCGCTTTGAGATGTCAATCAGGCGCTGGGCTTCATCAGGCGAAAAGCCCTGGGCCTCCAGCTCGATGCGGTCGGCTTCGATTGCCGACAAGGCTGAGATATTGGCCGCCTCTGTCGCGCTGGTTTTCGCGGCGGCTGCCTTGCGCGAAGCTCGCGGGGCGCGCGGGCGCTCTGGAGCGGCGCTTGGCTTGGCGGTGTCAGGCGCGCTGGCTTGCTCGTTCGCGCCAGTCGCATCAGTCGCATCAGTCGTGTCGGTCGTGGCGCCGGTCAGGTCGCGCTGAGTTTCACGCTCAGACGCTAGCTCATGCGACATCTCGGTGGTCAGACCCTCGCGATCTTCGCGCGCCTCTTCCCCATCGTGTCGCTGTGCCTTCTCTGTCATGGCAGTCACCTCCGGGCCTTCATGGATGCGCGCAGGTCGAGCTTGATTTCATCAGTGGCTCGGCGCGCGTGAGCGGCCTCACCACTCTATACGCGCCGCTCGCATCCCTAGTTGTGTTCTCGCACGTACTATTCTTTTCGCGCACGTCACCGACGGCGCCGTTTTGCCCCCTACGCGCGGCGTATGCTATCATCGCAGGGTAGATGACGAGCGCGCTGACGATGCGCATACTGCTGGCGCAGCATTGCGCAGGGCGGTTTCATTTGGCCGCTAAAGACGAGGACGCCAATGCATGTGGTGACGTTGTACGCGAAGGCGGGGTGCCACCTCTGCGACGAGGCGCGCGCGTACCTGGACGATGCGTTAGCTGACCTTGACCAGGAGCTGGATCTGCGTGAGACGGACATTCGTCGTGATCCAGCGCTGTTCGAGCGCTACCGCTATCGCATCCCCGTCATCGAGGTGGATGGTGTTGAGCGACTCGAAGGCCGTATCTCCGATGATGCGGTGCGGGAACTCCTCCGTTCCCTCCCCTGATAGCGCATGTCAGCGCTTATGAATAAGTATACCGCGTTCCACAAGAAAAGGCATAGCAGGCGATGAATCGAGAGCAAACGATCGAACGGACGCGCATGTGGGCACGGCGCGCGCAATCTGAGGCGCAGAATGCCGACACACGCGCCGATGCGCTCAATTGGCGTGGGCAGGCGCAGGCCCTCAACGGAGTGGCCAGTTTTCTGGGTGAACAGGGCGCGCAGCTCGACGATTTCGCGATCTGGTCGCAGGTCGTCGCTGATCGTGAGAAGGCGCGCATCGCATGGATCGAGACACAGGAAGGCCCCGAAGTTTCATTCTATGCCGGTCAGGTGGCTGGCTTCGACGTCGCGTTGACAGCGCTCAAAGATGTGGATGGTGTCGTCTGGCCGCGCGTCGAGCCGCACATCGGATAACCGAGCGCCAAGAGTGGCGGGCGCGAGCGGCCACATGTCAGCGGGAGGGTCCCGCATGCCTGCTCTGAAGATCGTCGTCGCGCCGCAAGCGCTCAAGGGTAGCCTGGATGCGCCCGAGGTCGGCGCCATCATTGCCGCGACTCTGGCCGACGCGCTGCCAGATGCGCAGGTGATCGTCACGCCGGTGGCGGATGGCGGTGAGGGTACGACCCGCGCGCTAGTCAGCGCGACCAACGGACGACTGCGCGCCGCGCGGGTGACAAGTCCGCTGGGCGCTCCCACGCAGGCGACCTGGGGCATGCTCGGCGGCGAGGCGGGGGGGGAGCCTGTCGCCGTCATCGAGATGGCGGCCGCCGCTGGTCTTACGTTGCTTTCCGCCGGCGAGCGTGACCCCCTGCGCGCGACGACACGCGGCGTGGGCGAGCTGCTCATCCATGCGCTTGACGCCGGATGCCGCAGCATTATCCTCGGCCTGGGCGGCAGCGCGACAAATGATGGCGGCGCCGGCATGGCGCAGGCGCTCGGCGCACGGCTGCTCGACGCTGACGGTCAAGAGCTGCCTCCCGGTGGCGCTGCGCTCGCGCGACTCGACCATATCGATACGACACAACTCGATCCTCGGCTCGCTGAGACTGTGATCCGTGTGGCCTGTGATGTGACGAATCCGCTTTGTGGACCGCAAGGCGCATCAGCGATCTTTGGACCACAAAAGGGCGCTGATGTGGCGATGGTAGCGGCGCTCGATGCGGCGCTCGCGCGTTACGCGGAGGTGGTCCGGCGCGATCTCGGCCGCGACGTTGCCCAGATCGCGGGCGCAGGCGCGGCGGGTGGCCTGGGCGCGGGACTGCTGGCGTTCACACGCGCAGAGTTGACGCCGGGCGCGCCGCTTGTGCTTGAGACGCTGCACTTCGGGGAGACGCTCGCCGGCGCCGCGCTCGTGATCGTAGCGGAAGGGCGCCTGGATGAGCAAACGGGTTATGGCAAGATCATCCAGGCCATCGCCAGGCAGGCGCACATGGCCGGAGCGGGCGTGCTTGCGCTTGTGGGCGCCGTCGCGCTCGACGATGAGGCGCTGAGGCTCCTGGGCGTCGATGCGGCGCTGCCTCTCGCTCCTGGCCCGCTATCGCTGGATGAGAGCATGGCGCGGACGCGCGATCTGCTCCCACAGGCGACATTGCGGGCGCTCCGGCTCATGCGCCTGGGCGAGTCACTTGGCTGGTCGACGTCGCGTGATCATTCGCCTGACTGAGTGGCAACGTGAGCGTGAATGTTGTCCCTGATCCTGGCGCGCTTTGTACCGTGAGCGCGCCGCCATGCGCCCGAGCGATGGCCTGAGCGATGGCGAGTCCTAATCCGCTGCCTTCGGCTCTCGGAGGCCCGGCTGGCTGCGCGCCTGAGTCTCCAGGGGCCGGTGCGCCGGTTGACTGGCTCGTCAACCGGCGAAGATGCTCGGCGCGCTCGGCGCGATAGAATCGCTCGAAGATGCGTGGTAGATCCTCGGGCGCAATGCCGGGGCCGTTATCTTCCACAGTGACGACCGCTTGACCGTCGCGCCGACCTATGCTGAGCCGCGCCCAGCCGTCGGGCGTCTGGCGTCCGTATTTGAGCGCATTGTCCAGCAGAACCAGAAGCACCTGCTTCAGTCTGTCTGGATCACCCATCACCATCAGCCGCCCACGCCCATCTGTTCGCATCATCACCTCGCGCTGCCCCGCGAGAATCCGCGCCTGATCAACGCATTCACCCGCCAGCGCCATCAGGTCGAGGGGCTGCGTCTCCAGCGGGCGTCCGGTGTCGAGGCGCGCGAGCGTGAGCAGGTCATTCACCAGTCGGGACATGCGCTCGGCCTCGCGCCGCGTGGCCAGCAGCACCCGCTCGGTTGTCTCTGGATCATCCTTGGCGCCGCGCAGCAGCACATCCGTATAGCCACGAATGCTCGTCAGTGGCGTGCGCAGCTCGTGTGAGGCGTCGGCGATGAACTGCCGCATGCGCTCCTCAGAGCGCCGCCGCGCGCTAAACGCCGCCTCGATCCGCGCCACCATATCGTCGAAGGTCGCGCCAAGCTGCCCCATCTCATCATCGGTATGGGGCAGGCGTACGCGTTGGCTCAGGTCGCCCGCCGCCACCCGTCGCGCCGCCTGGGTGACGCGAGAGAGCGGGCGCAGCGCCGCGGCGGTCAGCGGCGCGCCAATGAGCAAGCCTACCACGAAGACCAGCGCCATGATGATGAATAGCGTCAGCCTGATGGCTCCCAGCGCTAGCCGGGTGCGCGTGAACGTAGTGACGATCTCCACGTAGCCAAGGGCGGCATGGCGCGGCGTGGCGCAGCGCGAGGTTGTGTAGTAGCGCAGAGCGATTAGCTCCACCCCGTACGGTGCGACGCGGTTGTTGACGAAGTAGCCTTCATTGGCGAGTTGCTGCGAGCCTGCGGCGCTCGCATTTGGGTTGAATGTCGCGCTGGCAGTGGCCGAGAGCCTGGCCAGACGCCTCGGCTGAAGATAGCGCGTGGCGCTGGCGCCTGACTGCGCGCTGATAGGCGCCAGCACGGCGCCTGTGCTGTCGAGAAGATAGACGCCTTGAATGCTTCCTGGATGCGACACCGTGATGGGATCGGCGATGGCCTGCTGAAACGCGGTCTCGTAGGGCAGCGCATCAGAGCAGTTGGCGGCGCGGCCCAATGTCAGGCTATCGAGACGCGATTGCGAGGCGCTGACTGCTGCGAGCGATTCGTTCTGAAAGAAGCCGAATTCGGTCGTGTAGAGCGCACGGGCGATCAGCACGTTGAGCGCTACGCCGAGCAGCGCAAGCGTCAGGCCCAGCAGCGCAGCGAAGGTCAGGATCAGGCGCCAGCGCAGAGTACGCGGCCACAGCGGGGCGGCGCCTCGTGGTCGGCGCGCCGCTGTCCGTGCGGCTGGCAGCGTAACGGTCGGCTCGCCAGCTCGCATCGTGTCCGCCGCTGGCTGAGACGACGCGGGCGGTTCGATTGCCATGTGTCGCCCTCTTCGCCTAACCCTTCATCACGTAGCCGACGCCGCGCACCGTCTGAATGAGCTTGGGCGCGCTTGGATCATCTTCGAGCTTCTCGCGCAGGTAGCGGACGTAGACTTCGATGATATTCGTCTCGCCCATGAAGTCATAGCCCCAGACGCGGTTGAGGATGGTCTGGCGGTCGAGCACCTGTCGTGGATGTGTCATGAACAGGTGAAGCAGGTTATACTCAGTCGCGGTCAACTCGACGATGCGCTCGCCGCGCTTGACCTCGCGCGCCGCCTCGTCCAGGCTCAGGTTGGCGACCCGCAGCGTGCGCCCGCCTGGCCCTCCGGCGGCGACGATGCGCTGCTGGCGGCGCAGCAGCGCGCGCACCCGTGCGAGCAGCTCTTCGAAGCTGAACGGTTTGGTCAGGTAGTCGTCGGCGCCCGCCTCCAGCCCGGTCACGCGGTCGCGCACGTCATCCTTGGCGGTCAACATGAGAATGGGGATGTTGGTGGTCGCGTCGTTCTCTCGCAGACGGCGGCACGCTTCCAGTCCATCCATTGTCGGCAGCATCACATCGAGGATGATGGCGTCTGGCTGGAGCCGCTGCGCGAGATCGATCGCGATATAGCCATCGCCCGCCTGGTCTACCTGGAACCCCTCGTAGCGCATGCCAAGCTTGATGAAGTCTACGATTCCCTGCTCGTCATCGACCACGAGCAGCCGCGGCTTGCGCGGCTCGCCTGTGGTTTGTGACGCGCTTGGCCCACTCGCCGGTGGCTCTTGCTGATTCACACCTGCGCCTCAAATCTCTTGTTCGACCGTTCCAAGGAGTGCTCGGGATTGCTCGCACTCGCGGCGCTTGATACTGGCGCTGATTATACCACTGGCCTTTGAATCGCCCCAGCGTAAACGGGTGGGCATCCATCGGACTTCGCGCATTCTCAACGCGCTCTCAGACTTGCGAGGCTGGCGCCTGCTGTCGCCAGCTAACACTGCCTGTAAGTACTGCGGCGCAACTTTTCGGCGCCTAAATCGCTTAGTATATTGGACGTGAGAAATCCAGAAGCCATCCCCGGCTTGATGTTTCCCCCGGCGACTCGCGGCGCGCTGAATCATGGCTATTGTCGTTTGTCCTCGCATTAGCTCTGAGCTGCTCTGGCGGTTCGGTAACGTCTGCGCGCCTTGTGTGCGGCGCGCGGAGGCGCAAGCGCGCGTGTCGAGTTCCGAGGGTTACTCGCCTTAGGGTAAGCGGTGGTTTGGTACCGGTGACCTTGTGTGGGCAAAGCGAGCGACCAGGAGGCGACGACATGGCGAGCGTGACGAGCATGACAGATATGGCGTGGGCGGCGGGTTTTGCCCGCGCGGGTGTGACGTTGGGAGGCGTGCGCAGCTGCCTTCCCTATGCCGATGAGTTGCTTCGTTCGCGGGTGATGACCGCTGACGGGCAGGACTACATCGTGACGACCTCCAGAGACATACGCGCCGGCCAGGGATATCTGACCGGCGCGTATCCTATCTCACGCGGCTATCTGGTGATGATGCGCCAGCCCCTCTGCGAGTTCCACCACGCCGACGCCGATGAGGCGCGCGAGCGTCACGCGCAGCTGGCGAATGTGCTGGCCGAGGCGGGTGTGCGTGTGGTACGCGGTCGCGCCTCACTAGCCGCCCGCAAGCGCGCTGAGACGACTGAGGCGAAGGCTGTGCGTCCGTCGCGCCTCTGGGCCGAGGATTCACTCGATGCGATTCTCGGCGCCGCGCTGGCCAGCCATGACTTCGTGGCGAGCCGCAACTAGAGGCGACGTGAGGTGAAATCCTCACATGTCACTGACGGCCTCGCGGTGGATGCGAGCAGCGGCGCATCTACTCGACTATTCCGCGTCGAGCAGCGTTAGGCGCAGCAGGTTCAGCGCTGTCTGGGCCGCCCGGTTCTTGATGTCCGCGCGCGATCCGCGCCAGTGCTGGCTGGTGTCGCGCGCGGCTTTGCTTGTGATCACGGCAATGTGAACCTCGCCGACGGGCTTACCCTCCTGCGGATCGGGTCCCGCGACGCCTGTGACTCCAACCCCGACCGATGCGCCGAGCCGCTCACGCGCCGCCAGCGCCATCGCCCGCGCGGTCTCGACGGAGACGGCTCCGTGCGCGTCGAGGATGCCCTGTGGCACGCCGAACTGCGCCTTTACATCGGTCGCATAGGAGACGATGCCGCCGCGAAAGGCCGTCGCGCTGCCGGGGGTATCAGTGATGAGGCTGGCGATTAGTCCTCCTGTGCATGACTCCATCAGCGCGAGCGTCTCACCTTGCTGCTCCAGCGCGTGCAATACGACGCTTGGCAACGTGTCGTTATCCACGCCGAAGACGTTGCGATCGCCCAGCGCCGCCCGCGCCTGCGCATCCATCGTGTTGACGAGCGTTTGCGCCTCGGCTTCGGTCGCCGCTTTAGCGGTGATGCGGACGTTCACGGCGTCTTGTTTGGCGTACGTGGCGACCGTCGGTTTCTCGCTGTGAATCAGCTCGCCCAACCGTTCCTCTACCGTGGATTCGCCTAGCCCCGCGACGCGCAGTATGCGGGTGAAGAGTAATCCACCCGTGTACGGGCGCAGCCGTGGGGCGGCCTCGCGCTCCCACATGCGGGTCATCTCCGACGGTACACCGGGCATTGAGATGATGATCTTGCCGTCACGCTCCACCCACCAGCCCGGCGCGGTGCCGCGCGGATTGGGCAGCGGTGTCGCGGAGGGGATGAGCCACGCCTGCTTGACGTTGCGCTCGGGCATGATGATGCCGCGCTCGGCGAAAAACGCGCGCAGTTCGGCCTCAAGTGTCGGGTCCACGTGCGGTGTCTCACCAAGCGCCGCGCAGATTGCCTCGTGCGTCAGGTCATCCTCCGTCGGTCCAAGCCCGCCTGTGGTAATGACGATATCCGCTCGCGAAAGCGCCCGCGCAAGTGTCTCGGTCAACCGCTGGAGGTTGTCGCCGACCTGCGAAACGAAGTACAGGTCGATCCCCATCTCAGCGAGCTGCTGCGCAAGATAGGTCGCATTGGTGTCGGTAATGTGTCCCAGCAGGAGCTCCGTCCCAATCGAGAGGATTTCGGCGCGCATTCGGTAAGCCTTTCTCTATCTGATGGCTATCTGATGGCTATGTTGAGGCTATTTGACGCTCATGGGCGCCGCCCTTCGCTCCGGTCATTCGCAAGTCGTATGCGCGTCATCCGCAAGGACGCGCTGACATTTCGCATTGTACCGCCGAGGCAGCGTCTATGGGGCTGCGGTTCGACATGCGCGGCTCACAAATCTTCTTCTGATCGCGAATGTATAGCATAGGACTTTCGCTGGCCCCTGTGGTACTCTAGGATGCGCTCGACGTTCCCATAGCGGACTCAGAAATGGTGCGGCGTCATGGCAATGGTGACCGCTCGTCCTGACATAACGTTCAACAAGATGTAGTGTTTTTGGGCCAATATTTCCTAGAGCACTATATATTGGGTCATTGGCCCTTGTAAATACTACATATTGGAGGCACAATATCTGTGCGCGCTTTTTGTGGGCGCAGTGCAGAGGCGGCGAACGAGATCGAGCGTCGTCAGGACATACGCTGGAGTATGGCGTAAGGGGGCAGCGGTGAAGACCAGGAAGGATAACTCGGCGGGAGCGTCCCGCGGCGACGGAACACGGACGCGCGCGACGGGCGCGTGGTCGGAGGCGGCGGTGCGGGTGCTGCGCGAGCGCTATCTGCTGCGCGACGCGGCGGGCACAGTCGTCGAGACACCAGATGAGCTGGTATGGCGCGTCTCGCATGCGGTTGCGCAGGCGGAGACGCAGTGGACTGATCCCAACGGGCAGACGCCCGACGACATCGCAGAGCAATTCTACGATGTGATGACGAGCCGCAAGTTCCTGCCTAACTCGCCGACTCTGATGAACGCGGGCAAGGGCAACAATCTGCAACTCTCCGCCTGCTATGTCGTGCCTGTGCCCGACAGCCTGGAGGGCATTTTCGACGCGGTCAAGCATGCCGCGTTGATTCATCAGAGCGGTGGCGGCACCGGTTTCTCGTTCTCGCGGCTGCGGCCCGAGGGCAGCATGGTCGCCTCGACGCATGGCGTCGCCTCTGGCCCCGTCAGCTTCATGAAGATTTTCGACGGCGCGACTGAGGCGGTGAAGCAGGGCGGTTCGCGGCGCGGCGCGAACATGGGCATCCTGCGGGTAGACCACCCCGACATCCTGAAATTCATTGACTGCAAGCGCGACGGCTCGGTCACGAACTTCAATATCTCCGTGGCGATCACCGATGAGTTCATGCGCGCCTATGAGGCCGACACCGACTACGGCCTGGTCGATCCGCACACCGGGACTGAAGTGCGCCGCATGCGCGCCCGCGAGGTAATGGAACGCATCATCGACGCCGCGTGGGCGACAGGCGATCCTGGTCTGGTCTTCCTCGACCGCGCCAATCGCTCGACCGCTAATCCAACGCCAGAGATCGAGCTACTCGAAGCAACCAATCCATGCGGTGAGCAATGGCTTGGCCCGTATGACGCCTGCAATCTTGGCTCGATCAACCTTGGGCTGTTCGTGCATGATGGCGAGATCGACTGGGCGGAGCTGGAGAAGGTCACGCGTCTCACTACGCGCTTCCTCGATGACGTGATCGACATCAACCCATTCCCGCTGGACCAGGTGCGCGACAAGGTGCGCGCAAACCGGCGCATCGGCCTCGGCGTGATGGGCTGGGCTGAGATGCTCTTCGAGCTGGGGCTGCGCTACGATAGCGAAGAGGCCACTGCGCTGGGCCAGAAGCTCATGCGCTCCATTCGCGACTGGTCAACTGACGAGTCGTCGAATCTGGCGGAGGTGCGCGGCGCCTTCACCAACTTCGACCGCAGCATCTACAAAGATGGCCGCCCGCTGCGCAACTCGACGCGCACGACGGTCGCGCCGACGGGGTCCATCAGCATTCTGGCGGATTGCTCGTCCGGAATCGAGCCCATCTTCGCGTTGGCGTTCCAGCATCGTGTCAAGCAGCCCGACGGCTCGTATCGTGTGCTCGACTTCGTCAATCCGTTCTTCCAGCGCGCTCTTGAAGCCAGCGACATCGCCGACAAAGCGGAGGCGCTGGAGTACGTCAAGGCGCATGGCTCGCTGCATGGGCATCCGGCGGAGTCTGATCCGGCGCTACGCCCGTTCGTCACCGCGCACGATATCCCGCCAGAATGGCACATCCGCATGCAGGCCGCCTTTCAGCAGGGTGTTGATAACAGCATCTCGAAGACGATCAACCTGCCGAACTCGGCGACTCGTGAGGATGTCGGCAAGGCATACATGCAGGCGTGGGCGACTGGCTGCCTGGGCATCACCGTCTTCCGTGACGGCTGCAAGGGCGAGCAGGTGCTCAACGTCGGCGTGAAGGCCGATCAGCCCGCCGCACTGCCTGTCGCCCCAACCGAGGCGGAGCTGGCCTCAGCGGCAGCCGCGGTCGCCGCTGAGGTGCGCCGCCGCCGCTATCCGGCTGGCCGCAAGACTCGTCCTGAGGTCGTCACCGGGTACACACGGCAAGTGCGCGCGCCTGAGGGCAAGGTCAACGTCACGCTGAACAGCGACGACGAGGGCGTGCTGGAGGTCTTCATCAACATCGGCAAGGCCGGGTCGGACGTCGCCGCGCTGGCCGAGGCGCTGGGTCGCCTGATCTCCGTTCACCTCCAGATTGACAGCTCGCTCACCCAGAACGAGCGCGCCGAGGAGGTGGCGCATCAGCTGCGCAGCATCGGTGGCAGCACGAGCATCGGCTTCGGCGAGAACCGCGTTCGCAGCTTGCCGGACGCCGTGGGTCGCGCGCTGGAGCTACACATCGCGCAGCTGACCGGCGCGCCTGTAGCGGATGAGGATGCTCCTGCGCTAAACGGGGCGCACGGCTCACATGGCGCGCACGGCTTGAATGGCGCGAATGGCGCTACACCTGTCGCGCTGGCGGCCAATGGCTCCGTGACGCTGACGGGCGCGCCGATGCTCGAGCCGCGCCGGCGTATCACCACCAACGGCAACCTATGCCCGCAGTGTGGCAACAGCACGATGTACTACGAGGAGGGATGCAAGAAGTGCGTGAGTTGCGGCTACAGCGAGTGTTAGCTGTGTCCCGCTGAGCGCCTCCTGAACCGACCAAGGGCCTGACCCCCTGCGTATGGCGATGCGCCGTCTGCGCAGGGGGTCGGCGTCTCACGTATCTCGCGTAGTGTGCGGGCAGCGTCAGAAGGGCGAGACCGTGGGCGCTGCGTCAGCAAGGAATGCGCCGGCGTCGGATGTGCGCGTGCGTGCGCTGGCGCAGCGTTGTTGATCACGCCTCAGATGTAGGGATCACTTCAGGTGTGGGCGTCATTTCGGGCGCTGAGCCGACGATAGCTGTCACTACCGCATCCGCTGGCTTCGGTTGGGCGTCGGTCGCTAGCGCCTCATTAGCTCCGTGTCCCCCACTTCCCCCACTTCCCCCTCCAAGCGCCAGGATGGAGCGCAATCCCACCTGAAGGGCGCTCAGACTCAGCAGCCCTGTGACAATCATCAATAGCGATGTCCAGGGATGAGAGAAGACAAACATCGTCGCGACCGAGAGCCGACTGACGCCAAAAATGCCCGAAAAGACGAGCAGGCCGATCACTTCGTTGCTGCCGATCTGGCCCGGAGGTGTTGGAAGGATGAAGGCGAGATTGTAGAGTGTGTAGCCAAACAACACCACGGCGAATGGGACATGCGCGCCAATCGCTAGAAACGCCAGCCATGCGGAGAGCGCGTCGCAGCTGACCGCAACCACTGTATATGCGGCAGCGATCAGCAGCAAACGCGGCTGGGCGGCGAGCCGCAACAGCGCATCGACGAATCCTTCCACGAATGGCTCGACACGCTTGCTGACGCTTTTTGGAGTGAGCGCGAACATACGATAGAGCAGCCCAAGGGCGAGCGCGCGCTTCCATACAGCGACCAGCAGAAAGACGACGCTCAGCAGGAATACACCGGCGACAATCAGTAGCAGACCCCACAGCGCGGCGCCCAGGTGGAATGGCATGAACGGCAGGATGATCAGCAGCACGATGGAGGGGAGCAGGTCCATCAGTTTGTCCATCGCTACCGTCGGAAGCGCCTCGCTGACTGGCATACCTATGCGCTTGCGTACCAGAAACGCCTTCACTAGCTCGCCGCCACGTACTGGCAGCAACCAGTTGATGAATGTGCTGACCTGATAGATGAGCACTGCGTCGCGGACAGAGAGTGTGTACGGTTTGAGGAAATAGCGCCAGCGCAGCGCCCGCACCGCATAGGCGCCAAGGAACATCACCCCGCAGAGAAGCGCGAACGCAATGTTGAGGTGTTGGAGTCGATGGAGGACACTGCCGAAACTAATCGCCCGGCTAAAAATGAACAGCAGGATGATTGCGGCGGCAAGGCCAATAGCCGTCCGATAGATGATCGGACTCCTCATTTTGCGCAGGACAGTCAGCGGTATCGGCGAATATTCCGCCATCCAATCGAGTCTGGCTCTCACGTGCACGCTCCTTGCATATCTTGCATATATAGAACGCATAGCGGTTCGCATGCGCGCACACCAGGCGAATTCGGGGCTTTCGGATTGCGCCATCTCATGAACTGCACTCCAGCGACTCACCACAGTATCTGTCTGATGGAAATGCCGCGCTTGTCGTCGCCATCCACGCGCATGCCGCGCATCGTATGTCGCGCTTCACGCGGCAAGTTCAGCCGCTTGAGAGTAACCCCTCCGTGCGATACCAGGTAACCGCGCGGGCGACACCTTCGGAGAGCGGCGTCTCCGCGACAAAATCGAGGAGGCGCTCTGCTTTATTGACGGCATACATGCGGCTGTGCGTGAGGAAATCGAGTCGACTCGTCGTCAGCGGCGCGCGATGTCGCACGTTCGCCGGGAGGACGTCGCCGACACGCGCGACCATCTGCGCCATAGGAAGCGGAATCCAGCCGTGCGGCGCGGGCGCGCCAAGGGCTTTGGCGATCTCCCGCGAGAGCTGGAGGAGCGTCGTGGGCTCGCGCCCTGCGATGTTGAATGCTTCACCAAGCGCCTCGGACGCCTCAGCGGCTCGTATGGTGGCCCTCGTCATGTCATCGATGTAGATAGGGTGCAGCCAGACTGGCGCGCGCCCGATTGGTCGAAACACTCCGCGTTGAATAGACCGAAAAAAGCCAAGCAGGTGCATGTCACCGGGTCCGTAGACCAAGCCTGGTCGGATGATGACGGCAGGCATGCCCTCAGCTATTGCTGTTCGGACGAGTGACTCGCCATCCAGCTTGGTGCGCTCATAGGCATTGGTTGGCGCATAGGGCGCTTCCTCATCCGCAGGGCGATCGCCTGTGATACCGAAGACGCCAGTGGTGCTGCAATGGATGAATCGAGAGACCGAGTGCGCCCTTGCCTGCTGGAGTACGTTGCGTGTACCGTCTACGTGGATCCGCCGGTATTCCTCCGCTGGCACACCTGGTATGAAGAGCTTGCCCGCGAAGTGATAGACAAGGTCAACGCCTACCATTGCGCGTGCGACGGTCGCCTCGTCCGTGACATCCCCTGCAATCAGCTCGACGCCGTTGGCGCTTAGCGCCCGTGCGCGCTCTGGAAAGCGCACCAGCGCGCGAACAGGCGCGCCACGCTGCGCCAGTTGCTGGCAAAGACGCAGACCGAGGAACCCTGTCGCTCCCGTGACGAGAGTGGTCATGCCTACCTCCCCAGCACTCCGCCTGCCCGCCTGTTGACTTCAGAATATTCCGGTGGCGCCGCGCATGTCTATGCAAACAGTCGGGCTGGCTTCTGGTAGCGGATGCGCTACTCTCTTGCTGCTTGCTACGTGGCCCACCTGCTTGGAAGCCAAGCAGGCCGCGCCGGCGCTACTGGCTGATCGTTGGCGATGTGGCCAGATAAGTGTCTCATGTCGGCGCGCTCACTTATAGCGGCGAACGTATCAGTCGCGCATAGCTTCCGTATCAAATGGCACGATGAGGCAAGTGACGCCGTGAATATGAATACAGGTAGATGTGTATGCCAGCGAGGCAAGGAGCCGCAGAGTGCGCTGGCTCCCCCAACGCAAGCGCCTGTCGCGCCGGACGCTTGCGTTGGCGGCGTACGCGGCGCGACAGGCGCTTGTTACACATTGATCGTGTAGTGAGGATGGGCGGCGCGATGCGCTAGGGCTGCTCGCTACTCTCGCCATTCATGACGCGACGAGCGATCGTGCGGACTTTGCTGTCCGTCCTGGCGCCTCGCCTGGCCCGCTCAGCCAGCTCATGCTGGCTGACGTGCACCAGGAATGGCGGTGTCTGCGCATGTGGATCGAGACCCTTTTGCTCCCGGAGGCCCGCGAGCTCCTCATAGTGCTGCGAAGCCCAGTACAGATTGATGCGACATGAGACACAATTCCATTGATCGTCGGCGTTTTCGGCTCCGCACTGTGGACAAATCATCTGGGAACCCTCCTCATACTTGTGGCGCGCTCTCTGGATGCGCGGCACGCAGAATGACGGTAAATGCGGTCCAGTGCCGCCAGTCACTTTCGACCGTGACATGGCCACCCATGTCAAGCACCAGTGTCCTCACGATACCCAGTCCAAAGCCGTGGATGCGATTCTCGGCCTGAGGCTCTTCCGGCTGCGGGCCGGTGTGGATAATGCTCTCGAATGCTGAATCGGGAATGACGCCTTCATTGAGGAATCGCACCTCGACGGCGTCAGCGGTCGACTTCGTCGTAATCTCCAGAACTCCGTTTGGTTGTCCGTGCCGGAAGGCGTTTTCGATGAGATTGAGAAATACGCGGTTGAGCATCAAGTCATCGGCAAGCGCTAGCGGAGTATCTTCAGCGATGGTGATGTGTGTGCGCGAGGCATAGTGCGAGACGAGCGCTAACGACTGGCGCAACGCCGCCTCGACAGACAGCGGCTGCAGGTGCGCGTCCGCTTGACCATGTTGCTGTCTTTCATCCCACCACTGAACGACATGCGCCGCCTCCGCCAGCGCCAGACGCAACGTCCTGAGGGCCCGCTGCACCTGGTCGTCTCCTGTACTGATCCGCGCATGCTCGATGACGTCGAGCGCGAAGCTGGATGCGGTCAGTGGAGTGCGCAATTCGTGCATGAGCGCGGCCGGAGAAGTCAAGCCGACACTCAACGGCGCGTTGATCGGAGTAGGGCCATCGGAGGCGCGTCGCCCCCAGGATGAGACTTGTCCCCCAATCTGTTCCGCTGTCTGGATGATGGAGTGAAAGGTTCGCGCGGTGGCGGAGCTGTCAGAACTGATACCCACGAGCGCTCCCCAGATCGAGCTCTCCAGTGTGAGCACGGGCGCGATCATGAGCACTGTCGCCTGACCTACCTCAGCAATAGGCTGCCCCTCTCGACGCGGCGCACGGCGCACTGTGACGAACGGATTCGCCGTCTGCGCGACCAGCCGCAGGGCGCGTCGCATACCGCGCCCTGGGTGCTGCGCCGGGCTGTCGTCTGGATAATGCAGCAGCAGTTGGATGTTTTGATCTGCGGACTCTTTGGTTAATCGGAAGAGAAATATCTCGCGTAGTCCAGCCTGTTGTCCTAAGAGCGCTAACCGCTCGGCTAGCGTAATTGGCACGTCGGCTGAACTACTCGCGACCTGATCTGATGTCACAACGGGTCCTCCAACGCGACAACGTGTCAGATATAGCCCAGGCGAATGGCTTCCGCCACCGCTTGAGCGCGAGTCTTTACGCTTAGCTTGCGATAGATGTCCTGCATCTTGCGCTTGACAGTGATCTCACTCCAGAACTGATGGATTCCGATATCTTTATTGCTCAGACCCGATGCCGCCAGCCGAATGATTTCGACTTCCTGGCCGCTGACGCCCAGCTTTTCACGGTCTCGGTCCCGCATGAGCGTGCTGCACTCGGTGAGAACAGTAGTGAGCGTTTGTGGCTTGCCTATGACGCGCTCACCTCGCGCTACCTGCTCAATCGCGCCAAGGAGCTGGCTTGCGGTCATATCCTTTTGCAGGAAACCATGCACACCCAGACGCACTGCTTTGAGCGCATATTCGTCTTCGCTATGCCCGGTCAAAATGATCGTCTTCGCTTGAGGACAGATGCGGCTGATTGGGCTTACGAGGTCAAATCCATTGACGCTGGGAAGCTCAACATCTAAGAGAATGATCTGTGGGTTGTATTGACGCGCCATTGTCAATGCTGCGTTTGCTGTTCCTGCGATGCCCACTACTCTGTAGGGGCCTCGAGCTTCGAGAATCGCCTGGAGTCCATCAGCGTATACCGGATGGTCTTCGATAATGAGCACATGTTGAGATTGAGCAGGCTCCTCGCCCAGCATCTCTGACGCGCTTACGTCCGCGTGGATGCCTTCAATGACCGATGTACTTTGCGTCCCCATTGTGCTTTCCCTCTCCCCACGTTTCCAGACGCCTAGCAGTCTCCGACCGCCGCGTGAAGCCGGGTGTATGGCTAAAAGCGATGGATCGGCGGACACATCTCCAGTGACCGTTCACAAGCATGTTGTGTGCTAAGTTGCACAGTTGCTCGTGGTTAAGATTGCTGAAATGTCGGTCGGCGCACCCCTGTTCGTCATCGCTGACAAGGCATGGACTTTGGTCCCGGGGAATGAGATCCATTCTCGTCTTCGCGGATGCCTGGCGCTAGACCAAGCCACACTCTTAGTGGATTCTACATTCCGTGTCCACTTGTGTCTAGCGCTAGTACGGTAATTCTGAATAGGGTGGCGCCAGGTCGAATCAGCTGCAATGGCCTCTCTTTCCACGGCGAGTACAACCAACGACCAGTTCCCCCCGGTGAGGGAGCAGCGACGAAATCGAGGATGTGGCAGCGGAGGTCAATAGCAGTGCACGCGGAGCCTCAGCGCTTGCGAACTCTGCGGAAATGGGCCAGGATCCGCGTCGGTCTGCTTCGCTGCGGACTAATGTAGCCGATCCGTTGGCAGGATGTGTCAGTGTTACCCAATTGTAAAAGACGACATAAAATGGCGTCAAGTCACCTTTTACGTCACATTCATCGAAATGCAGTCTCGACGTCCATGACCTCAGAGCGTGTTTGATGTTCATTTTGGGGAGTGGCGCCGTTTCGCGCAGCGCCTAAAGTCGGCTAGGACCGGGCATATCCGGCCTGCTCACGCGCGTCAGGGAAGGGGAGTTGTCCACTGGCGGGCGATCCAACCCTGTTGTGAGCCGCTTTTCACGTACAGCCAATCCACGCGAACTGTGAGGACATTCACAATTGCGCCACGCGGCAGCAGCGAAATGATGGAAGATGAGAGGCTGGGTCCACTGCGCAGACGCAGTGTACTGGCGGTCACACGAGACTGGGACATAGGCCCGCGCTCCGTCGTAAACGCCGCACCGAGGAAAGCCGGCGGCGCGCCACCTGCCTGGGCATTGACCGGAGCGGACGGCGACTCTTGTACGCTGGCGCCGGAACTTGACATTCGCGTGATAATGTTCGCCCTTGTCGACGCATCCATCGCTTCGGTTCCTGTATGACGCACGCGATAGATCGTCACCCAGAAGAGCGAGTTTTGAAACTTGGCGACCACGGTTGAATGCGCGATCGCCTGATTGATGATGGTCATATCGAAGTTTTGTCGGTCGAGGAGCATGTCGCTATCCTCTAGTACATAGTCGATGTTGTTCCAGTTATCGTGCAATGCCCCGTTGAGCACTGCTTTGTCTGTTGCGACATTCCAGTACATCTGCACGTTCTCGAACGGCGCGCCTGTGATTGCCCCCATGCCTCCGGTTGCCTTCATGTCGAGAAAGAAGTAGTGATTGGCGACGACCGTGGAGGACCGTGAAGCATTTCCCGCCATCCATTGCATCGCTTCGACTTGTGGCGTGACAGCGTTTGCGGTGACGTTTGTCTGGTTGAGAGGCACTTGATAGACGCCGATCATAAGCAGGACAACCAGCGCCGCCAAACTCACAACATCTGGCATGCGCACGTCAGCACGATACCCACCGAACGCACTGAACTGGCTTTCCACACGCGATTCCTGAATGAGCTTCGTAATGACATGGTCGGCCAACAGCGCGAGGCTGAGCGCAAAGAGCGGCAAGACCGTGATGATGTAGTAGGCGAAGGTGACTCCACCACGCGCTAGAAAGAGAAAGTAGATAGTCGGCAGCAATACCACTGACTGGGCGATGGGCTTCTTTCGGTACAGCCAGAGATTGCAGAGGGTAGCGACCAGCCCGCCAATCGTCAGTACGATGTCACTTGTGATCCAGGTCTGCCACTGCTCGATGAATGAACCCTGATTCCCTCCGCGAGACACCTGCGACTGGAATGTCGTGATCATGCTGACGTGCGGCGCCTGCCCACCCAGCAAGGTACCGACGGGGAAGAACTCATTCTTCAGCAAGGCAACAAGCACGAATACCGAGAGGATTCCGAGAGAGACATAGCTGAACACGAGCGTGACATAGCGCCGCTGAAAAGGCGTTACACTGCGCCAGACACCGATAGCGAACGCAGGGAACAAAACAACCATCGTCTCCTTGGTCAACGCTGAGATCGCAAACAGGACGGCGCTGGCGAGCAGATAGCGCATGCGACTGTTGCTGACAATGAGCAAATACACGGCGATGAGCATCCACATGACAGCGATGTTATCCAACAAGACTTCGCGCTGGAAGGTGACGCTGAGTGGGGAATAGGAGAAGAGCGCGGTAGCGAGCACTGCCGTCTGCCAGTGCTGGGTGAGGCGAAGCGCGATAAGATAGACGAAGATGGCGGATACCGCGTAGAGCACGACCATAAAGACGCGCCCGGTATTGACCGCTGTGCCAAAGGTGAAGAACCCGCCAGTGAGATCGCACCACAGCGCGATGAGCGCCCACCCCAGCGGTGGATGTCCATAGCCATACGTGTAGGGTGAGATCTGGCCGTGCGCGACCGACCAGGCCGACGCCATGTAGACACCCTCGTCGCCCTGATAGCGTGGGTAACCGAACAGGTTCCACGCATGCAGGACGATACCAACGAGTACGAGCGCCGAGATGCGCGCGGCATCCCATCTGGCAGCGGCGGGAATAGCGAGCTGCTCGCGCACGCGCCTGCGCGCTGTCGACGTCCAGTCAATCGCCCGCTGACGCGCCCGCGCGCCGGGCATTTCTACGATTGCTCGACCTGTAATGCTCATGCGACTTCCTCTATTCGCCTATGAACGCCCAGATGCGCCGTTTTTTCCCAATTTGTCTTATGCCGCGCCTGGCGTAAGACTGCGCGAACAGCAGCCACCGCTAACAGCCATTGATAGGGGAAGTAGCCAATTGCCGCGCATATGATCGCTTTTGCCGAGATGTTATCTCCGTGCGATTGCATAAATTCGACTAATCCGAGCATGTCGATGAGGGCCTGAAGGCCGAAGCCATACAGCGGCACGAACGTCAGCACTGCGACGAATACCGGCAACTTCACGGCGACCATCATGAAGATTGAGATGGGCGCCATCAGCGCAAACACGCCTTGTATGAAAGGCGTCGTGAGCACGTACACGGCGAGAGCCCTTTGCGAGAAGGTGGGCAGCTTCTTCCAAGTGCCTTTCAGGAAGACCTGTAGGAAGCCCTGATG
The DNA here is from genome assembly GCA_035642255.1 of Ktedonobacterales bacterium. Classification (GTDB taxonomy): domain Bacteria; phylum Chloroflexota; class Ktedonobacteria; order Ktedonobacterales; family JADMIN01; genus JAKAIY01. The sequence continues at coordinate 7,050 of DASQSS010000389.1, read as the reverse complement.
CCAGCGGGAACGCTGTCGGATGAGCGCCCCGATGGAGTCGGGTGTTTCTTCGCGGGTAACGTGCTCATCGTCGCAGAGTATGCGGATGCGCGCGCCATCCACGCTCAGGCGGATGCCCAGATCGGCGTCTTCCGTGAGGCAGTGTTCATCCCAGCCCTCAAGTCTTTTGAGCAGGGTGCGCTTGACAAAGACGGTATTGCCGCCAAGAGGTACGATCCCAGACCAGCCGAAGTAATGCAGCGCTGATTTGAACCAGAAGTAATACTCCAGTACGTTGAGCGGGCTGAACCAGTGGGTGGCGTAGTTCATCAGGCGGACGCCGCCCTGAACAACCTCGACATCCTCGCGCATCATCGTCGTGTTGATGATGTTGAAGATGTCCGCATGTGGCTCGTCCTCGGCGTCGAAGATCGTTACGATGTCATTCTGCGCCGCTTGCAGTCCCTTGTTCAGGGCATGTGGCTTGTTGACAGGCTGATCGGCGAAGATGATCAGCCGAACATGCGAGGCGCGTGGGTCAGAGAGTTTATCCCGGACGGTCGCGATGGTGCCCGCGTCACTGGCGTCACAAATGACAAACACCTCGACCAATTCTTGGGGATAGTTCGCCGCGCATACTTGTTCGATTGTCCGTCCTATGACGGCCTCTTCGTGCCGCGCTGGCAGCAACACTGTGAAGGAGAACTTCGGCGCCGCAAATGTGGTGGGAACCTGATTGAGCTGCGCACGCTTAGGATCTTCCCAGATGAAGAGCCGCATATGCAAGTTGAATTGGCTCTGCGCTGCCATCATCAGGATGATGATGACATACAGGGTCAGTGGTAATACCGACATCTGCGTAATACCCTACTCTCTTACATCATGGGATCTCAATGGGATCTCAGCGTTCACGAAAAGGCGAGCTCAGTTCTGCACGTTCACTGAGTCAATGAACAGGACACCACTATAGGGCGGATTGCCGGAGACGCCGACGATCATCACTCCCATCTCGCGAATCGGACCCTGTAACGTGGCGGGAATGGAATAGGTGAGGGCTGTCCATGTGCCTGGATTCATCGCAGGAAATCCCCCACTTGACCATGCCCATGAGCCATCGAGCGCATAGAATGTCGCGATTATCGGTGGCGTGCCCGACGGCACGTAGACATGCGCGGTAATCGTCGAGCCTGGCTTAGCGTCTGGCGGCACAGTGATGTAGACGAAGCCTTTATCCGTCGGGCTGAGCGCGGTGAGCTGCACTTCCAGCGCACCCTGACCAGCGAACCTGTGGCTGTTGTTCCAGACAGCGCTGGTAGCGGCGCCGCGCGCCTGCCATGCTTCGGTATCGTATTCGAACGCATACGTCGCGTGGTCGGTGAGGCCCGTGGCTCCCTGCGTCTGCAGTCCAGGCGCCGGGATGCGCAGGGACCCGGTGATGAGACCGAAGTTGAGCAGGCTCATCAACAGAGCGATAACGCTGATGGAGAGCAACGCGACATAGCGCGCGTTGGATGGCGTGCGCAGATAGGCGATACCCTGGGCGAAGGTTGCGCGACCCATGCGGACTGCGCTACCGGGGCCGGGCATGTCGCTATTGGATCGTGCAGCATCGAGCGGCGCAACTGGCGCAACATCAAGCAGAGCAGGCGGCGCAGCATCGAGCGGCGCAGCTGGCGCAGCGTCAAGTGGGTCTCTCTGGCTAGCGAGGTCTGTCACGCCAGGCGCGGGAGCCAGCTCTTGCTGGTCCAGCTCCTCCGCGTACTCCGGATCAGGCGCTAAGTTCGCCACGCGTGTCCCTTCCATTACCTCGCTCGACATGACTGTCGTGCGCACCTCATCAGTGAGATACGGCGGCGCATCTCCCTGTGTCGTTGCCATTTGGCGCCTCCCACCAGCATCAGACATGTATGCTCTCCGCCCAGGTTCAAGATGTGTGGCTTTACGGGATCGATGCCTTGACGATGATTCCCGCGTCACCGTGCGCTACCATCGTAGCTGTCGGAGCGAACGTGTATATCTGGCCCGCGCCAGAGTCATCGATCGTGATACAGACGATGCCGTAGGCTGGAACAGTGGTATGAACCGAAGGCCACCCAGAGAACCAACCGTGAGTTTGCGCCACCACCGCGGCGTTCGTCGGCCCTTTATTGATCAACATGAGCGCCAGGTGGTGGTTATCCTTGGATGTGCTTGCGTAGATGGAGACGGGGCTGGATGGGCCACCTACCGGAATCGTCTCCGGTAGCATGTGCCGGTACATCTCCATAACGCGCGACAACGGTGTTTGGCTGCCACTCGCGTTCAGGAGCATATACGGTCGGTCGATGCCCTGGAGTCCAAAGTAGTCTACATAGGTAGCGTGCTCCTCAAGCAGCGTGCCCAGCGTGTCCGCCCACCAGAGCGCGGTCGCCGTCGGCGTTATCTGGGCGCCGCTGAGAGCGCTCGTATTGATTTCTGTGACTCCGATGGGCAGTGAATGTCCCATATCTTGCTGAATCTGCTCCTGAAGGAGTGGCGCCAGGTAGCGCCACTCCTGGCTGGAAGAGAAGAGCATCCCGACCGAGCCTAGTGTGGAACCAAAGGGATACCGATGAACAGTGACGCCGTCGAGCAGGCGAACGTGGTGCGCCGACTCGTACGCGCCGACACCGCGAAGGAAGCCGTCGAGCCATGGTGTACCCGCTGCATCGAGCGGTGGAGCGTCCGGACCGTTGTACTGGCTGATTTCTGGGCCGAGAATGTGGATTGACGGATCCGCGCCCTTCATCGCCGTGGCGTAGGCGATAAAGTCGCGAGTATAGTCAGCGACTGTATACGAGGCTCCAATGAGATCTGGCTCGTTGCCTATAACCCAGTAGGTGACAGGCATAGCGGGCGCCGAGGCGCGCCCGACACGCAAAGGACTCTTGGGATTGTTGGTGTAGCTCACCATAGCAGCGGCCGCCTGCGCTGTGCCGCCCTGCAGACGTACTTGCACCAGTGGCTGAGAACCTGTCTGCTTGGCCAATTGCAGGAATGTGTCTATCTGATCAAGTGAGAGTGTGTGCTCCTCGCCCCAGGTTCCTCCAGGAAAACGCATCATCGTCACGCCCATGCTCGCGATGGATTGCGTCAGGTCAGTGTTGTAGTGCATGAAACCGCTGGCGCCATCCTGGGAGACGGTAGCGCTGGAAGGAAAGGCGTTAACGCCAAAAACGTATGGACTGCGTGGCGCAGCAGCGCGCAGATCAACCGTGACCGGCTGCTCGTTCTCTACTTGAACGGTGAACGTCCTGTTAAGCCCAACCGCGTCGGCGACCAGGTTGACACCAAACGCCAGCAAACAAATGATCAAGACGACGTAGAAGGGTCCACGAAGACGCTGCCACCGCGACTTGGCCTGCCTCTCATACACGCCTGTGCCGATAGTCAACGGTGGCCGCCGCTCAGTCGCAACCGCTGGCGTGGGCGTCGCGTGTTCCGCGGGAGCGACCTCCTGCGCATCTTGCGTCTCTGGAGTTCCTGCTTGTGCCATGCCTCATTGCCTCGCTTCTGTCGCGACTGCTCTTCTAGATCGAGGAGATCGGGGAGAATAGTGATTTGTCCCTGGTTGGTAGATGGCCCGGCTCCGCGCGAATGCGCATGTGAGTCACTGCTAGTGTATCGGCTGGCGGACGCCTGGCTCAAGAAAACTGGTATCATGTGACGCTTACTTCCGTATCTCCAGTGATTTTCCGGGCTAATTCGAGGCCTCCAAGATGAGACGTGCGCATGCAGGATCAGTATAATGGTCGCCATATGAAGCGCTATACGGGAATAACCATGCGATCTCGTCGTGGCATGAATGGCGACCAGTTAGGCGCAAATATGCGACCTGTGTAGGACGCCGTACTTACGACGTTGATGATATAGCGACTGAGAGATAGGCGGTCAACATGATGAGCAGTGATGTGCATCTGCTGCCGGTCGAACAAGCGCGTGAGGTACAGACGTACGAAACCGACGTGACTCCGCCACCTGGGCGGTCTAGGGTTTCGCATCGCGCGACGCTGGTGGCCGAGCTGCTTGTAGTCAGCGTGGCCGCAATCATCGTGCGCTCGCTTGGTATGGGGCGGCAGAGTTTATGGCTCGACGAGGCCTACAGTGTCTATCTCTCCTCTCATCGCTTGCCTCAGATACTCGACTTCACCGCCAGCTCCGACGCTCACCCGCCGCTCTACTATCTGCTCCTACACATCTGGATGGCGCTCTTTGGTCCCTCGGCGCTCGCGGTGCGGGAACTGTCCTTGCTGGCCAGTGTCGCGGCGGCGCTGATGACATATTTCGTGGGGCGTGTTGTTGGGTCGCATCGCGCCGCATTGCTGGCCGCTCTGATGATGGCGCTCTCCTCGTTCCAGATATGGTATGCGCAGGAAGCGCGCATGTATGCGTTGACTACGCTGGCCACCCTCGTCGCTCTTTATGGCTTGACACGAGCGCTTCGTGATACAAGAGCGCGCTACTGGACGATATTTGTCACAGGTATGCTCGCTGCGCTGTACCTCGACTACAGCGCGGGATATGTTCTATTCGGCGTCATCGTGTGGTTTGTGGTGGCAGGGCGACGCCGGGTGGACATCATTGTACCTTTCGTCGCCAGCATGCTGGCCGTGCTGATAGGATACTTGCCGTGGCTACCATCGTTTCTCCAGCAGATACGTGGTGTCGCGGGCCTCACCGCCTGGATTGGGGGAGCGTCCGGGACTGGCCTCATGAGCGTGCTCACCGATTTCTTTTTCAACCGCTCCAACCTCTCGGAGCCGAGTGGCACGTTGATCGGTTGGCTCGCGACCGGCGTGAGTCTTGTGGCAGTAGCCTACGCGCTCTGGGCGCCTCGGCGTCATCCTGGCTATCCGTTGCTGGCGCTCTGGGTAGCATGCCCACTCGGGCTGGGGCTGATTTCAGAGTTCTATAATCATCCGATCACCATCTCACGCACCATGATGGTCGTGCTGCCAGAGTTGCTGCTCCTGCTGGCCCTGGCCGTGGACACGCAGCTTGCTACTTACGCGCCAGGCGTCAGCGCGCGGATTCGACTCCTCATGACTGGCCTGTTGCTGTCGGCGCTTCTTGTGGGCAACATCGGCGCGCAAATCAGCGCGAACACGACCACCATTAAAGAAGATTGGCATGGGGCAGCGTCCCTCGTGGCCAGTCATCAGCAACCAGGCGATCTGATTCTGTTCAACGCCTACTACGCGCAAATGCCGTTCGACTACTACTACCACCAGCAAGCGGCAAGCGCTGAACACGTCGTTGTGGAACGCGGCTACTTGACGGAGGAGTCGCTCCTCTATGCCGATTTCTCCCAGGGAGGCGCTGGCCTGCGCACGGCGCAAGAACTCCAAAGCTATGCTCGCGTGTGGTTGATCATCAGTCATGCGCCCTCACCCGGATCCGCTACGCCAACGATCATGGCGACACACTATCACCTCGTGTCCGAGCAGCGCTTGGTCGGCGTGACGGTGCTCCTGTATCTGAAGTCAGTGTAGTCCAGATACCACCACGCTAGGATGACACAATGGAAACACATCGGCGGCGTCATACGATGAATGGTCAGAAGCGTGCGGTGATGTTCGCCGCATTTCTGGTGCTCACGATGGCGGCTCTCATCGGCGTTAATTCCGCGCCAGAATTGTCGGCTGCCTCCTCCAATGGTCAGACTTCGGCGTCGGCGCTTCGGGCGAGCGGTTTCAGCTCTGGCCCGGATCGGGACGTGACCGTATCACATGTCGCGACGGTCGCGGGTAAAGTGAAGGGCCACGTTGATCTGACTGTGAATGTGCAGATCAAGAACAAGGGGCCACATGCGTTTACGGTGTCCCATAGCGAGTTTTATCTATCCGCGCTGGGGGATGGCCTGGGCCACATCATCTCCGCGTCTGGAACACTGTTTGGTGGCATGGTCGCTCAGGGCGCGACAGCTGCGGGCAGCTTGACGTTTGACATTCCCGCCGATGCGGAGCCATACGTTGTGCTAGTTGATCGCCCGACAACCGGCGCTGCGCAGGTCTCAGTGCCGATGGGCGTCAACGCTGCCGCGAGCGCCGTAGTGGGCATGAGTTATCTCACAAACGACGCATCGGTCAATGCTACCAGCGGCAACGTGATCGAGGACAACTTTCAGCGCGCCAACCAGAGCGGCTGGGGCGTCTCGACCAACAGCGATGGGGTGAGCAACGTCACCTGGGGCATGGATGGCGCGAACCTCGCCGCGGTGCAGATCGCCAGTAACACCGGCGTCTACGGCTACCCCAACGCGATCAATCAGGTCGGCATCGCCTCAGCGGGCAGCGCCGCCTACAACGGTGGCGATGTGCTCGCGCGGCTCTCGGTCAGCGCGGTCGGGCAGGTCATCCCCTACATCACGCTGAACGCCTGCGCCGACAAGTCCTGCTACTACGGCGTGCGCATCCAGACCTCAAACAACCATCTGGAGTTGGCGCGTCGCTCAGGCGGGAGCACCGGCGTCATCGCGTCGGTGGCGTTCACGGCGAGCGCGAACACGGTCTACTGGCTGCGGCTGCAGGTGACGCCGGGGACAGCGGGCGCGGCGACGCAGATCATGGCGAAGGTCTGGGCGGACGGGACAGCGGAGCCGACCTGGATGGTGAGCGCGAGCGACAGCGCGCCGCTGGCCGCCAACCGGGTGGGAGCGGGCGGCTCCTGGGATGCGACGGGGACCGGGCAGCGCATCACCTATACTTGCGTCGCGTATGCGAGCAGCGGGCTGGCGAGCGCGTGTGGCGCGGGGAGTGGTGGTGGCGGCACGCCGACCCCGACGCCGACCCCGACCAACACACCGACCGCCACACCGACCACGACCCCGACTACCACGCCGACTACTACACCGACCAACACGCCGACTGCGACACCTACCAACACACCCACCAGTACGCCATCTCCTTCACCCACTCCGATCGGCAACGGCAACGTGATCGAGGACAACTTTCAGCGCGCCAACCAGAGCGGCTGGGGCGTCTCGACCAACAGCGATGGGGTGAGCAACGTCACCTGGGGCATGGATGGCGCGAACCTCGCCGCGGTGCAGAT
>DASQSS010000388.1:0-34483 GCA_035642255.1 Ktedonobacterales bacterium | reverse complement strand
CGTCGCGGACAAAGGGCACACCCCCGGAATCGCGTTGCGGACGCGTGTCGCGCAGTGGAGCGAATCCGCGCGGGGGTATCCGCGCAATGTCTATCTGTTGCTGCTCTTTACGTTGGGCAAGGGCGTACAGCTCAGCATTGGCCAGGTGACGATTACCCTCTATGCCTACAGCATCGGCTACAGGCAGGATTTCGTCGGGCTGCTCGTCGCCGTGCCAGCCATTGGCGCGCTGCTGGCGGCCATCCCCATCGGTTTCCTTGCCGACCGCATCCCACGCAAGCCGCTGCTGCTCATCACCGGGTTGCTCAATCCCCTCGCGCTAGCGCTGATCGGCCTGACAACCCGCGCGCCATTGATGCTGGGCGCCAGCTTCGCCAATGGTGTGCTCTCCTCAGCCTATTGGGTCACGATCATCCCGATGCTGACAGACGCCGTGGAGCCTCGTCAACGGGTCAGGGTGATGTCGCTCAACTCTTTCCTGCTGCTTGGCGTGGGCGCGCTCGGCGGCTTGCTCGGCGGCGCTATCCCTGAATGGGTCGGCGCGGCTACTGGAATGGCGGCCACCGCGCCTCTACCATTGCGATGGGGTGTCGTCGCAGCGGCCATCGCGGTCCTGCTGCCGACCATTCCGCTGTTCTGGCTGGCGCCACTGGCGGCGCCCTGGTCCGAAACGTCTGAGTTGGCGCCAGCGCCAGTGGCTTCCCCGGCGGATGGGCTTGCGGGCGCCGCAGCCGCGCAATCCGTAGCTGAGCAGGCTGTCGCCGCGCCAGACGCCGTATCTCATGGGGCTGCGGCGCCTCGCTCATGGGTCCGACCGATTCCGCTCCTCTTCTTTCTCCTGCTCGTACCAGACGTGCTGTATACAGCGGGCGAGGGCGCGGTTGTGGCGCTGGAGCCGCTCTTCTTCCGCCTCCACTTCCACATGAGTCCGGCGGTGATCGGCGCGCTCGTGGCGGGCGGTGGGCTGCTGGTTGGCGCCACCGCGCTACTGGCGCCTAGCCTGGTGCGGCGCTATGGCAAGCTGCGGGTCATCACGCTTGCACAGGCGCTCAGCGCGCCTGTCGCTCTGACCATTGGCTATGCGCCGTGGTTCTGGCTCAGCGCAGTCGCCGAGCTAGCTCGTAATCTTCTGCGCGGCGCGTTCGATCCGGTCTACGCGACGTTTGCGATGGAGCGGGTGGATGCGCGGTTTCGCGCACGGCTCAGCGGCTTCTATAGCCTGACGTGGAGCATTGGCTTCAGCGCGGGCGCGGCGGCCTCTGGCTGGCTCCAGCGCAACATCAACCTCTCGATTGGCTTCCTGCTCGGCGCCACGCTGTTGGGAATCGCGCCGCTCTGGCTTACGTTCGCCTTCGGGCGCGACCCCAACGTAGACTAGCCACGCCCGCTCATAGCACACTCAGAAGGACAGCGTCGTGGTATCCATGCCCGTGGCGACGTCCGGCGTGGCCATGACGCACCACACAGGACCCATCGCCGGAACAAGCTCGATCATCGCTGGCGCCGACCCGAAGCGCAGCCATTTCTCAGTATGTGGCGCCAGGCGGTAGAGGGGAGCGTCGGTTTGCGAGGAATCAGTCCTTCCACACATAGTGAGCAGTGAGCCATCGGGCGCGATGCTCCACGGTGGGCAGGCCGTCGTCTGGCTCGTGACGCCAATGCCACACTTGGAGCAGGGCGATGTCTCCGTCATGGCTGGAACGGAGGACCAGTGGGCGCCCATGTCGTCGCTGCAATGGATGATCATGTTGGGCTCGCCGCTCCAGCCGCACATATAGAAGGCGTGGGAGGCGCTCAGCCAGACCGCGAGGCTTGTCTGCTCGTCGGGTGTCGGGACCTGCGTCCAGTGCGCGCCGAGGTCGTCTGTGCGCCAGAGGGCGCCATTATAGCTGGCGGCGATGAGCGTTGAGCCTATAGGAGCCAGCCAGAAGCGGAAGAAGCTATCACCATTCGCCAGGGGAGCAGATGGAAGGACGCGCCAGTTTCGGAAACCATCCGTGCTCATGGCGAGGCCCCTTCCCATGAGCGCGATGGCGCCTGCGGAAGTCGTTGAGAACTCCGCCATCACCGGCGCATGTGTCCAGTGCGCGCCGCCATCGGATGAGTACATGCCTGCGTCTTGCAGCGTTCCCGCCTCGCCCGAGCCCCATGAGATCGTCGCCGCTAGCGAGCGTGCGCTCGCCTCGTCCGCGATGAGCGAACAGGAAGCGGGCTGCGGGGTCGAGTAGGAGAAGCTGCCCGCCTGCCGCCAGGTCACACCCGCATCTTGCGTCGCCCAGACGGCGAATTGGTCCGAGTTCTGAGCCGCGCAAAGCCAGGCGTCATGCCCATCCAAGGGTGAGACTGCCCAGCCCGCGTTCGCGAGCGAGACGCCGTCGGGTAGTGTGACCGCTTTCCACGTCAGCGTAGGTGCGGGCGTCTTTGTCGGCTGTGGCGCGCCCTGGATGCGCTGGAGTGAGGTCGCGCCGCATCCGGCGAGTAGCAGCACTATGAGCGCGCACAACATGGCATAGAGGCTCGGTCGCTGTATCCGTCGCACCACGGCTCTCCTGACCGCTCGGCGAGCCATCACCCGCTCAACAGCGAGCGTGCGTCATCGGCTCGTGGCCACGAGTATGCCAGAACCCAAGCGCAATAGCAAGCGTGGTGCGCTACTGCGTCTGGGATCCACATGCGCGGGTCGCGGGGATTTCGTCGCCTACTTCTTGCTGGCGCGCTTCGCTTTGGCGGCGACAGGCTCTGCGGCTGGCGCCTCGGCAAGGCCGAGGGTCGCCTGACCGGTGGGGCAGAGTGGCGCGAGCGTGCAAGTCTCGCAGAACGGCTTGCGCGCCTGGCAGATCGCGCGCCCGTGCATGATGAGCATGTGTGAGAGGTCGAGCCAGTCGCTCTGCGGCAGGAGGGCCATCAGTTCCTGCTCCACCTTCACAGGGTCTTCGCTCTCGGTCAGCCCCAGACGGCGCGCCAGCCGCCCAACGTGCGTGTCCACCACGACACCCTCGACTACCCCAAAGGCGTTGCCCATCACGACGTTCGCCGTCTTGCGGGCCACGCCGGGCAGCGCGATCAACTCGTCCATCGTGCGCGGCGTCTCGCTATGATAGCGGTCCACAATCATCTGGGCGGCCTCACGAATATGCTTGGCCTTGTTGCGATAGAAGCCCGTCTGCTTGATATCCTGCTCCAGCGCCTCGGGGTCGGCGTTGGCGTAGTCCTCGGGTGTGCGGTATTTCTGGAAGAGCGCCTTGGTGACCTGATTGACGCGCTCATCAGTGCACTGGGCCGACAGCATCGTCGCGACCAGCAGCTCCAGCGGCGTAGTGAAGTCGAGCGAGCATTTCGCGTCGGGGTAGAGTGTACGCAGCTCGGCGACGATCCGCTCGGCGCGCGCTCGCTCCTCTGGGCTGGCAATGGTCTGGTCGCTGCTGGTGGACATCATTTCGCTCCTCAGCCTGATAGATGGATGGATCCAGATGGACAGGTTCACGTCGCGTTCGGCGTGCCCCGGCGCTCTTCGTATGCTACAACAGTCGCGGATACTCTGGCGTCTCAGGGCATGAGTGGGCCGACCATGCCGGGGAGGTGCGTCATCAGCGCGCCAGCCAGCGCGAGCGCCACACGCCCCAACGTCAGCGCCAGACCCATGCCGACGGAGCTAGGCGTATAGCCGTTGCCCGGCTCGGCAGGCAGCGACGCCTCGAAGTACCAGTAGAAGGTGCGGATGGCGCTCGCCATCAGGAAGATGAAGAGCGCGAGCCGGCCAATCTGGTCAGGTGTCGCGAAGACGCGCACACCGTTCATGCGGTCGAGTGCAATCGGCAATCGGCCAAACCACAGCGCAATCTCGTAGATCGCGAGCGCTGGCACAATGCACGTCGCGGGCAGCACGCTCGCCGCCTCGATCACTCCTGTGGGCGCCTGGACCGCTACGCTGGCCAGCAGCGGCAGGGTCAGCAGCAACGCCAGGACCAGCGAAGCGAGGTCACGGTAGCGAATCAGGCGGTACAGGATGAGCGCCAGTCCGAGATAGAAGAACACGCCGAGATAGGGCGGGATGATCGGCTCGCCGCCCACGGCTGGGTAACCTGCGCTATAGTCCTGGGTGACGAGCAGCCGCAGCACATCGAGCGCATTGGCCCCGACTCGCACCCAGAAGGCGCCACCGAGCGGCGATAGGAGCGCTGGCAGTGGCTCGCTCGACCGCGCAAAGACCTCGCTGCCGACACGGAAGCCCATCAGCGGACTGACCACCGTCCACAGCGCGGGCAGTCCGGACACGAGCGCGGCTGCCACTAGGGTCGCCAGCGCCAGGCGCATGCCCTTGAAGATCGCCGGGCGCCGCCAGCGCCAAGCCAGCGTGACGCCGATCACGAGCATCGGCACGAGCCACAGGCCAGGCGCCAGATCGCACGCTAGTCCAGTTGAGACGCCAGCCACCGCATAGAGCGCCAGCACATACGGCGTATGCAGGAGCAAGCCCTGCTGTTCGCGCACATCAGGTTCGCCTGCCGCTATGCGACGCTCATTGGTCGCGTCCATCGTGTGAAAAGCGCGCAATAGCGTCAGCACCGCCAGGCACATTAACAGCGGCAGCAGCACGACTTCCATCCCGGAACGGCTGAGCGAGACGTGCCAGCCTGAAGTCGCCGCCAGCAGCGCCGCCAGCAGCGCGATGCCATGCCGCGTGTGCCCGTTCGCCTGCCGCAATATCTCCAGGGTGAGGAAGTAAACCACCAGCACGGTCACCGTGCCGATGACCGCCGATGGCAGCAGAGCCGCCAGGGGCGTTGGGCCAAAGACGCTGACCAGCGCCCCCTGGATGGCGACAAATGGGCCATTGAGTCCCTGTGGATCGGCGAGGAAGAGGCGCAAATCGCCGCTCACCTGTTTGAGCGCATTCACGTCGTCGGCTCCGCCGGTCAGATTCTGATTCAGGTTGCCCAGCCGCAGCAGTCGTAGGAGCGCCGCCACCACCAGAATGAGCGCAAGTGTGGCTCGCTGCCAGACAATCGGCCGCAGCGTCAGCCCCTGCGTAAACAGGCCTATAAAGCGCCGCACGATGCTGAGCAAGCCCTCTTCATAGGGCGCGGCGCGCAGCAGCAGCAGCGGCGCGAAGATCAGCAGCACTTCGAAGAATTGCACGAAGAAGTCACGTCCAATTCCTGGCGTATTCACAAGCAGATAGTTGCTGACTGCGTAGGTCAGCATCGCTCCCGCCGACATCAGCACACCCTGGCGGCGCACGAAGGGTTGGCGCGCCAGCGGGCCGAGCGTCAGCAGCCAGACGATGTACCACGGCTGGAACCAGAAGGTAATCAGGGCGAGCGCCGCGAACGTGATCTTGGCCGCGGCGGTCAGCAGGTCGCGGATGTCAGCGAGCGGTCCCAGCACCCACAGCCGATGGGTCTGGATCGCGGCGTACAGAATGAAGATCGCGTAGAAGACGAGGCGCACTGTCTTGTCGAGCGCAGGATATTGCGCGGGCTGCACCAGTAGCTCCAGCGGCGCGGTAATGAACTGGACAATGCTGCTGTTGTAATAGAGCGGGCGTAGCTGCTGCCCCAGGCCGTTGAATGTCTTGAGTCCATCCCAGAAGGGAGCGTAGAAGACGACGACCAGTACGGCGCCGCTCAAGGTCGCTCCGGCGAGCAGGCGCACGGTCGCGGCGCGGTCGAGATCGTTGATCATGTGTCTTGCCGCGCGCGCCAGTGAGCCGAACCGCAGACGCAAGCCCGTGGCGGTAGAGTCGTTCGCTGGACGCATGCCAGTGAGCGCACGGTGACGCAGCTCATAGACCAGCCAGAGCGGCACGAAGAACGCCGAGACATATTTGGTGAGCGCCCCCAGCGTGAGGCAGGCGAAGGCAAGCTGCGGTCGCCCGCGCAGCATCAGGGTAAACGCCGCCAGCACACAGACCATCATCGCTATGTCGTTGTGGCCCATCGCGACGGACTCGTAGAGCAGAAGCGGACTCCAGCCGAATAGCGCGGCGATGCGCAGTCGGCGCTCCGGGTACAGGCGGCGCGCCAGCACATCAATCAGCCACAGCGCGGCGACGACACAGAGCGCCGCGAAGACCTTGTAGAGCAGCATGTTCAGCAGCAAGTTCTCGCCGCTGATCCACGAAAAGACTGCTGTGACCATCAGCCACGCTGGCCCATAGGGCGACGCGGGCCGATCCACCGCGTAGCCGCCGGGCAGCTTGTAGGCAGGGCTGACCATCGGATTCTGGTGCAGATGCGTAAAGAGATAGCCGCGCGCGATATAGCCGTACAGGTCAGTTGTCGTGACAGGCTGCATCCAGATCAGGATCATGCTGAAGATGACCGGCGCGAGATAGATCAGTCGCCGCGCCACGCGCGCCGCGCCCGGCTGCTCGTACTCCTCGCGCTGCGCCCGGTTCGCCGCCAGCAGCGCCACAAACTGCGCGCCGAACAGGAAGACGATCACGACGACAAAGGCGATGGCGGCCAGCGGATTGTAGCCCGTAATGGCGCCCATATCCTTGATCTGCGAGGACTCCGGCGTGATGTGCGGCTCGTTCCAGTAAGTGAAGATGGGGAACGAGAGCGTCAGGCCGAGGTAGCAGATGATCGAAACCAATCCCGCGCCCAGGAGCGCTGCCGTCGGAGAAACCTGCGAGAAGACATGCGCGAAGAGATCCTCGCCGCGTGGTTGAAAGCCCGGAATCGGCGGTACGGAGGCTCGCAGCCTGCCCCAGCGGTCGCGCACGCGCGCTACCAGCGGTTTGCGTCTTTCCTCGACCAAAATAGGCATCGCGCGCTCATCTCCTTGCCCTGCCACTGTTCCGGCGTCGTGCCACAGCGCCGTGACCAGTGTAGCAGATGCCAGAATCCAGAGCACATTGCGTAGGATGAGCGTAACGACGGCTGGCGCCTGCAAGCCGACCAGCGCAGTCCAGACGGCCGGGATGGTGACGATCTGGCCCACCACCGCCGCGCCGATGATCGCGCCCAGCCAGAGCGCCATGCGGCGATGTGGTCGCAGATCGAGCAGGGGAATGAGCGGCAGGAAGTCGAGTATGTAGTGCGCTGGCAGCGCGCGGAATGTCAACGTGAACGCCAGCGTTACCAGCGTGACGCCAAGGAGGAGCGCCTGATTCGCGCGCAGCCGCGTCGCCTCGGATACCGCAGTATCGCCAACGACGCGAGCGGCTGCCACGCGCTTACGCCACGAGCGCCACATCGTCAGGTAGGCGAGGAGCAGCGCCGTGCCGAGCAGCGCCATCGAGAGTGGACCGACGAGGGCGGGCGTTGTCGCGGGCGAGAGCACGACGCGCGACAGCGAGGACGCGTGGAATGCGGTCTCGACTGCCATCCCGGGCAGCCAGCCCAGCGCCAGCGCTGCGGCGCCGTAGAGGCTCTCGATTTCGACATCACGTCCGGCCTGTGTCGCCACGCTGTGTAGCACTGGCGCCCAGCCAGCGAACGCCGCGATCACCAGCGTCACTGCGCCAATGACACCTGCCAGCCACGCGACGCCCCGCAGCAGCGGACGTAGCGCTGCTCGCGCCGCTTCGCGCAGATCCACACGGCCCGTCAGCTCCAGCTCATAGAGGACGAAGGCTGGTGCGATGAAGATCGGGAAGCCCTTGATGAGGGTCGCGGCCGCCAGCAGGGACCACGCCAGTCCACGTCGTCTGCTCACTAACGCCAGCGCAGCCGCCAGCAACAGCGTCCCGACCATCAGATCGAACTTTTGCATGACGGCGCCACTGAGGAACGCGAGCAGCGTATAGAGCAGACCAGCCCCCGCGATGACCACGTCGTTGCGGGTGAAGTGGCGAGCCGCGCGTATCACGAGCCAGAGCGTCAGCGCGTCAATCACCAGCATCATGATGGCGAAGCTGACGCCGTATGCGCCATAGCGGATGGGATCGGGCGACGGCAGCTGCGTGAGCGGCAAGCTGAAGGCGGCGTCCGGGCGCGGCGCGATTCCAGCGAAGGGCAGCAGCGGCAGGGCAGGCAAAAGGATCAGCGCGATGGCCAGCGGCGGATACTCCACCATGACATCGTGGTAGGGCAAGTGGCCCGCCGCCAACTCACCTGCGTAGCGATAGAACTGCGGGTCGCAGTAGCGATGCCCCAGAATGACGCCAGCGAGCAGAACCGCTCGCGTGATGAGCCAGACGCCGAGTGTGAGCGCGCGCATCGAGCCGGGGCGTCGCGCCTGTGTCACGATCGCCACCCACCAGGGCGGACGAGGTGGATTCGCTGGCGTGCCGCTCGATGGGATGCTGGGCGGTCGGTCAGTCGTCACGCTCATGACGCGACCTCCTGCCATCCGGCCAGCATGGGCGGGGCTGGAGCCTCCTCATGCTCTCGATGGGCCGCCAACCAGAGCGCCAGCGCTGGCAGCGCCGTGAAGTAGAAGTACGTCGTGAGGCTTCGCCACGCAAAGAACAGTGGCGCCATCGCCAGCGTATAGCCGAGCGCGGGCGCCCGTTGGCAGACACGCCAGTACCAGACCATCGCGCCGATCAGCGCAAGCGCCTCAAGTGTCGTATAGGCCAGCGAGGGCGCGAGCGGCAGCAGTCCCGAGAGCGAGAGGCGAATGAGGCCATTGCCCAGCGGGAACATTGGGTCGAGTTGCGGCGCCAGCACACCCGCCAGCCAGGCGCTTGGATTGTTGACGAAGAACGGCGCGTTGATCGCGGCGAAGAGCGCCGCCGCGCCAGCGAGTCGTCCGATCGCCGCGCGCCAGCCACGCTCGCGCCAGATCAGGATGAGCAGGAACGGCGCGGAGAACCACGCGAGCTGCTTGGTCGCCAGCGCCAGCCCCAGCAGGATCGCCGAGCGCGCGGCGCGCTCACGCCAGCGCCATGCCGCGAACAGCGGGACGATATACAGGATGTCTGGATCGGCGATGACCGCCGCGTTGAGGAGTGGGACATCCGCGAGGAACAGCAGCGCCACCCACGGACGCAGCGCGCGTGGCGCCGAGGTGATGAGCAGCGCCGCTAGCCCCAGGACACACAGCAGCGTCAGCGGCGTCGCGTTAGGCAGTCCTGCCCATACCAGCGGGACGAGCGGCAGAAACGCCAGCGCCGGATAGCTCAGTTTGCCCTCGAAGCCCTGCCCGTCGGGCGAGGCCCTGAACGCCGCCGTCCGCGCGCTGGCTGAGGGATAGTCAGTCAGCGCGCGGCCAGCGAAGGGGCCAGTGTGGAGCGGTGTCGTGTATTCCGGTGGCTGATGGTAGAGATGGATCGCCGACACGATGTTGGTCGTGACATACGGGTTGTGGCCCGCCAACAGCTGCTGGGCGGCGTACTGGTCGAGTGTGGCGCCGTCGTTGGGATAGATGGGCGGCTGGAAGCTCGCCACCACCATCGTTCCGATCTGCTTGACGCCCACCAGCGCCGCCAGCAGGGTTAGCGCGAGGAGAATGGTCTGCGCGCGGCGGCTGCGTAGCCAGCGCCACCCAGGCGCGCGCTCGCCGAGCGCCAGCAGCAACAGCGCCAGCGAGCCAGTCAGCGCCAGAAACGCCAGCAGCCCAGAGGCGGGCGCGCCAATTGTGTTGGTGAGCGGGTCGCGCGGCAGTTCCAGTAGATTGTGTAGCAGGATGACCGCGGCTAGCAGCGTGAGGCGGGCGGTGGCCTCGCCCTTTGGCAGCGTGATACGCCACCAGGGCTGAGCCGTCTCGTTCGAGCGGGTATCCGCCGCGTGCGCCTCGATCACTGCCAGCCTCTCACAGTCGGGCGCCGCGCTTCATATCCCCATGCGCAGGATCAACGCGCGCCGAATCGCGGACGAGGCTAGCCTTCGGCCAGCCAGCGCGCCGCTTCAATCGCATGGTAGGTGATGATCATGTCGGCGCCTGCCCGTTTGATGCCCGTCAGCGTCTCCAGCGTCGCGCGACGCTCATCGAGCCAGCCATTGGCGACAGCCGCCTTGAGCATGGAATACTCGCCGCTGACGTTGTAGGCCGCAATGGGCAGATCGTAGCGATCGCGGACGCGCGCCAGCACATCCAGATACGGTAGCGCTGGCTTGACCATCACCATGTCGGCGCCTTCCAGCACGTCCAGCTCGACCTCGCGCAGCGCCTCGCGTCCATTCGCGGGATCCATCTGGTAGGCGCGCCGATCGCCAAACTGCGGCGTAGATTCCGCCGCCTCGCGGAATGGTCCGTAGAACGCCGAAGCGAACTTGGCCGAGTACGCCATGATCGGCGTGTTGCTGAACCCCGCGCTGTCAAGTCCAGCGCGCAGGGCGGCGACGCGACCATCCATCATATCAGACGGCGCCACGATGTCGGCGCCAGCCGCCGCGTGCGAGAGCGCCTCGCGCGTCAGCAGTTCGAGCGTTTCATCGTTTTGCACCTCGCCGTCGCGGACGAGTCCGCAATGTCCGTGGCTGGTGTATTCACACATGCACACGTCGGTGACAATGACCAGTTCTGGCGCGGCGGCCTTCATCTCGCGGATGGCGCGCTGCACGGGACCCTGCTCATCCCAGGCCGAGGAGCCGATCTCGTCTTTGTGCGCGGGCACGCCAAAGAGCAGCGCCGCGCCGACGCCCAGCTTCGCCAGCTCCTCAGCGCGGCGGCCCATCTCGCCCACTGGCCACTGATACTGCCCGGGCATCGAGCCGATGGCTACAGGCTCATCGATGACTTCGCTGACGAACAGCGGAAAGATGAAGTCGCCTGGGTCGAGCATCGTTTCGCGCGTCAGGCGGCGCAGTCCCTCGCTGCGGCGCAGACGACGCATGCGGCGGGCCGGAAATCCACCCTCCACCCGTGGCGTTCGCGGCGCCGGATCAGTCGTGTTGTCAGTGCGCGCCTGTTCGCGCTCGATCTCTGTTGTCATGAGAGGACCTCGCATCCTCGGTCTATAGTGTCGTATGGTTGCGGGATGCCGCCAGCCCTGCTATGGATTCTCAGCGGCTACCAAGGGAGAGACGATCACATGCCACCCCACGCGACTGCCGCTCCTGGCTCGCGTGTCAGCGCATGGCGCTCAATTGGTAAGCGCTCGTCAACGCTCTTGCATCGGCTTGAATGGCAGCATGATCAGTGCGACGAAAGCGGCGATCGCCGGAATGAGGTACAACAGACCGACGAATACCGTATCTGTATTCGTCGCGGTGATAAGTGTATACAGACTGAACACACCGAAGCCCGCGCCGATCAGAAAGAGCAGCGCTGTGCTCAGCATCTTCTTGGACATCTCACGCCTCACAGGTAGAAATCGCGCATTGTACACAACCGCTGCGGCGACAGTTGGCGCCGCGGTTCTGTACGATTATACCATTGAGGGGGTAGGCTCACATGCCTCATGTGGGACCACGCGGCGGCGCGGGCGCCTGTTATGCTGTGTTTATACGTTCTGTGATAGGGTGGCATTGGTCGATTGGCGCCACATGACACGCATCACAACGTATGAGGAATTCTGAGGAACATGGTACAGTAGGAATCGCTTACTCGCTCTGGCAGGGAAGATCAATCGCCGGAGCGCAGACGTGCGATTCAGGAGGAACGACATGACGGCGCCCCTGCGCTGGCGAGGATGGCTGATATTGGTGGCGGCCCTGGTTCTATTCTCCGCTTGCTCATCCGCGACTGTGTCGCATCCCATCACAGGTGTGACGGCTACGACCGGCCCCGTGACGGTGACGACCAACCTCTCGCACTACACCATAGGCGACGCCATCGGTGTGACTGTCACGAATAATTCGAAGTCGCAGTATTACACCCAGGACGGCAAGTCAGCCTGCTCCATCGCACAGCTCGAGCGGTACGATGCCACAACGGGCGCCTGGAAGCCAATGGATAGCTGCAACGGCGGCAAGGCGACACAGACGCTCCTCATCGCCGAAAGCGCCTCAGTCCCCTACACGCTGGCGCCCTCGTCATCGAGTGATGTGAACGCCTGGCAGTCAGGGACGTATCGCGTCTCGGTCACCTACTCGACCCAGCCCGACGGCATCACGAATCCACAGGAGGCGCACTCCGCCGCCTTCACGGTGAGTTAGTCGCCCGAGCTTTCGGAAGGATTCTCTCCCATGCCCGACCACACCGACAATGCTGAGCAGCGCCGCGATCCGCAGGATATTACGCTGCTGGTGACCAATTATCCCTTTGAGCCAGCCGATGTGGAGCGGCTGCGCGCGGCAGTCGGTGTGAACGCGCTGCTCACGACGCGCGGCGCGCAGGAGCTGGCCGAGACATTGGCGCGGCGCCCCGAAACCGATGTCGTGTGCCTCTACATGACGCCGGAGAACATACTCGATCTCGCGCCGAACCTGCGCTGGGTGGCGCTCTCCAGCGCGGGAGCCGAGCACGCCCTCCGGCAAGCGTGGACACACTCGCCGCACGCGCCACTCATCACCACAGCTAACGGCGTGCATGCGACACCGATCAGCGAGCACGTCTTCTCCGCGATGCTGCTGTGGGCCAGGCATTGGCCGGAGATGTTCAGGCTGCAGCAGGAGAGACGTTGGCCAAAGGGCGGGTTCTTCGCCCATGAGCTAGTGGGCCGCGAATTGGAGGGCGCGACGCTGCTGGTCGTCGGGCTGGGCGCCATCGGTCGGCGCGTCGCGCAGGTCGGGCGCGCCTTTGGGATGCGGACCATCGCAACGCGGCGCAGCGCCTCCGCCGGGGCCACTGATCCTGATGTGGATGAGATGTTCCCGCAGAATCGGCTCGACGATGCGCTGGCGCAAGCGGATTACATTGTGCTGGCAGTCCCCAGCACACCTGAGACGACTGGCCTCATCAACGCCGAGCGGCTAGCGCATGTCAAGCGGGGCGCGCTGCTGGTCAACATCGCGCGCGGCGCGGTGGTGGACGAGCCAGCCTTGATCGCGGCGCTCAACGATGGTCGGCTTGGCGGCGCCGCGCTGGATGTCGCGGCGCAAGAGCCGCTGCCGCCGGAGAGTCCGCTGTGGGCAGCGCCGAACATCATCATCTCGCCGCACGTCTCGGGCCGGTCAGCGCGCTATAGCGAGCGTCTGACCGATCTCATGCTCGACAACATCGCCCGCTACCGCGAGGGTCGCCCTCTGCGCAACCTGGTAGACGTGGCGCGCGGCTATTGAGTTTGCGACATGGCATGTCACTTCTCGCGTTGGCAGGGGACGACCAGGATATTTGTGTTGATCCGTAGCTGGAGCAGGCGGCTGGCGAGTGACGGACGCGCCCGCAGCCAGCCGCGCGTTGGGTCGGGCGCGCCGACGACCAGCAGCGTCACGCGGCGCTCGCTCACGACCCGCGCGATGGCCTCGGCGCTGTCCGGCGCGGAGACCTCGATGACCTCCGCCCCCAAGTCTTCGGCCAAACGCGCGTCCTCAGTGGTGGATACGGCTGGCGCAGCCACACCCTCCCGTGATGGCCGGGTGATCACTGCGTAGAGTGGCGCTTGCAGCGCATAGGCCATCCGCCATCCCTCATGCAGGAGTCGCCGGGCCTGGTCGGGCGCGTCGAGCGCCACCAGCACGCGGTCTTTGACGCCTGGCGCGCGCAATCCCTGCCCAACCGTCTCGCCGCTATGCATCAGCACTTCGAGCTGTCGCTCAGTCTTTTCGCTGACGCGCTGCAGCGCAAGCTCACGCAGAGCGGTGAGGTTGCTCGTTGAAAAGTAGCGATCCAGCGCCTGTCGCGCGCGGTCGGGCGGGTAGACGTTGCCGTGGCGCAGCCGCGCTCGCAGCGCTTCCGGTGAGATGTCCACCAGCTCCACGTCATCCGCCTCATCCAGCAGGCGGTCAGGAATCGTCTCGCGCTGGCGTGCGCCTGTCAGCGTTTCGATGAGGTCGTTGAGTCCCTCCAGATGCTGCACGTTCACTGTCGTGATGACGGTAATGCCAGCCGCCAGCAGGTCCTCGACATCCTGGTAGCGCTTCTCGTGGCGCAAGCCGGGGACATTCGTGTGAGCCAACTCATCTACCAGCGCCACGGCTGGCTTGCGCGCCAGAATCGCGTCCAGGTCCATCTCCTCCAGCGTGATGCCGCGATAGGTGACACGCTGGCGTGGGATGACCTCAAGATCGCCTATCTGTTGCTGTGTCAGGGCACGGCCATGCGTCTCGACCCACCCCACGACGACATCAGTTCCGCGTGACTTGCGGCGGCGCCCCTCGTTGAGCATGGCGTAGGTCTTGCCCACACCCGCCGCCATCCCCAGGTAGATGCGCAGCCTGCCGCGCTCCGGACGCGACGAGTCGGCGGACCCCTCACTGGCGGTCGTGGGGACGAGGTCGCGCAACTTGTACCGATCGAGCAGGGTTTCGGGGTTGGGCCGCTCATCGCCCTGGGAGTGTGAGCGCTCAGTCACGGCGTCGGCTTCCTTTCAGCGTCACGTCGTCACGGGTCATCTCAAGGAGCCCTATGGCTCAGCGCATCGAGCGCCAGGTTGAGCTCCAGCACGTTCACCCGTGGCTCGCCGAAGAGGCCAAGGAAACGCCCGGTGATGTGCGCGTTCACGAGCGCCTGAACCGTCGCCTGGCTCAGTCCGCGCGCTTTGGCGACCCTCGGAATCTGGTAGTAGGCCGCCGCGACCGAGATGTCGGGATCAAGACCGGAGGCCGAACCGGTCACCATATCGACTGGGATGGGCGTGCCAGCGGTCACGTCAGGGTTCTCCTTCTTCAGCTCCGCGATGCGCTGCTGAACAGTCTCCACCAGCGCCTTGTTGGTTGGACCCAGATTCGACCCACCGGAGTTGTTCGCCTGATAGGGCGCGGGCTGTCCTTGCAGGTTCAGCGTCGCCGAGGGGCGGCCGTGGAAGTATTGCGGCTGCGTCCAGTACTGGCCGATCAGGCTGGAGCCAACCGGCTTGCCATTCGCATAGACCAACGAGCCATTCGCCTGCGACGGAAAGAGCGCCTGCGCGGCGCCCGTCACCGCGAGTGGGTAGATGATTCCCGCGATGAGGGTCAGCAGCAGCGACAGCAGAATCGCGGGCCGGAACTGCCGAAGCAGCGCCCGTCGCCCGTTCTCGATGGGTTGCGCGTCGGCGGCATGTTCATCCACCCGCGCGGCGGAGTTTGATGTGGGAACAGTTGTCTGCGCCATGTGTCTTGATCACTTTCCGGAAGGCCCTACGCCGTCAGATGCAGCGCGACCAGGATCAGGTCAATCAGCTTGATGCCGATGAACGGCAGGACGATGCCACCCAGGCCATAGATCAGCAGGTTCCGCCGCAGCAGCGTCGCCGCGCCGAGTGGACGGTAGCGTACACCTCGTAGCGCCAGCGGGATTAGCGCGACGATGATTAGCGCGTTGAAGATCACGGCCGAGAGCACGGCGCTATGGGGCGTAGCCAGCCGCATGATGTTGAGCGCCTGAAGCTGTGGATAGGTGGCGACGAAGACGGCTGGGATGATGGCGAAATACTTCGCCACGTCGTTGGCGATGCTGAACGTGGTGAGCGCGCCGCGCGTCATCAGCAGCTGCTTGCCGACTTCGACGATCTCGATTAGCTTCGTGGGGTTGGAGTCGAGGTCAACCATGTTGCCAGCCTCTTTGGCCGCCTGCGTTCCCGTGTTCATCGCCACGCCTACGTCCGCCTGGGCCAGCGCGGGCGCATCGTTGGTGCCGTCACCAGTCATCGCGACCAGTCGTCCACCAGCCTGCTGCTCGCGGATCAGCTTCATCTTGGTTTCCGGCGTCGCCTGCGCCAGGAAGTCATCCACGCCCGCCTCAGAGGCGATGGCGGCGGCGGTGAGTGGGTTGTCGCCCGTAATCATCACTGTGCGGATGCCCATCTTGCGGAGTTGATCGAAGCGCTCGCGCATGCCGCTCTTGACGATGTCCTTGAGGTAGATCACGCCAAGCACCTGCCGGAGCGCCCCTTCCGTATGCTCGGCGACCACCAGCGGCGTGCCACCCGTGCGGGCGCTCCGCTCGACAACCGGCTTCAGGTCGGTGGGAATCGAGCCGACGCCTTCGCTCACCCACGCGATCACGGCGTCGCCCGCGCCCTTGCGTATGTTGCGTATGTGCCGCTCTGGTCCCGCGCCGTTCGGGGTGATCTCTACACCGCTCATGCGCGTGGAGGCGCTAAAGGGAATCAGGGTCATGTGCGCCGCGTCGGCGTCATGCCCGTCTAACTGATACTTATCGTGCGCCAGCACCACAATCGAGCGCCCTTCGGGGGTCTCGTCCGGAATCGAGGAGAGCAGGGCCGCGTCGGCAAGATCGCGCTCGCTCACGCCGGAGACGGGCAGGAACTCCGTCGCCATGCGATTGCCGAGCGTGATCGTGCCTGTCTTGTCGAGTAGCAGCACATCCACATCGCCCGCCGCCTCGACTGCCCGCCCGCTCATCGCCAGCACGTTGCGCTGCACCAGCCGGTCCATGCCAGCGATGCCAATCGCGGACAGCAAACCACCGATGGTCGTTGGAATCAGGCAGACGAGCAGGGCGATGAGCGCAGTGACGCTGACCGGCCCGCCGGAGTAGATGGCGAATGGCTCCAGCGTGACGACCGCCAGCAGGAAGATGATCGTCAGGCTCGCCAGCAGGATGTTCAGCGCGATTTCGTTCGGCGTCTTTTGGCGATTCGCGCCCTCGACGAGCGCGATCATGCGGTCCAGGAAGGTCTCGCCCGGATTCGACGTGATGCGTACGATGATCCAGTCTGAGAGCACGCGCGTGCCACCCGTCACAGCGGAGCGGTCGCCGCCGCTCTCGCGGATGACCGGAGCCGACTCACCTGTAATGGCCGACTCATCGACTGCGGCGACGCCTTCGACTACTTCACCGTCGCCCGGGATGTGGTCGCCCGCCATCACCAGCGCCAGATCGCCCTGACGGAGCTCTGGCGCCGCCACCTCGTCGTACTGGCTCTGAGGGCCATTCTTGGCGCCTTGCTTGATGCGCTTGGCCATTGTCTCGGTGCGTGCGCGGCGTAGTGTGTCGGCCTGCGCCTTGCCGCGTCCCTCCGCCATCGCCTCTGCGAAGTTGGCGAAGAGCACAGTGAACCACAGCCAGACCGCGACGCCGAAGATGAAGAGCCGATCGTGGGCAAGCGTTGGGTCAACCAGCGAGCGCACAAATTCGACTGTGGTGATGACACTGCCAATCTCCACCACGAACATCACCGGGTTTTTCGCCTGCTTGCGCGGGTCCAGCTTCTTGAAGGAGTCGCCAAGCGCCCGACGTGTGATCGTGGTATCGAAGAGTGACGCGCTCTGTCGTGGGCGTCGCGCTTTCGCTACCGCGCTTCCCACCCGCCCGCGCGGGTTTTCGATTTCCTGAGCCACGTTCTCCTCAGCCGGAGTGAGTGGCTGGTCGCTATGTATCTTGGACATGTAGATCTATCTCTCTATGCGGCCATCAGAAGGTCTTGCCTGCGAGCGCCAAAAGTTGCTCGACGATCGGCCCCAATGCCAGCGCAGGGAAGAAGGTCAGCGCGCCGACGATCACGATGACGCCATCGACCAGTCCAGCGAAGAGTGGCGTCGTCGTCGGGAATGTCCCCGGACCGACTGGCACGATCTTCTTGGGCGCCAGTGAGCCTGCCAGCGCCAGCACCGGAATCAGGAACGCGAAACGACCGATCAGCATGGCGAAGGCGCCTGTCCAGTTGTAGAGCGTGAACGACGGCGTACCCACCGTTGTCGTGCCCAGACCCGCGAAGGCCGAGCCGTTATTGCCCGTTTGTGAGCTGAATGCATACAGCACTTCGGTCAGTCCGTGTGGACCCGGATTGGCGATGGCTGAGACGCCAGGGCCGAGCACTATCGCGATGGCCGTGAAGCCGAGAATGCTGGCAGGCAGAATGAGAATGGCAAGCGCCGCCATCTTCATCTCATGCTGCTCGATCTTCTTGCCCAGGAATTCCGGCGTGCGCCCGACCATCAGGCCAGCGATGAACACCGCGAGGACGGCGAAGACGAGCAGGCCATACATGCCAGAGCCGACGCCACCGAAGATGATCTCGCCAAGCTGGATGTTCACCAGTGGAATCATGCCGCCGATGGGTGTGTAGCTATCGAGCCAGCTATTGATTGCGCCACACGACGCGTCGGTCGTGATGGTCGTGAAGAGTGTCGAAGAGCCGATGCCGAAGCGCAGCTCCTTCCCCTCCATGTTGCCGCCAGGCTGGGAGAGCGCATACTCATGTGGCGTCTGATCTAGCCCCAGATGAGCGAGCTGTGGGTTGCCCGCCTGCTCCGCGCCCAGGCAGATGAATGCGCCGAGCAGGAAGATCAGGCTCACCGCGCCAAAGAGCGCCCAGCCGTTGCGGGTGTTGCCGGAGAGCTTGCCGAACATGTAGATGAGCGCCGCGCCCCACATGAAGATGCTGAGCATTTCGAGCAGGTTGGTGAATGGCGTCGGATTCTCGAACGGGTGCGCGGAGTTGGCATTGAAGAATCCGCCACCGTTCGTGCCCATCATCTTGATGACTTCCTGCGACGCCACTGGCCCCTGCGCGATGGTCTGCGCGAAGCCCTGCACGCCGGTAATGTGTGCGTAGGCGTTGAAGTTCTGGGGAACGCCCTGCCAGACGAACACGAGCGCCAGGACGAACGCGAACGGCAGGAGGATGTACAGGCAGCAACGGGTCACATCGACCCAGAAGTTGCCCAGATTGTTGGCGCTGCGGCGTGTGAAGCCGCGGATGACCGCCACTGCGATGGCGATACCGACAGCGGCGGAGACGAAGTTGTGAAATGCCAGCCCAGCCATTTGCGTGAGATAGCTCATGGTATTCTCGCCGCTGTAGTTTTGCCAGTTGGTGTTGGTCATGAAGCTGATGGCCGTGTTCCAGGCGAGCAGCGGGTCCACCGACCCGTGCCCCGCTGGGTTGAGCGGCAGGTGATTCTGGAGGCGCTCCAAAAGGTAGAGCGGGACCGCCGAGATGACCTCGAAGATCAGCATCGCGACGGTGTATATCTTCCAGTCCTGGCCGCGCCGCTCATCCACGCCACTGATGGCGTAGATCGCCCGCTCGATGGGCTGCAACACCGGAGTCAGCCAGGTGTGCTTGCCCTCGAAGACGGCAGTGAGGTACAGGCCGAGCGGCTTGGTGATGAGCAGCAGGAGCAGGAAATAGACGATGATCTGTGCGACACCGTTGAACGTGAACGACATAGTGCGCTTCTTTTCTCCGGGTCACTAGAATCGGTCGGGCCAGAGCAGCGCGATAGCGAGGTAGATGCCCACAGCAAGCGCGATCAGCCCAACGATCAGGTATTCGACGTTCATGTGCGTCTCTTTGTTGGCTTTCCAGTGCGCCGCTAGAGGCGGTCGCAGGCGAAGACGAACGCCGCGAGCGCGATAAATGCCGCGACGCTGACGACGAGAAACAGAATATCCGCCATGCGGTGGGTCCTTCTCCTGCACGTGGCGCATGCTTGCCGCAGTGGGCTCCGCGTGACATAAGGTAGTAACATGGAGGCTTGAGCCCCAATCCACTACGCGCTATTACGCGCTATTACGCACCGCGCGCGGGTGTCGCGTTGGCTGTTTCGGCGCACCGCTCGACCAGGCGCATCAGCGCGGAGATGGGGAAGGGTTTGAGCAGCGTCGCTACCGGTGCAAACTCTGCGGTGCGGCTGCGCGCGACGAGGAGCGCGCTCATGATAATGACCCTCGGCATCGGCAAGCCAGTCCCCGCGACCTCGGGCGCACGCAGCAGGCGCAACAAGTCCCAGCCGCAACGCATCGCGAGGTGCGTCTCAAGGATGATGAGGTCGAACGGGAAGCCGGCTTCCCACGCGGCGAGCGCCATCTCACAGGCGTTCTCCACGCTATCGGCCTCGGCCACCGAGCAGCCGAGCTGCGCCAGGTTCAAGGTGATGATGCGCCGGAATGGAAGCTCATCTTCGACAAGAAGGATGTGTGACATCCTCACGTTCCCTTTCTGCTATCGAGGGCATCGCGGACGACGCTCGCATTTGCGACTGGCCTAGTAAGGTCGACATCGCCTCGCGGGTCCGACTACTCAGTCGTCCGCGATGCCCACTGAGAAGGGTACGCCTGGTGGCGTCAGGGGAACGTAAAGGAACGCAGCGGAGGGTATCAGGAATGTATCAAGGTTTTGACGCGGGCGAGGATCATTGCGTCTCGCGCAGGCGGTAGCCGATGCCTGGCTCTGTAATGAGGTAGCGCGGGCGGCTGGGGTCTGGCTCGAT
The DNA here is from genome assembly GCA_035642255.1 of Ktedonobacterales bacterium. GTDB lineage: Bacteria > Chloroflexota > Ktedonobacteria > Ktedonobacterales > JADMIN01 > JAKAIY01. The sequence goes on along the minus strand of DASQSS010000388.1, from coordinate 14,384 downwards.
CTTGCGCCGTAGCTGGTTGATGAAGACGCGCAGGTAGTGCGCTTCGGCCTCGTAGGACGGCCCCCACACGGCATGCAGCAGCATGCTATGCGTGACCACTTTACCCATGTTCGCCGCCAGATACTTGAGCACCTCGTACTCGGTCGGCGTGAGATGGACAGGCTGCCCACTGACCGTGACCAGACGCCGTTCGAGGTCAAGCTCCAGCTCTCCGATGCGCACCAGCGCACCCGCCGACCCGCTCGCCGCGCCGGAAGTCTGCGCCGCGTGGCGCAGGGCGACCCGAATGCGCGCGATCAATTCCACCATGCTAAATGGCTTCGTCAGGTAGTCGTCCGCGCCGTGCTCCAGCGCTGCCACCTTGTCTGCTTCGTGCGCACGCACCGACAGCACGATGATGGGTGTCTGCGTCCAGCGGCGTAGGCGCTTGCAGACCTCCACGCCGTCGATGTCTGGCAGCGAGAGGTCGAGCAGGATGACGTCGGGTCGCCACTGCGCCACGCGCTCCATCCCCGCCGCGCCGGTGGCGGCCCACTCGACGGTGAAGTCTGCGCCGCGCAGACCAAGGCGCACCGCTCGCCCGATCTCTGGCTCATCGTCGATCACCAGCACCCGCGCGCCAGCGCCCCGGCGGCGGCCCACCTCATCCTGGGGGAGTTCGTTATCCGTCGTCTCGTCTTTGTGTGAGCCGGCAGGCTTCGCTGCGTCGAACGCGGTCATGCGCGTGCGCCCCACGCTGTGGCGACGCCCGACTCGCTGGTGTCCTCGCGGCGCGCCATATCGCTCACCTCTGGCAGACCCCCGTGGGGTCGCTCAGCCGATAGCGGCAGCGTGAAGGTGATGGTCGTGCCGTGGCCAAGTTCGCTCTCTGCCCAGATGCGCCCGCCATGCGCTCGCACGATAGCCGCGCAGATGGCTAGCCCCAGACCCGTGCCGATGGGCGGTCGGCCAGCGGACCACGGCAGCCGCGCCTGTTGCACCCGGTAGAACTTATTGAAGACGGCGGTGATATCCGCTTTGGGAATGCCGATGCCCTGGTCGCTGACAGAGACTTCGAGCGCATCGTCGCACACGCGGGCTTCGATGCGAATCTCGCTTCCCTCTGGCGAATACTTGAGCGCATTCTCGATGAGGTTGGTCAGCACCTGCTGGATCTGTTCCTGGTCCATCAGGACGAGCGGCAGGTCATCCGGCTCGACGACGTGAATATGGTGGTCTTGTAGCTGCCCGGTCAGGTCGAGTTGGTCGAGGGTGGAGGCGATCACATCGTTCATCAAGCGCCAGTCCATCTCAGGTTTGGCGACACCGGCCTCCAGGCGCGAGAGGTCGAGCAGGTTGCCCACCAGGCGGTTGAGCCGGTCGGCGCTGGTATCAATCGCGCTGAGCAGCTCGTGGCGCTCCTGAGCGTTCCACTCGACCTGCTCTTGCAGCAGGCTGCTCGTCGCCGCCTTGATGGAGGCGAGCGGCGTGCGCAGCTCATGCGTCACCGAGCCGAGCAGCGCATCCTTCAGCCGGTCGCTCTCGCGCAGGGCCGCTGTGTGCATCGCCTCGCGCGCCAGCGTCGCCCGGTCAATCGCCAGCGCGATCTGGTCGCAGAACGTCGCGAAGAGCGGCGCCTGCCGGAGCGCGAGGCTCTCCTCAGGCGTATGCGCCTCCGTAACGCTCTGCGGCGTTGTTTCGTCGCGCGTGAGCAGGTGGATAGATGGCAGGCCCGACAGCAGCAGCGCTCCGACGACTCCGCCAGAGGTCTTGAGCGGCGCCCGCAGCAGAGTATGCTCTTCTCGCGCCTCGGGTGTATTGATCGCGCAGGTCTCGTGGCCCTGCTCGCTCCAGAAGGCGCTGATCTGGAGCGAGCCGACATCGTCGGGCAGCATCAGCGCGCACGCGCGGACACCGCTGGGCGCGAATACCTCCACCACCCGATGGGTCAGCGCCTCATACAGCTCTGGCTCGGTCGCGGAGGCGCCGATCAGTTGCGCGAGGCGATAGAGGATATTGGTGCGCTGTTCGCTTTCTTCCGCCTCACGGGCGCGTGTGCGGACCACGGCGGTCAGGTGGCCGAGCACCAGTGAGGTGGCGAGCAGGGCGACGAGTGAGAGCCACTCGCTCGGGTTATCGACGGTGAACAGGTGCTCCGGCGGGATGAAGAAGAAGTCATAGCTCAGGAACGAGAGCGCCGACGCAAGGATGGCTGGCCCCCGCCCATAGCGCGCCGCCAGCCAGAGTACGACCGGCAGATAGAGCAGCGACATATCGCTTAGGTGGAGGCCGGTCAAGATCAGGCCGATGACGATGGTGGCGCCCGCGACACCGATTGGCGCGAGCAGATATCCCCGCGCTTCTGCCCCTGGCGTGTTCAACCAGGAGTGGAGGGGCGCCTTGACGCTCTCACTGGTCATGCGCTGACGCATAACCTCGCTTCTTTCTCGCCGCTGGGCGCGGACGGCGGTTCGGCGCTACTGCGCGGCCACGCTCGCCTTGAGCTGATCCCAGGCGTGGTACGAGCTGCGCACCAGCGGACCGCTCTCGACATGGCGCAGGCCCATCTCTTTGCCGAGCCGCGCATATTCGCGGAACTCATCTGGCGTGGCGTAGCGCGCGATGGGCAGATGTTGCGGTGTCGGGCGCAGATACTGGCCGATTGTCACGATGTCAATGTCGCGGTCCTTCAGGTCGCGCAGCGTCGCCACCACCTCATCATGTGTCTCGCCGAGGCCGAGCATGAAGCCCGTCTTGTTGGGCGTCTCCGGGCTCATCTCCTTCGCCCAGGTCAGCACGTCGAGTGAGCGTTCGTAGACCGCCTGCGGGCGCACCTGACGGTAAAGTCGCGGCACGGTCTCGATGTTGTGGTTGAAGACGCTCGGTCGGGCGTCCATCACGACCTTGAGCGCCTCCCGCGACCCTTTGAAGTCAGAGGTCAGCACCTCGACAGCGCACTCGGGATTCAGCCGGCGAATCCAGCGAATGGTCGCGGCGACGAGTGTGGCACCACCATCGCGCAGCTCATCGCGGTTGACCATCGTGACGACGACGTGCTTCAGACCCATCTGCTCGACCGCCTCTGCGACGCGTCGCGGCTCTTCCCAGTCGAGCGCCATTGGGCGGCCCGTCGCCACGGCGCAGAAGCCGCAGCTACGGGTGCAGACGCTGCCCAGGATCATGAAGGTGGCTGTGCGATGCATCCAGCACTCGCCCATGTTGGGGCAGCGCGCCTCCTCGCAGACGGTGTGCAGCGATTTGCCACGCATCAGCGTCTTGAGCTCATCGACGTTCTTGCCCACGGGCAAGCGCACACGCAACCAATCCGGGCGAGGCCCCGGCGTCTCCGGCAGGACAGCCATAGTAATGATTCCCTCATGCTCGCTTGTTCGTCTGGCTCTGTCATCACGCGCTAGCGCACACGGACAGTATCCGCATTGTAGCAGCGCACGGCATAGCGCCGCAACACAGGGCGCACGCGCATCGTATGGCATACTGGATAAAGCAGGCGGCAGACGATTCGCCTCGTATGCGCAACGTCCAGGCGATAAGGAATCGCATCACAGAAATGAGTGACCTGTGGCAAGCGGCATGGTCCGGCTCCTGCGCGTCTTCCGCGACGACATCTCACGCCGGCGGATGCGGGCGTGGTGGCGATTGCTCGCGGTATTCAGCGCGATCAAGCTGATCGCCTTCGTCGTGGTAATCGCGTCGCTCTGGTTCACACTCTCGCATGCGGCGCCAGGCTCATTTGGCAGCGACACGATCCAGACGCTGGCAGAGACTGGCGTTCAGGCGGTTTTCATGATCCAGCTATGGGACTTTGCCGCTGCTGTGTCGTCTGTTGGCACAGCGGGCACGGGAGAGATAACGGCAGGGTATGCGCGTGCGCTGGTGAACGCCGCCGCCGCACGCGATGCGCGTCTGACAGATCCAATCATCGTCACACCGAGCGCCAGTCCAGTCGCGCAATCCGTGGCGGCGCAGGGGGCGCAGGCATTTGGCCCTCTCGCCCACCCAATGCGCTTGCTGGCGCTCGACGCCGCCGTCTATCTTCTCGGAGCGCTCGCTGGGCTGGGCATGTTTGCCATGGGAGTCGCACTCTTCGTCATGTCGCTATATGCGCCGCCATCCTTCACGCATCGGGTCACGGTGGCGAACTGGTTCGAGTGGCTGACGTTTCCGTGCACTCTCATGCTCGTGGGCGGCGCTGGCGTCGCCGCGTCGCTTGTCTTGCGGCGCTTTGCGCGCATGGAGCGCGACGATATGACAGCGTCTCTCGATGCCGATGGGCTTGCGTTGACGCAGGCGCGAGGGAAGGGCCGCGGCCAGTATCTGCGCTGGCGCGACATGCGCAGCCTCGTCCGCATGGCCTACGCTGACGAACTGGGACGCTTACATGAGGTCTTCGTGCTGAGTGACGCCGAGCGCGACATTCTGTGGGAGGCGATGTATGCCGCTCCGGATCCGTCGTCGCCTGTGTCATGGCGCGTGGATGAGGCGCGTCGCGTCGCGGCCCATCAGCTGGTGGAGCAGGTCACGCAGCGCACAGGGCTGCCGCTGCTCGATCTCTCGCGCACGATAACCCTCGTGGCGGCCAATGGAGGGTATGCGTCGGGCGAATGGGCCATGTTTTTTGCTCGCGCCATCGCTATTGCGCGTCAACAGGGCGATCTCGTGTTCGCGCAAGAACTCCGTCGGCGGCTGGGTCGGCGCGGGAGGCCTGCGGTGGGAGGGTCGCGCCTGAGCGCTGGCTTTGGCGTGAACAAGCTCTCGGCCATCCAGCGCGAGGATACGCTGCGCCTGGCGCGCGAGCTGCTGCCCTACTACCCCACGGCCGCGCAGTTGACGCCTGACGCGCGCAAGCGATGGCTGATGCAGGGCTACTGGCTCAGTCAGCTTGCGCTACAGCTCCTGGTCATCGTCCTCACTATCGCCTCTGGCGCGCTCCATTTCATTCTGCCGCAGGCCTAAGCGTCAACAGCAACAGCGCGTGGCGATATACTGTGCTGATACGCCGCTGGTACTCCATAGCGCCGACGCTGGCCAAAGGAGCGGAGCGATGGCGCAGAGTGGCCAGAAGTGGCCAGATAAGCGGGAGGAGCGCCGCGTGTCGCAGTTGGAAGAGATCATCCGCGAAGAGATCGCGCGTGAGGGGCCGATTACCTTCGCGCGCTTCATGGAGCTGGCGCTCTATCATCCGCAGCTCGGCTACTATGTCGGCGGTGGTGTGGGGCGTGAGCCAGTCGGCTGGGCGGGCGACTTCTTCACGAGCGGCGATGTCAGCCCACTATGGGGCTGGGCTATCGCGCGGCAGCTTCACCAGATGTGGCAAGCGCTCGGTAGTCCCGAGCGCTTCGATGTGATCGAGCCGGGGGCTGGACGCGGTCTGCTGGCGGCCTCTGTCTGGCGCTATGCGCTTGCGCTGGACGAGCGGTGGGCCGCCGCGCTGCGCTACACGCTGGTGGACCGCGCGGCCCCCGATTCGCCCTTGCGCGCTGACCGCGCCGCGCGCCTCGCCGCTGAGCTGGCTGCTATTCCCGCCCCACCGGACGCCGTGCGCTGGGCGGACGATCTGGCTCAGGCGACCAGCAATGGGCCAATCACTGGCTGCGTCGTCTCGAATGAGCTGGTGGATGCGCTGCCAGTCCATCGTGTCGAGGCGCGCGGCGGGCGGCTGGAAGAGTTGTATGTCGCGCTGGGCGCCGCGAGCGGGCAGCTCATGGATCAGCCAGGTGAACCCTCCTCAGCGCGCGTCGAGGACTATCTGGACCGCTACAACATCCTCTGGCGCGACTTCCCCGATGGCTGGCGCGCGGAGGTCTGTCCGGCGGCGGAGGACTGGATGGCTGAGGTAGCGGCGATCATCGGCGACGGCTTCGCGCTGACGATAGACTATGGCGCCAGCGCCCGGCGACTCTATACGCGTGATAGGCGTCGTGGCACGCTGACGGTTTACGCGCGCCATCATCTCGGCGAGCGCCCGCTCATCCGCCCCGGTCAGCAGGATCTCACCGCGCATGTCAACTTCAGCGCGCTCGCGCGGACAGGCTCCGAGAGGGGGCTGCGCGTCACCCGCTACACTACGCAGGCGGCTCTGCTGCGGACGCTTGGCGCGCCGGAGCAGGCGGAGGAGCTGGCCGCGCGGCTCTTTCCCTACGCCGACAGCGAACGCCAGAGTGATCGCGGGCAGGCGGATTACTTGCGTCGCGCCGCTCTGCGCAATGCGGTGGCGACGCTCCTCAATCCCTACGGGCTTGGCGGCTTTCGTGCGCTGATTCAGCGGCGCGTCGGCTAGCCTCTCTGGAGTCTGTTTCCACGCCTGTCAGGTGTGACGATTCAGCGCGTAGACGGCGTATAATCGCTACAGGTAGGAGGGAATATGGCAGTTCCCGCTGCGCGCGTCTCGTGTGGAGGAGAGATGGTGGACCTCAACGGGCACTCATTCGGTCAATATAAAATCATGCGCCTGATTGGGCAGGGCGGGATGGCGCGCGTCTATCAGGGATTTCAGGCGAACCTCGACCGTGATGTCGCGGTCAAGGTCATTCCCGCGCGGATGGATCAGGCAGCCGACAATGTCTTTCTTGACCGCTTTGTCGCGGAGGCCCGTACCGTGGCGAAGCTCGCCCATCCCTATATCGTGCCTATCTATGACTTCGGCGTGGATAGCGACTGGGCCTACCTCATCATGGAGTTTATCACCGGCGGTTCCGTGCGCGATCATCTCGTGCGCGCCGACCAATTGGGCCAGCGCCTGAGCATGCCCTGGGCGCTGTTGATTCTTGAGCAGGCGGCGCAAGCGCTCGACTTCGCCCACGAGCGCGGCGTCATTCACCGCGATGTCAAGCCCGCCAATATGTTGCTGCGCAGTCCACAGCTGTTGCTGCTCTCTGACTTCGGCGTGGCGAAGATGCTGCAGGATCGCACCACCGATCATGGCGAGACACAGATTGTCGGCACGCCGCAATACATGGCGCCCGAGCAGTGCCGCGCGGACGCTCGCCTGGACGGCCGCTGCGATATCTATTCGCTTGGCGTCGTGCTCTTTCAATGCGCGACTGGGCGGCTGCCCTTCTACGGCGACTCACAGAATGCCGTGATGCTCAAGCAGATGAAGGACGCGCCGCCGAGGCCCAGCGAGGTGGCGACGCTGATCGCGCCGTCGGTCGAGCGCATCATCCTGAGGGCAATGGCCAAGGACCCCGACCAGCGCTACCAGCGCGCCTCGGATATGGCGACGGATCTGCATGCCGCGCGGACGGAGCTGGAGAGCGCGCAGACAGGCCCAGGCGCGGGCGCTGGCCCAAGGCGCGCAAGTCCTACCATGCCGGTGAGTGTGCCGCAGGTTCCCGTCCGCGCGGCTGGCGCGCACTCGACGCCCATCTCCTCTCCACAGGGACGCCCCGGCGCGCCAGGTGTCTGCTTTCGTTGTGGCGCGGCCAACAATCCCGCGAATCGGCACTGCGTGATCTGTGGCTATGACATGGCTAGCCGGCGTATGGACAATGACCGCTTCCTCGCAGCTAGCGGGCGCCCGCTACGCTGCCGCATCGTCTTCCGCTCGGGTCCGTTTACGGGGCATGCCTTCACGCTGCATCAGGATGTGACGACGATCGGGCGCGGGCTGGGGAACGATGTGCTGCTGCAAGATGAGACCGTCTCGCGCCAGCACGCGCGACTCACCTTCATGACTGGACAGTGGGTCATCGAAGATATCAACAGCGCCAATGGCGTCTTTGTCAACAAAACTCGCGTGCGTCGCGCGCTCCCCCTGGCGCATGGTGATCTCGTGCGCTGCGGCGATGTCGAGATGATCTATGAGTTGATGATGTAGTCGGAGCCAGACGCCGCCAAAGACAAATGGCCACCGACTGCAAGCGTACTGCTCGCTGCCGGTGGCCATTGTTTCATGCGCGATGCGCGTCTGGAGCGTTAGCGGGCAGAGGCCTTAGAGATGCTCTCGTCTGTCGTCTCCACCAGCTCGCCCCACGCGGCTGCATCCTCGGCGCTGCTGGCGTCCAGCTCGCCGCGCGACTCCAGCCAACGCTCGGCGTCGATCGCGGCGCGACATCCTTCGCCTGCCGCGGTAACCGCCTGGCGATAGCGCGCGTCATCGACATCTCCGGCGAGGAAGACGCCGGGAATCTTGGTCATCGTATTGCTCGCGGGCTTCAGGTAGCCAACCGCGTCCATGTCCAGTATTCCCTTGAACAGGTCCGTGTTGGGCTGGTGGCCGATCGCGACAAAGAACCCCTGCACGGGGAGTGTCGAGGTCGCGCCGGTCTGAGTGTCGCGCATCACGACGCCTTCCACGGCGGTCTCGCCCAGGATATCCTCCACCGCTGTATTGAAGTGGACGGTGATCTTGGGATTGTTCCGCACGCGATCTTGCATGATCTTGCTGGCGCGGAAGGTATCGCGCCGGTGCAGCAGGTGGACATGCGACGCGTAGCGGGTCAGGAAGAGCGCCTCTTCCATTGCGGTGTCGCCGCCGCCGACCACGGCCAGTGTCTTGTCGCGGAAGAAGAAGCCGTCACAGGTCGCGCAACCGCTCACGCCGCGCCCTTGAAGTCGCTCTTCATTGGGTAGGCCCAGCCACTTGGCGCTAGCGCCCGTCGCGATGATGACCGAGTTCCCCTGATACTGCTTGTTGTATGTCCAGACAGTGAACGGCTGCTTGGTGAAGTCGACTTTCGTGACATCCTGCGGGACCATGTCAGCGCCGAATCGTCGCGCCTGTTTCTCGAACTTGTCCATCAGCTCTGGCCCAACGATGCCCTCCTCGAAGCCGGGATAGTTCTCGACATCGCTGGTGATCATGAGCTGGCCGCCAAGCTGCTCACCCTGCAGGACCAGCGTGCGCAGGTTCGCCCGTGCGGCGTAGATTGCCGCGGTATATCCCGCGGGCCCTGAGCCGATGATGAGCACATCATAGACTGGAGTCCCCTCTGGCGCGCTCACTTCGTCACGCTCGTTTGCCATATCCTGTCAGACCTCCTCACCAGGCGAGACGCGCTTGTCATGCTCGCGCTGATGTTGCCGTTGAGTTCACTCACGTGATGATAACCTACCACAGTCATCCCCGTATGTTCATTATATCATACCCCCCAGGGGTATGTGCAAGCGCCATCAATGGGGCGCCATTTCGCAGAGCGCGTTGAATGCGCTATCATATGTGCAGATGGCGCAGCGGCGCGCTGAGGAGGCGGATGGTTCGGCGCATGCGGAATGCGCGGTGGAGTGGTGGTAGCGGTCGTCAGCGTCAGCGTTGCGCGCCAGTGTGGCCCCTGCGGGAGGCGAGCATGGGAGTTCATCTGAACCTGATCTATCTGGTCGTCATGGCGGCGCTCTGGCTGCTGATGTACCATCTGGTCTATCGGATTGCGCTCGTTCTGCGGGATCCCGCGCTGATCTGCTGGGGCGTGGGCCTGCTCGGCATGACGACGATCTCGCTGCGGAAGCCGCGCCCTTCGCTCCTGATCGCTCAGTTTGTCTATGCCGCGCTGGCCATGGGCTGTGTCGTCTATTTCACCCTCTTCGTCGCGCAGCCCGCGCCAATTACGGGCATCCCACATACGGGCGGGGCGATCCTGGCTGTGGTCGTCGCTCCGGTCGCTCTGGCGACACTGGTTGCGCTGCTGGCGCAGCTCCGCGCTCGTCGTCACGCGCTGTGGGGTGAGGCGCGAGTGCTCAGCGCGACACAGCGCGCCACGACGCTCGGCGTCGTTCTCTTCTTCACGCCGCTGGGTCGCACTTTCCTGCATGACCGCTTCAACGCGACGCCAAGCGAGTTCATCCAGACCATCCGCCTCTAGGGGAGTGCAGCGGCTTGCGCGTGGCGGTTCGCCGTCGTGCTCCATCGTAGCTCTGGGAGGAGTTGGCTATGGCTGAAGATACCCAGGCGGATTGCCTGTTCTGCCGCATCGTCGCTGGCGAGATCCCCAGCAACGCAGTCTATGACGACGGAGTCGTCTATGCGTTTCGGGACATCAATCCCGGCGCGCCCACCCACGCGCTGATTGTGCCGAAGCGGCACATCCGCGACATCGCCGCGCCTGAAGCGATGGATGGCGCGCTGCTGGTCGCGCTCACACGCGCCGCCAATACAATCGCGCAGCGGGAAGGCATCGCTGAAAGCGGCTATCGGCTCGTGTGGAATGTCGGCCCGGATGCTGGCCAGAGCGTCTTTCACCTTCACTTGCATCTGCTCGGCGGCAGACCAATGGCGTGGCCACCAGGGTAAGTCGGTCCAGGTGTAACAGACTATCGTTTGGCCTGTGATCGCGGCGTCGGGGTTAGCGGGCCTCCACTGCTGGCGCCGCTGCGCTCTGGTCGGGCGTACGCATTCGCGCGACAACAGCCGCCGCCAGCAGCGCCAGCAGCAGCAGCGGCAGCGCGACGCCGAACGCATGCCCAATCCCCAGGGCGTCCGCGAGCGCGCCGAGTCCGAGCGGCGCGAGCAGCACCGCCAGCCCCCCAGCGATAGAGAGTCGCGCCGTCGCCTGGTCTGCCTGGCCAGGCGCCTCGCGGGCAGCGAGCGCGACGCTGAGTGGGTAGACATTCGCCAGCCCCAGCCCTACGGCAAACAGCCCTATGAGCCTCAGCGGCGCGAGCGGCGCCAGCCAGAATACAGGAAATGCCAGCAAGCCCACCACGAGCGACACAATCAGCAATATCTGCCCCGCGAATGCGCGCGAGAGGCGGCTGCCACCATAGCGACCGATCAGCATGGCCAGGAAGAAGATGCCCATCGCCGTTGCGGCATCCGCCGCGTGGAACTGCGTATGGGTCGCCAGAAAGCTGGCTCCCCAATAGCCAATACACCACTCGACGCCCGTTTCCAGGGCGATCACGAGCCAGAACATCCAGAAACGCAACGGCAGCCGTGAGGATGGCGCCGCGAGCGTATCCGCGCGCTTGCCGTCTGCGGTGGGCTGCGGAAATGTCGTTGCCCGATAGCGAATGGCGACCAGCGCCAGCATCAAGATGGCCGGTGGAATCACCAGGCGCCAGCCAATGCCCAGACCGGTAATGGCCCCCGTGCCGACCGACGCCAGAATCGCGAAACCGCTGGCCACGACATTCGCCTCGACCATCGCAACCGCGCTCCATGTCCCGTGACCATCTGAGAGCGTGGCCTGGAGCGTCACGAGCAGGAGATTGCCGCACGTTCCCATCACGAGCGCGCCCAGAATCGTTCCGACGACCAGCGGCGAGGCGATCAGCAGGCAAGCGCCAATGGCCATGCCAAGCCCTCCGCCCCAGAAAGTGGCGCGGCGTCCCCAGCGGCGTGTGGGACGATCACTCACGACGCCGACCACTACGGCGCCGAGTGCGAAGGCGCTGAAGTGCAAGCTTGCGAGCGTGTAGGTCAGTTTGAGGTCGCTGCGAATGAAGGGCATCAGCGGACCAAGCACCGCTTGAAGAAACGCGTAATAGCCGAGCATCCAGTAGCAGGTCCAGGTGAGCGGCCCACGGACAAACCCGTTTGGGATGTCATGATTCTCAGTCACAGAGGTGAAACCAGGTATGCTCTTCATGCCGCCTCATGGAGATGCTCACAGGAGCGAGTGAATAGACATTCGATGGTTGGACGACCCTTGCCGCGCGCGATGTCCTTGCGCGCTCGTGGCCCCCGGCGTGTCAGCGCTGGCGCCGGTTGATGACGTCCATTCATCATACCTTATATTCGTCTGAGTCGGAGCTATTCGCGGGCGGCGCGCTCTCGTAGCGCACTGCGCCTCAATAGGATTCCGCGCGTGGGCTGATATTGTGAGGTATCAGCTATGTCAGCGGCTCGATACTGATCGAGGCCAGTTCGAGCCACTGTGGCCCACAGTCAAGGGCGCCAAAGCGTAGCTCGCCGCGTGGTGTGGCGATGGCGTATTGGTTGTCAATCCACGCGACGAAGCCCAGCGGACCTCGCGGAGGATGCTCGACGGCGAGGCTTTCGCGCCCGTCCACCCAGAAGCGAGCGCGATCTGGGAGCCACTCCAGCGAGTAATCATGCCATTGGCGCAGGTCTGCTCCCGCCGTATCGAGAATGGCCTCGCGCGCGCCAGTCATCTTTTCGAGCCAACTCGCGGCGGGATGATCGTCGCCGCTGACGCGCGCCCACAGGGCCGTCAGCGCTAGAGGAGGAGCGGCGAGCAAGGCGCCCGGCCGGTGCGCGTGCACAACCTGCGCTTTCCAGCCATACCCGAGTCCATCGGCGGTGAGCGACATATTCGAGGGCGGCGACGCGCCGAAGAACCAGATGGCGTCGGGCAACCGCAAGCCGCCACCCGCGCGTGTCATGGGCGCGTTCCAGAAGCCAAATCCGACGGTTCCACGCAGCCATTCCTCGGCTGGACGCGTGTCGCGGCGAGGCCGCGTGGGATGCGCCGCATGTGAGGCCCGCGCCCGCACGCGCAGCCGCAGAGGTGGCCGCCAGGGATACCGGCTGGCGCGACGACCACTGTAGTCGTCTATCTGCGCATTGCTATAGTGGCCGGAGGAAGTGCGGCCTAGCTCCAGCCGCAAGCCACTTTCAGTCAACTGGAGTCGCGCGGCGCCAGCCAGAGGATGCGCCCAGTGAGCGCTCAGGTCGCTCTGGGCGCTATTCTGAGCGAAGTGGTCCTCCACGCGCTCGACTGTGCGCTGGTTGTTCATGTGGCGCCCCGCTCCTTCTCACTGGCGTCAAGCGCACTGGCGTCAAGCGAATATCGGGCAGTTGCTCGTCGACTAGACATCAGGGCTAGCCAGTCATGCTGCATTGCTGAAGGTCCGTCCGCGTGACTCATCGTGTGCGCGTATCAGATGGAATCGTGGCTATCCCCTGACTGCGTATGGGTTGAGCGCTTGTCGAGTGCCTCAGGCGGGAGTCTCAGTCACACTCACGCGGCGTTGGCCAAGCGGCGATTTTGACATCCGCGCATGCGCCGAAATCTGTATTCGATTGTTCGTATGATATACTATTTCAGAGTCGTCCCACGGTCCCCGGGTCGCATGGTCTGGCGCATTCTTTACCATGACTGAGGTTTAGCATCGCATTAGCAAGTTCGACGCGCCTGTACTTCCCACCCGGCAACGCGGCATACTACTGAGTGTAGCGGGCTGCTCTTCATCGTTCACATCCTCGATGGTCTGGCGAAAGCCATCGTTAGCCCATCCGCAGGCGACGATGCCTGCTCTGGCCTCCGACGAAAGGAGTGCGCCCCTATGGGTGGCGCTGCTTCTCATCACGACAACGAACTCGTTCTGGATGTGCTGGGACTGAGTGAACCTGCCTTCGCGGTGAATGGCTCACATCAGATCGTGGCATGGAATGACGGCGCGGAGCGTCTGCTCGGCCTGCGGGCGGAGGAGATGATCGGTCGACGCTGCTACGAGGCGCTGTCTGTCCGCAATAGCTCGCTCTGCATGGCGTGCCGCTTCCACCCGGATAACGTCGCGTCGACAATGCCTTCCGCAGAGGGGACAGCGCCGGCTCAGAGCGCGGCGGCTCGGGCGAGGAAATCGGCCAAGCAGGATGGCAACAAGCGCATCAACATGACGACACTGGCTGCGCATACCCGCGCGGGTCAGATGCGACTTGTGCATCTGCTCCATGATCTGCCCGCCATCCAATCGGCTCCCGATGAGGCGCCGTCGGCCTCAACGGCCCAGGCGCTGTCGAGGCAAGACCGCGCCAGCTCCATGCTCATCCGCTGCGATCCGGTTCCTGTTGGGCAAGTTGGGCAAGTGTCGGACCCGGTTGAGGCTGGCATGAGGCGGCGTCGACCGATGACGTTGACGCAGCGCGAACTGGAAGTGCTTCGGCTGCTCGGCGCAGGCCACTCCACTGACGACATCGCGCGCGAGCTCAGCATTACGCGCGTCACGGCGCGCAATCACGTCAATAAAGTCCTCGATAAGCTCGGCGTCAATTCACGCCTCCAGGCTGTCGTCATCGCCTCTCAGCTCCAGTTGATCTGACGGACTCACCTCGTCTGGTCGCGCGCTGATGCGTTGTGGCATCGTGCGGTCTGTTGCGCGCATTCTCCTCCACTGGATGCCGTCATGCCTCTGTGGTTACCGGCGATAGCACAGCATGCTTGTGAGCAAACGATTGCGCGCGAGCGCGCGAATTTACTCCAAAATGGCCGCCCGATCAGGAAAATTGGGGGATGGTGAGCTGTTGGAAGACTGAGGTCGAGTTCAAAAGATGATGCAAACGCATCATGTGGTGATGTTCCCCAGTATGCTACCAATGTAGGTACGGCGAGGTGTGCGGCGCCACCTCGTGCCGTCGTGTGGGCTGGTGTCATCGGGGACGCCCCCCAGCGCTCGACTTCCCCCTAGCAGGAGATTGGATTCATGCGCAAGTATCTCGGCATGGTGGGATTCCTTGTCGTGGTTGCAGCCATCGTGGTCGGCGTGGC
>DASQSS010000387.1:0-8846 GCA_035642255.1 Ktedonobacterales bacterium | reverse complement strand
CAGGTCAACTGCCCGTGGGAGTATAAGGGCAAGGTGATGCGCATCCTCAGTGAGCAATACCGCGAGCAGAGCGAAGAGCCGATTGACGGTGTGAAGATTGATCTGGGAGGCGACGGCTGGGTACTGGTGCTGCCTGACGCCGACCGACCGCTCTTTCATGTGCTGGCGGAGTCACGTTCGCGAGAGTCCGCGCGGGCGCTCGCCGACAAGTACGCGCGCGTAGTCAGTGGCCTGCAGCACTGATCCTCCGCTCCGATCGCGCGCTGGTGAGTCTGAGCCGTCGTCGTCCTCGTGTGGACGATGGCGGCTCGCTTTTTGTGGGCTGGCCCCCATGTATGCGCTTATTTGGGTATGCGGCCATTGGGCGCCGAACCTCAACCCCCTCAGGCGCCGTTCCGCTACCCGCGCGCGGCTACGCTATATTCATCCTCTAGAGATGTCGCCTAGAGATGTCGCTCGTGGCGCGTTTGACGACTGGTCGCTCATCTCATACCATAGCGACGTAACGCTCTCCATCAATGTGGCGAGGACAGTGGCGCAGGGACAATCAGCGGTAGCTGGAGAGACTCACATGATGCAAAAGCCGTCGGGACTGGACGTTGTCACTATTGCGCGCGATCGTCGGGTGCAGGCGGCGATTGCTGCCATTGTTCTCATTGCTCTACTGGGTGTACTGATCTCGGCCATGCGCGGCAAAGCGACGGCGGGCGTTGTCAGCGTGCCTGTCAGACAAACCATACAGACCATGCAGCCCTCGGCGTTTGGTCCGCTCGTCTCACGCGGCAAGCCAGTTGTCTGCTCAGCGAGCGATGCGCTGGTGGGTGGCGATAATTCCATCACCAGCGGGCTCTATGGCCACTGGTCGTTCTGGGGCACACCCGACAATGCGCTACCGTCATGGTGCGCCATCCATATCGGTGCTGGCCCATCGCGCCTGATGGTCGCCTGGTACAGCGACTACGACGAACAAAACGCGCAATATGTTTCCAATGGACGTATGCCCAAAGATTACAACCTGTCTGTCTCCGCGAATAGCACAAACGGGAGCGATGGCGACTGGAAGGTTGTCACCACCGTAACGAATAACCCTGCGCACAATCGCGAGTCGGTGATTCCCTTCGCGGGCGACGCATGGGTCAAGATGACGATCACCAAGGCGCAAGATCAGCCAACGCAGGACACCATGCTGGTTGATCAGATTGACTGTTGGGATGTCTCCGCTTCGACGAAGAACACGGTTCTCTTCGAGGGTGACTCCATTACGGCCATGACCTTCGATCACTCCACTGACCCCGAGACCTTCGACCTGCTCATGCACAAGTATGATCCGCGGCTGATGCCGTCCATGCTGGATGATGGCATGGGCGGGTGGACGAGCGACAGCGCCGTGCACAACATCGACACATGGCTCGCGCTCAATCCAGACGTTCATTACTGGCTGCTGGAGTGGGGGACGAACGATGCGTTTAGCCTGGAAGATCCTTCCGTCTACCGGGCTAACATGCAGATCTTGATCAACAAGATCAAGGCTGCGGGTCACGTTCCCGTGTTGGCGCAGATTCCGCCCGTGATCAATGGGGGCGCGAATCAGGCGCAGTTCACCCAGGAGGTCGAAGGGCTCAACCAACAGGTCAGAGAATTGACGCAGGCCAACCACTTGATTCCTGGCCCTGACCTGTACACGGCCTACGGCGCCAACCCCGCCGCCTACATTCGGGCCGACGGTATCCATCCGAATGACGCGGGCACGAAGTTGATCAATAACGCCTGGTATCTGGCTATGCGCGCTACACTACGTTCCAATCTGTCGTAGACGAGACACCCCCTCGCTGGGTTAGTGGTGACTTGTGTTATCGGCTCGACCCGAGGGTCGGCAGATGGCCACCGGCAAATTCGCAGTTCACTGGAAAGGGCGCCCCAGGCATGAACCTTCTCGTTGTCATGCGAGCCACGCCGACGCCGACAACTGGCGCAAACATGCGCAATCTCGCGTTGCTGCGGGCGCTGTCACAGGTGAGCTCTGTCTCGCTGCTCATCATCGCCGACGATGCGGCGCGTGAGCTTCAGGAAGCCCATGCGATACATGGCATGGTGACGAAGCTGCGGGTCGTCTCCGCCACGCGCCCCAACCTCAAGCGCTTCTATCAGCTGGCGGGCGTGCTGCTCGGGCGATCCAGCACGGTGTGGCGCTATACGTCCTCGGCTGCGCGCGCTGCGCTGCGGGAGATGCTCGCGGCTGACACATACGACGCCATCTATTTCGAAGGCATCGTTGTCACCGGAATCGCGCCGCAGGTTGGGCCCCGACTCATCATTGATGAGCACAACCTTGAATGGGAATTGCTGGAGCGCTCGGCGCAACAGGCATCGTCGTCACTGCGTCGCTTGCATGATCAACGCGAGGCAGCGGCGCTTCGGCGAGTGGAGCTCGCTACCCTGGGCCGCGCCGATCTGGTCATCGTGACCAGTGAGCGTGAGCGCGTCGCGCTCGAAAAGCTCCTGCCCGGCAGGCGCGTTGTTGTTGTAACGAACGGCGTTGACATCGCGCGCTTCGCTCCAGGCTCCCCACAGGATGAGCTACCCGGACGCGTCGTTTTCACCGGCTCGATGGACTATCACCCGAATGAGCAGGCGGCGCTGTTCTTCGCGGAGCAGTGTTGGCCCGTTATCCATCGTGCGCGGCCAGACGCCACCTGGTACGTCGTGGGCGCGAACCCTCCCGCCTCGGTCTGGCGACTGGGCGAGCTACCCGGCGTCACTGTGACAGGCTCGGTGCCTGAGACGCGCTCGTATCTGGCGCAGGCGCAGGTGACGATCGCCCCGTTGCTGGTGGGCGGAGGCACACGGCTCAAGATCCTGGAGGCGCTAGCGATTGGCAAGACGATGGTCTCCACCAGCATAGGCTACGAGGGCCTTCGGCTCGTCCCCGATGAGCACCTGCTGGTCGCGGACGGCGTCGAAGCGTTCGCGCAAGCGGTCATCCGTGCACTCGACGACGCCGCCTTGCGGGCGCGACTTGGCGCCGCTGGCCGGGAAGCCGTCGTGAGCCAGTATAGCTGGGAGCAGAGTGGGCAAACACTCCAGGGCGCGGTGGCGTCCCTGGCTCAGCGCGAGATGGCGCCGCAGCGGGCAGTAGGTGATCGCTAACCGCGCATCTGCTTGACCGCTACCTTGCCTATCGGGGTTTGCTCGGTAAGCGCCGCGAGCAAATCGTGATAGCGCTCACGCGCGCGCTCCCACCGATACGGCTCGTAATCCGCCGCGGCGTTTTCCACCATCGCTTTGCGCTTGTCAGGATGATGATACAGATCGACGAGCGCATCCGCGAAGCTTTGGGGGTCGCCGGATTGACACAAAGCAATGGACTCAGGCCGGAACATCGAACAAATCGCAGGGGTGCTCGATGCCACGATAGGACGTCTGAGCCACGCCATCTCATACGCTTTCGTAGGCAATACCAGGTCAGCGAATCCGTCCACCGCATACGGGATAATACCGACATCTCCGTGCGCAATGAAGTCGATGATATGTTCTGCTGCCACAGGATCGGTGATTCGGACGCTATCGGCGACCCCTAGCTCTTGCGCGAGTCGTTTGAGTTGGGGGATCTCATCTCCTCGTCCCGCTGCCATGATGTCCAACCGCATGTGCGGCGCCTGAGGCAGTGCGAGCGCGAGCGCGCGAACCGCCGTCATTAGGCCATTTCTCCGCGCCACTGTTCCCCAATACATCACGATGAAGGGCGATTCGTGCGTGTGCGGAGGAGTCACGGGGCGTAGCGCGTCGTCAGGGGCGAATCTGCGCGACTCCGGGAAGATATGCGGGTCTGCGCTGTTGATGATGACGTGGAGCTTAGCGGCTGGCACGCTTCGGTCAAGCAGCTTGCGCTCAAATGGCCAGCCAACAGTGACTACCTGATCGGCGAACGCTGTGGAGGCGCGTTCCTGCACAGTCGCCAGGGCGACGAGCAGACGACGCAGACGCTTACCCGACTTTGCGCCCATGAGTTCCGGGCTGACATCCTGCACATCGAGAATGACTCGCGCGCCTTGCAATTTCGGGACCAGCGCAGCGAAGACAAGAAAGTCCGGCATGTTGTGCACGTGAATGACATCATAGTGACGGGTCTGATGCAGGCGCGCGACCTTTACAGCTGCCAGCGCCGTGAACCAGAGCCATTCCATTGTTGTCCAGGGCAGGGGCGCCTCTGGCTTTCGCACGATGGGCAGAGGGTAGATCCGCACACCGTTGTGCTGCTCTGGCAGGCGCTCGTCACCACCAGGCGACAGGCAGATTGCATCGACCTCAGCGCCGTAGTCAGCCGCCGCCTCCGCTAGCCGCTTCGAACGGACCTCATGAGGATAGGGATCAAAGCTGATGATGGCGATGCGTAGCGGTCTCACATGCACACTCCTCATGATGATGTTCATGATGATGTTTTGTTGACGCTGATAGGTGGAAGGGCCGGGCGTTATTGATCAGGCGCAGCGCGGGCTGTGCGAACCCATTCGCGCGAGCGACGAGGGATGCGAACCGCAACCACTGTTACCCAGAGCTTCCAACAGAGATACATTGGCGCGTAGAGCATGCCGCGATAGAAGGCCAGCGGTGGCCGTTCCAGCACGAGCGTCGAGCTGATGTACACGCCGACACACGCCATAATGACAAGCGCCAGCGCGAGCGTAGGCGCCCAGCCAAGCACGAGCGCGACCAGTAGCAGGAGTATTGATCCGCCTACCAACATAGAGAGTGGCGGCGTGAGCAACTCGATGACGGCCTCAAATGGCAGGATGCTGCGTTCGCGCGCCGCCGCCCTGAGCAAGCGAAGCGATGTAGCCCATGTGGAGGTATCATCGCTCTCCCAGCGGATGTCTTGTAAGCGCATCTGATCGAAGGTTGTAGGCATGTCGGACCTGACGACCGCATCGGGCGCGTACTCTACGCGTTCGCCTCGCTCGATCAGGCCGAGGTAGTACTGGTAGTCTTCAGTCAGGCCAAATGCGCGCCACGGATAGCGCTCCAGCAATTCGCGCCTTAAGAGCATCCCATTGCCCGCCAAGGTTGCGGAGGCGCCAAGTCTTGAGCGACCCAGTTGCCGCACATGGTTCATCAACTCTAGCGCTAGCCAGCGTAGACACGTCGAGGGCGACTCAAACGAATTGAGCACTGTGTCACGCGCCTGAACCGCGACTGCGCCACCACGAAGGACATCAGCCATCGCCAACAGGCAACGCTCCTCAACGACTGAATCGGCGTCGATGATGGCGCAGGCGTCGTACTCGACGCCCAGAGACGCTAATTGCCCCAGTCCCCAGACGAGCGCATAGCCTTTGCCGCGACGCTCGGTGTCTGTTCGCTCCAGTGTATGCGCCCAGGTGGCGGCACGGGCAACGGTCGCGGTCGCATCGTCGCAGTTGTCAGCGATTACGTACACGCCGAGACGGTCCCGCGGATACTCGACTCTCGCGAGGCTGTCCAACAGGCGTCCGATGAGCAGCTCCTCGTTATGCGCGGGGATGAGCACGGCGAGCCTGGGCCATTCCTCCGCGTTGGAGTCGAGCGCGGGCTTGGGCGCGTGAGCGATTCGGTACGATGCCCACATGGCTGAGAGGGTGACGACGAGGAGGTAGAGAGCGGGAACCGCTAGCGCGATCTCCGCCAGCAGCAACACGGCCCGCGCAATCGTCACCAGTGCGGTGAAGGTCATCTCGACTCTCCTTCTCCACCCGTGATGCGGATGACACGCAACACTCGCGGGAGCGCGCGACTGTGGGCGAGTGGGATGAGCGCAGGTCTGATCGCCTCACGCGTATTGAATCCGCTCAACGTCGTCTCCTCACTCGCTCGGTAACTCCGCGGCCTGTCACAGTTTGGACGCGGACACGCGTAGGTTGGTTACACGGTAGCATCGTCGTCCGGGTTTTAGCTGGATGGACTTTCTCACCAAGCCTAGTGTAACGAGGCGAGGTTTACGAGACGTGTAGAAGCGCGTACACCATCAAGCGAGGTGGGAGCATACGGCGCCATTATTCGTACCTGCGCATAGTCGAGCGCACAGTCGACCGCGCGAACGCAAAACGCCCATCCGCATGATGGGCGTTTCCCCTGATTCGTTGTAGACCCATGACAGACTCCGGTGGAGGCGCGCCAGGGCGGGACGGTGGGGATGTGGTGTGGACGCGCTTCGCTGGCGCGCCAGTGGCCGAGGCATCGCCGCCGAATGGGTATTCTGTAGAAGGCGAGTTGACGGCGAAGCATCGGAAGACTACCATAAGCGTGCGCTCGATAAGCGTGCGCTCGATGCGTGAATCGCTGCGCGAATCGGTGTGTGAAGGAGTTGCGTTCTCATGGGTCAGACACTAGCCGTTATTGGTGTAATTCTCGTCATTGTGGCGCTCGCGATTCACTTCGTCATCAAGGGGCTGACGCTCTTTCCGCATGCCAGCCTGATCATTGGTATCGTTGGCGTCGTGGTCCTTGCGCTGGGCGCCTTCATGATGCGACCGCGCGCAGCGTAGGCCACGGGCCAACAACATGCCCGTCTCGTCGCGATGTCAGGTCCGCGCTCTGCGGCTAGGCGACCGACCTGTGAGCAGGCGCTCCTTCGTATCGCGCGCTGGAAGGTGATCTAATTTGGCAAGCGTCGAGATTCAGACGCCCGATGGTGTCATGCGGGTGCGGCTTGAGCGTGATCATCTAACCATTGGCCGCTTGGCGTCAAACGACATCGCGCTCCCCTATCCCCACATCTCGCGGCAGCATGCCGAATTGCGGCTGATGGGCCAGACGTGGTGGGTTGTTGACTTGCGCAGCACGAATGGCCTGCATGTTGGAGGGCGCCGGGTCGGCGAAAGTCGGCTGGCGCTGGGCGCGCTCGTCATGCTCTCGCCGCTGATCTCGATCACGCTGGTCGAGGACAGCGCGTCGGCCTTCCCCCCCAGTCACGCGCCCGCAGTATCTCAGGGGTACGCCCTGCCCTTTGGCGCGCCGTCCCAATCGCCGTCCCAATCGCCGGGTTACGCCCAGCCCTACGGACCACCCTCATATGCGCCCGCGCCCCCATCCTATCCATCACGCCAGGGATCAGTGACGCCCATAGCCAATCAGACGCCCGTGACGCCGCTCAGCGCGCTGGGTCCGCGCTCTCCGTACGCCGACGACGAGGCGCCATTCTACCCGCAGATGCGCCAGTCATCCCGACCAGCGTATAGCGCTCCGCCCGCTTACGCTGCGCAGAGGGGGTATCCCGCGCCGCAGATGCCGTATCCGGCTGCGCCGCGGCCTCCAGACCCGATCGTTGGGCCGGGCGAGATGAGTTCAAGCGCGCTCGACCCTCAACGCCAGGTCGCACACATCTTCGAGCAGCGTCGCACGGCGCATGTATCCCCGTCGCCGCTGCTGCACGTCTGCCAGACCTGCGGGCAGCGCACCATGCCTGACGCGATCTACTGCCAGAGCTGCCGTCACTCCATCACCAGTGAGTGTGTGCGGTGTCGGCTCAGTCTGCTGCCCATTCAGGACCTCTGCCCGCGTTGTCAGACACCGAATCCGTCATCGGTGCGCCGCCTGCGACCTGCCGGAGTGCCCTGGTAAGCGAGGCCCGCCGCTCTCCACTGCAGAGCGCAACACCCACGGGGCGCGATCTTCCTCTCAGGTTGACGCCGACCCCCGCCAGACGACACAATAACGCCGGACATGAACGATTGCGCGTGGCCACGCGCCGCAACACACCACCACTACTTACACAGGAGGCGTTATCGTGACGAGCACACTCACTCCGGCGCTGTGGGACCCTCATGTCACGCACGGGCCCCCACGCGCTCACTCGGTCAACGAGCCAGATCTGCACAGCGACGACGATCAGCTGGACGACGATCTGGATGACGAGTTTGATGATGAATTTGACGATGACGATGACTTCGACGACGAGGATGATTGGGAAGATGAGTTCGATGAGGATTTCGAAGACCTCGAGGACGAGTAATCCCGCGGCTCATCGCTGAATTGTCATTGGTCGATGATGCGGAGCGCCATATGCGGAGCGCTCCGCATCGCACGTTTTGGGTCATCACAAGCGTCTCACATTCGCCGACCAGCGAGAATGATTCTGCGCGAGCCATTGACATATCCTGTGTTACGTGTTAGGCTAAAAGTACCTCCGAGAGGTGGCGCGGGGTACAGGCCCCGGCGTCCAAAGGGTGGAACTAGGGAAAGGAGACTCGACCGATGTTCCCAATGAAGAAGCCGATTCGCCTGCTCGGAATGGTCATTCAAGTGGACCAGTCACGCCCGTCTCAGCGGGCTTGCAGGACAGCAGCGCCAACCGCCTGATTTTTGGCGTGGCCTCCGAACGGATTAGCTGAACGCTCCGATGACCTCCATTGGTCTTTCAGCCGGTTTGGAAGCGCGACTGTCCGACCCAGTCCGGTGCGTAGGTCTGTCACCGTCATTCAACACTCTGATGAGTTAGTAGAGAAGCGGGACGTAACGCAAACTGGGTACACCTCTGTTAAAGCAGAATAACGTTCAGGGCCACCTTTGAGGTGGCCCTTTACGCTGCCCTGACAACTCTCCAGGCCACTCTCCATACGCGCTCAAAACTCCGCGCCTGCGACAGTCAGATTCCGCTCTCGCGTTACTTCTCGCCTTCCCTCTTGCGCTACTCCTCCAGGCTCAGCACCGCCATGAACGCTTCCTGCGGGATCTCCACGCTGCCGACGCGCTTCATACGCTTTTTGCCTGCCTTTTGCTTCTCCAGCAGCTTGCGCTTGCGGGTGATGTCGCCGCCGTAACACTTCGCCAGGACGTTCTTGCGCATCGCGCTGACGGTCTCGCGGGCGACGATC
>DASQSS010000386.1:0-14505 GCA_035642255.1 Ktedonobacterales bacterium | reverse complement strand
GCGCGTCTTCGGACAACAACGTCAGATAGGGTGCGACAAAGGCCCATTCTTCGTCACTAACATCGGTGGGGTAGGGGCTGCGAGTGCTTGACATCCTCGCAGTTTATCACTCATCGACATCAAGTCTTTAACAGGCTCTAGAAATTGAGAGCCGTCTGAAGAAGGCGACGCCTCTCTGGTCAATGGGCTATTGTCACGACAACCATCACGACCACCATCGGGCAAGAGAGGGCAGCCATGACCGAATACCAAGTTAACTTGAAGAGCAGACGCCGCAACGCCTCTTTACGGGAGATCACCAACTCGTCCAGCTCCTGGGGAGCATCCTCAACCAGCGTCACGCTCGGCGGTCATGGTCGGCTGGCGGCGCGTCACGTCCCCCGCTGGGGCCGATGCGTCAAGTTGAGGTGATGATTCACAACGAGCTGCGCCATGACGTTGGCCATGAGGCGCTGGATGCCAGGGATGGGCGCGCTCGCTGTTGTCCCCATGCAGCTTTGATTGGCGGCGGGCACATGCGGCACATCCCATAAGTGTAGCCCATCGAGCGCGTACGACCAGTAGATCGAGCCGCTGGCGAAGACGAGCGCGCCGGACTGCGCGACATAGTCGGTCGTCTGGCTGACGCTGGGGCCGCTGTCCTGTCCATCGGCATAGGACTGGGCCAGCACCTGCAGGCCGGCCGGCGTCTGCCCATTGGCGAAGCTGTGGTCGAATTCGTAGCCGACGAGGTTGCAGCCATACGCGACACCTGCGCGCAGACCCGTCCCGGCCATCAGAGGCGTGTGCGCGCCCGCGGCGGTGACACGCCAGGGCCAGGCGGTGGGCGGGTAGGTCCAGTCGGTGTACATGATGCCCACCAGCGCATTCTCCGGTCGATTGAGCGGCGGCTGGCGCCATTCAACGGTGACGTTCGCGTTGTCCCTGCCATAGAGTGGGTCGAGGAACGCGTTCTTGTAACAGACGATGACGCGGTTGGCGACGCCGGCGCGATCCGACTCAACGCGCATGTTCCAATAGGCCGGGTTGGCGCCCAGGAAGGCCAACCCAATCCCCGCATCGCGCGCGCGCTCGACGCCGTTGCGCATCGCCGCCGACCAGTATTCGTCGTGGCCCAGCGAGAGGTAGGCGCGGTGGGTCAGCAGCAGCGTGGGATGCGCGTGCAGGTCCATCGTGCTGACATACGCCAGGTCGTAGCCGTTGCGCTCGAACCAGCGGATCGCGTCGAGCACATACGAGAGGCCTGAGCCATAGCCGAAGCGCCAGCCGAGCGCGGGCCGATTGAGCGAGACCTTGAAGGCGCGCGTTGCGAGCCGCCCATCGGGACCGTGGTAGAGGCTGTAGCCACCCCAGTCGTTGTAGGCCTCACTGGTGGTGTCAGGGATGGTGGCGACGTAGGTGGCGTCGGCATTGCCCGTGACAGTAAAGTGGACGTAGGCTTGCCAGGACCCGCTCGTCCCGCTCGTGGTGAGCTTGGCGACATAGAGCCCGGTCGTCCAGCGTGATGGGATGGTGAGGTGGAAGGAAGGCTGCCAGCCAGCGTCAATCAGATGGGTCGCGGGCTCGAAGCGGCAGGAGGCGCAGCCGACCAATTTCAGGTTGGCCCAGTCGTAGTAGCCCTGCGCCTGTCCGACCTCGTTGAGGGTGGTCAGCAGACGGCCACCTGCGCCATGATACCAGCCGAGCCGGTAGACGTCGACAGTGTAGGGGACATTCGGAATCTGTGTGCTGACGTAGAAGGTCAGCGTCTGGGCGGCGGTGGCGGACTCGGCGCTGGCGTAGCCCTGGATCTGGGTGGTCGCCGCATGGCTGTCGGCGATGAGCCACTGGGTGGTCCCGGGCAGCGCATTCTCGCGCTGGACGGGGTTCGGGACGATGGTGAGGGCGGCGCCTCCACCCTGCGTGTTCCCACCGCTAGCCGATCGAGTGGCGCCCGGCGTAGGGGAACCGGGCGACGCGGGCGACGCGGGCATCGCGAACGGTGGGGGTGGTGAGAAGGAGATGAACGACGTGAAGCCGAGGCCCCAGGCGCCACTGGGGTCACCCTGAAACAGGAAACTGGTCGCTGGGGTCATCCACAGACCGCCGCTCGCGCTCAGACCCAAGACGAGCCCGAGCATCAGCGCGAGCGGCAGACGACGCCAATGTTCCTTGGGTGCTGAAGATTCTGCGGGAGGACGTGCAGAAGGACGTGCGCGTAAGGGACGCGTAAGCGTCGTCGCACGGTTCTTCGAAGTCGCCATGAGGTCTCTGCGCTCCTCCCCATCGGTCCACACACGTTCCACCGGCATTCGCGAGCGTCGGATTGCGCGTCATCGGGGCATCGTGCAGCGCCGGCGCATCGTGATACATCGTGATGTCTACTCACTCTAACGCCGCCGCCTGCCCGTATTAACAATGGAAACCAAACGGGAGGCGAGAGAACCGGGCGAGGGGAGATGAGAGGGAACGAGTGCGCCTCAGAGCGGTTTGACATTGGCGCAACCCATAGGGTCCATAGGGTCCATAGGGTCCATAGGGATTGCGCGTGAGCGCCAGAGGAAGGCTCCCGTAGCGCCCACAGCGCGAGCGTCGCGTAAGGAGCATGCGCCAGTTGCGCCGACGGTTACCGCCAGGATCATGGCGATGATCGCCATGAGCAGCCCGACACTGGCTGTCAGCGGCGCCCCGCCCAATGAACACCATGAACGCTGCCCTCGTTCCTGTGATGACTCATCGCCTCACACAGCGCCACTGGCATGACCGCATATAGCCCATAGTCTGTTAGCGCCGCATCGGTACGCCATGTGCGACGCTGCCCGCGCCAGGCAAACGCGCGCCCTGTGGTATCGTGAGCGCAGGGAGGTGGCGGCGTGGCGCCAGATTGGTCTTCCAACCTTCGCAGCGGAAAGGATGCGCTATGAGTCAGGCAGGGGAGCGGGCAACCAGCAGCTATTCACCAATGGGGCGGATGACACCGCAGGGGGCGGAAGCCAGCGATGGAGGCGCGCGAGAGTGGCGCTTCGTCGCGGAGGACGGCGCTGAGGCGCGCATTGCGCTTCTTGCCAGGGACATCGTCCGTGTGCGCTTGCAGGCTCCCGGCGCGACGCCCGCCGCCTCGTGGGCGGTCGCGAGGACGGCGTGGCCGGCCCTCTCCGCTGATGAGGCGAAGGACGACGCGGGGCTGCGGCTGACGACAGATGCGCTCTCGGTTGAGATCGCCACCAACCCGCTGCGACTCGCCTTCCGCTGGCCCGACGGCGAGCGCTTCGGCGAGGATGACCCCGCGCATGGCATGGGCGCCGTCTCGGCGCAGGACCCGCTCACGCCACCTGATCCACGGATGCCGCCGGGGAGCTTGCGGTGCTACAAGCGCCTGTCGCCGGGCGAGCGCGTCATCGGCGCGGGCGAGCGTGGCGAGCCGCTCGACAAGCGTGGCTATCGGCTGGCCTTCTGGAATGTCGATCCGCCGCATCCGCATGGCCCGACCACTGGCGCGATGTATTCCTCGATGCCGTTCTGGACGGTGGCGCGGCCTGACGGACGGGCATGGGGCGTCTTTATGGACAGCGTCGCTCGCTCTGATCTCGACGCCGGAGCGACCGACCCCGCGCTGCTCAGCTTTGGCGCCATCGAGGAAACACTGACCTACTACGTCTTCGCTGGCCCGACGCCTGCTGATGTCATGCGCCAGTATAGTGAGCTGACCGGGCGCATGCCGCTGCCGCCGCGCTGGGCGCTGGGCTTCGGCCAATCGCGCTGGAGCTACTTCCCCGAGGCGCATGTGCGCGAGGTGGCGCGCGGCTTCCGCATTCGTGGCATCCCGTGCGATCATCTCTGGCTCGACATTGACTATATGGACGGCTATCGCGTCTTCACCTTCAGCCCCACGCGCTTCCCCGAGCCGCGAGAGCTGCTCGATGAGCTGCGCGCCGAGGGCTTCAAGGTCGTCGCCATCATTGATCCTGGGGTCAAGATCGACGCCACCGATCCCACCTTCGCCGAGGGCGTGGAGCGCGACTATTTCGTGCGTCGGCCCGATGGCTCGCTCTTCGTTGGTTCGGCGTGGCCGGGCGCCTGCGCCTTCCCCGACTTCAGCCGTGGCGAGGTGCGCGCGTGGTGGGGTGAGCGACACCGCGCCCTGCTCGACGCGGGCCTCTCGGGCATCTGGGATGACATGAACGAGCCAGGACTGACGGAGATGTTCTCGCCCGGTGCTGGCACGGAGCACGGCGACACGTTGCCGCCCGATGTGATCCACCATCCGCAAGGCGAAGATGGTCCGCCGCTGCCGCATGCGCGCTTCCACAACGCCTATGGTATGCAGATGGCCCGCTCGACCCGCGAAGGGCTGGAGCGCCTGCGTCCTAACGAGCGCGCCTTCGTGCTGACGCGCTCGGGCTATGCTGGCGTCCAGCGCTACGCCGCTATGTGGACGGGCGACAACAGCAGCCGCTGGGAGCATCTGCCCCTGGCCGTGAGCATGTGCCTGAGCATTGGCATGTCGGGCCAGCCGTTCATTGGCTTCGACAGCGGCGGCTTCTTCGACGCATCCAACGGTGAGCTCCTGGCGCGATTCATGCAGCTGGGCGTCTACTTTCCGCTCTACCGCAATCACAGCGCGATGGGGACACCCGCGCAGGAGCCGTGGGCGTTTGGCCAGCCCTGGGAGGCGCTCTGCCGCGACGCGATCAACCTGCGCTATCGCCTGCTGCCATACCTCTACACGCTCGCCGAGGAGTCCAGCCGGACGGGCGCGCCGATCACTCGCCCAATGGCGTACACCTTCGCTGATGACGCTACTGTCGCCGGAATCGAGGACCAGTTGATGATCGGCGATGCGCTGCTGGCCGCGCCAGTGCTGCTCAAACAGCAATATCGGCGCGATGTGCGATTCCCCAGAGGCGCCTGGCGCGACTGGCTCACTGGCCAGCGCTATGTCGGACCGCTCGGCGCGCAGGTCGAGACGCCGATCGACGTGTCGCCGCTCTACCTGCGCGAGGGCGCCATTCTGCCACTAGGCGACGTCATGCAATATGTTGGCGACGTGCAAGAGGAGCCACTCACGCTGGTCTGCGCGCTCGGACCAGAAGATGACGCGCGAGCGGAGGGGGCGCTCTATGAAGACGACGGAGCGACCCGCGACTTCGAGCGCGGCGCGTGGAGCCGCACGCGCTTCACGGCGCAGCGCGCGGGGCGGCGCGTGACCGTGCGCGCTGAGCGGCCGGAGGGCGCCTATCGCGCGGCGCACGGCGTTGTCACGGTCGCGCTGCGCCTGCCGCGCGTCGAGCTTGCGCCAAATGCGTCGCGCCCCGAGATTCAGGCCGCGCGCGTGGACGGCTCGCCGCTGGAGGGCGTGCGGACGGAGCGAGTTGATCGCCGCTATGAGACGCTGCTGCGGGTGACGCTGGGCCAGGTCGAGGCGCCCTTTACGCTGGAGGTTGATCTGGCGTGAGCAGGAAATGGCGTCGCGGGGGAGGCGGATCGCGATGAGTGAGACGAAGCGCATCCGCGCCGTGGATGTCGGCACGGGAACGCAGGATGTGCTGCTCTTCGAGAGCGGCGGCAGCATCGAGAACTGCGTCGAGATGATCATGCCCTCGCCCACGGTCATCATCCAACGGCGCATCCTGCGCGCGACGGAGCAGCGGCGGCCCGTGCTGATGACGGGTCGCACGATGGGCGGCGGACCGTGCGCCTGGGCTGCGCGCGACCATGCCCAGGCAGGCTTTCCATGCTACGCTACGCCTGACGCCGCGCGCACGCTCGACGATGACCTGAGCATGGTCGAGGCGATTGGGCTGCGCATCGTGGACGAAGCTCAAGCGCGGCGTATCCGCGAGCGTGAGGGTAAGCGCCTGGTCGAGGTCACGATGTGCGACTTCGACGCCGAGGCGCTCCAGCGTGCGTTCGCCGCCTTCGACGTGGACCCGCGTGTGGATGCGGTCGCTGTCGCGGCGTTCGATCATGGCGCGGCGCCTCCCGGCGTGAGTGACCGTCGCTTCCGCTTCGACGCGATCGCCGCGCGTGTGCGCGAGCGCCCCGACCCGCTCGCCTTCGCGTGGCGCGCCGCCGATCTGCCCGCCGACCTCACGCGGCTGGCCGCTGTCGCCGCCGACGCCGCGCGCTATCCTATGACTGCCGCGGACCATGCTCCGGTCCTCGTGATGGACACGGGCGCGGCGGCGCTGGCGGGCGCGCTGGAAGACCCGCTCGTCAGGCGGCGTGATGAGGCGCTGGTGGTGAACCTCGGCAACTTCCACACGCTGGCGTTTCACCTACGCGGCGGGCGCATCGTCAGCCTCTTCGAGCACCACACCGGTGAGCTTGACCGTCCCCAGTTGGAGGGCTACCTGCGTGACCTCGTCGCCGGGACGCTGACCAACGAGCGCGTCTTCGCCGAGAGCGGCCACGGCGCGCTGACCCTCGAATCACCCGATGCGTCCAACGTCGCGCCCTCAGAAACGATGCCCTTCCTCGCCGTCACGGGGCCACGGCGCGAACTGCTGCGCGGCTCGGCGCTCGACCCCTATGAGCCAGCGCCGCATGGCTCGATGATGCTGGCGGGCTGCTACGGGCTGCTGCGGGCCGTCGCCGTGCTCGAACCGGCGTTTGCTCCGGCGATTGCCGCCTCTCTCGACGCTGCGGGCGAGCTTGGGCGGTGAGTCTGTGGCGGCTGGCACACGGGAGCCAGGGCGGCTGAAGCTCATAGCTCCTGGGGGTTGCCAGCAAAGCGCTCTTCAGCGGGCTGATTGCACGACTCTCTGCTACACGCTGAGCGCTCCGTCCTGGCTTGGGAGCGTTCGGCGCGTCAATCGGACGCCACTGGTCGTACCGGATGTCGCATGGTGGTCGTTTGGCGATGCGGGGTAAGCGGAAATCGCAGACGCTGGGCGTGTGCGCTACTCGTCGCCCGGCGTCTGCGGATGCCTCAAGGGGTTGCGCTCGTTCGACAGAATTCGGCGGAAAAGGAAGCGTGGGTCGCCGCGTGGACGATCACGCTCGTGTGACAACGGAACAATATACCTGGGGTTTGCCGCTCTACGTACTGAGAACCATCTCCTCGCCTTGTCTCCGACTGGCGCCGCCACCTTTGCGACCCGCCATGCGCGCCTCGTCACTGCTCCACTCGTGCGCGTGGCCATGCTCGTGCGCCGCGCGGCCACCCTTGCTGGCGATCTCACGCTGCTTTTTGGGATCCATAGCGGCGAATCCTCTGCGGCGTCCTTTTCGTTCTTGCGCCATAGCGCCTTCCTCTCATCGCCTGACATCCAGCGACTGGGACGAGAACGATTCGCTTGCCCGCGCTTGCCCACGCTGGTTTGGCGTTGATCGCTCGCGCACGCACTCAGGGCGCCAGTTAACAGAGCAGGCGGCATGTGTTCGCGACCCCGTCACTCATCCGTGAGCAATCAGCGCCGCCTCGCTAGCGTCGGCGCGGCGCCGCGTGGTAGCATGACGCGGATGGACCATCCCAAATGTGCAAAGCCGCCGTGCGGCCCAGCGTAGTGCCAGCGTGACGCCCAGAGAACACTTCGAGGTGGAGTGGTTGGGCGTTCGTCTTGCGAGTGAGCGAGACGCCGACGCGCAACCAGCCGAGGATCGGCGTCCGCTGCGCGCGGCTTCAGGGGGAGAGGGTCATGGCAAACACGAGCAGTCGGTCAATTGGAGGCTCCGCTAGCCCTCCACAACGTCGCATTCAGGAAACTGTCACACTCTCTGGCCTGACGATCGGCGAGGGTGAATGGCTCATGCGACTCACCTCTCACCTGGTTGGTGGCGCTCGCGCCAGCCAGGACGCCATCTGTGTGCGCGAGATCGCGCTGCGCTATCGCCCGGGCCGGCTGGGCATCGCCGATGCGCTCGACGCGACGGAGGAGATCTTCGCGCCGTTCGCCGCAGCAGGCGCCAGCATCGAGCCGCGACACCGTTGGGAGATTGTCGATGATGAGGATGAAGGACTGACCCTGACAGCCAATGGCTCGCCCCGCAGCTTCGCCGAAGCGATGCGCCTGCATCAGCTACGCGCCAAACGCATGCCCGACCATGTGGATCTTTCCGTGGACGCTGTGCTGATCGTGGACGCTTCGGCTGATGATCGAGCCGCCGCTGTCATGTTCTGGCTGGCGCTCGCCCTGCCAGCGCACGACTGGTAGGACTCCTTCGTAGGCGCGTGATACAATGCGCGCTGGCTGGCAGGCTGCGTGATGTGGTGTCCATCCTGCGACTGAGAGGAGCAAGCAGACGTGCGGGTGATGATCTGGGCAGACATGGAAGGCATCGCGGGCATCGAAGTGTGGGAGCAGGTCACGGCTGGCCACCCACACTACGAGGAGGGCCGCCGCCTGATGACGGGCGAGGTCAATGCGGCGGTGCGCGGCGCGAAGGCTGCGGGCGCGACCGAGATCATCGTGGTAGATTGCCACGGCGCGGGCGGCTCCTACAACTTCAAGACCCTCATCCCTGATCAACTGGAACGCGGCGCCAGCTACGTGTTGGGCTATCCCTGGCTGCGCTACATCGAGCCGCTGCGCGCGGGCCAGGTAGACGCCTGCCTGCTCGTTGGCGCGCATGCGATGGCCGGAACACCCGATGGGGTACTCTGCCACACCGTCAGCAGTGAGGCGTGGTACAACGCGCGCATCAATGAGACACTGGTGGGCGAGAGTGGGCTGGAGGCAGCGGTCTTCGGCGCGTTTGATGTGCCAATCGTCTTTGTCGCGGGCGATCGCTCGACCTGCAAAGAGGTCACTGATCTGCTCGGTCCCAAACTCGCCACCGCTGAGACGAAGGAGGGGCTGGGCCGCTTCTCCGCGCGTACTCTCAGTCATGTCGACTCCTGCGATCTGATCGAGCGGCGCGTGCGTGAGTCGCTGGAGCGCCACGACTGGCCCGCCCCCTGGAAGCCCGCTCAGCCGCTCACCTTTACGGTGGACCTCGCCGCGCCTGACCACGCACAGTCTTACATCGGTCGCCCCGGCCTGGAGGTCGTCAACGCCCGCACCGTTATCGCGCGCGGCGCGCCTGACCAGACCTTCTGGGATGTCTGGGACAACTTCTGGTACCGGCGTTAGACGCTCGGTTCTCCGAAGGCGATGTTGTCGCCTCGGCGCTGCTCCAAGCCATGCAGTGGAGACGCGACCCATTGATGTGAACGACGAGGCGACGGTGTGTATCATCGTGGCGTTGAACGACTCGCCGGGACAACAACGCTTGGAGAGCAGGCTATGCCTGGCGTGAGGGTTCAGCGCCATCCGGGCCATCCGCGCGACGAATCCATCATCAGGCTTGAGCCACGACAAGCGAGCTATTTGAATATGCTTCTAGGGAAGAGGATTCCGCGCCATGTCCAATCGTGATCAGGCAATTGCCGAGTTGCGGCAGACTCCCACGACGTTACGCGAGATGACCAGCTCAGCCTCCGATGCCGCCCTGGATTACCACCCGACGCCGGAGGCATGGAGTACGCGCGAGGTGTTGGCGCATCTGGTCGATGATGAGATGTTCGTGATGCGCACGCGGCTGGAGCGGATGATCAAAGAAGATCGCCCACAGCTTGCGCCACATGATGAGCAGAGGTGGTACGCACACCGTAACACCGCGCGCGACGACCGCACTACGCTGCTCGACGACTTTGAGACGCAGCGCGCGGCCAGCCTCGGCATTTTCGCCCTCCTACGTGAGACCGAATGGAGTCGTACGGGCATCCAGCCAGAATATGGCGAGTTTACAGCCGCTGACTGGCTGGAACGCTGGCGCGAGCACGATCAGATACATATCGAGCAGATCGCCAGGACCCTCGCGATGTATCGAGAGCAAGACTAGAGGCGCCGAGCGATTCGTGACAATGCACGACAATCGCGCCGCTCGCTCTTGATCCATTCGGGAGCGGGCGGCGTTCATGCTCGCGACTCGACTTTGCCTGTCGCTGCGGCCGCTCCCCTTGCTGGCTGATCTTCCCGTTCATCGCTCTGGCCTGCACGCTGATCTGTAGCCCCATCGTGCGGTTTCATAAGAATGATGGTCGTGTCCGTCTATGTCGCGAGCGCCAGGCCACGCCTACGACTCCTCGGCGGTGAGGACATTCACCGCGATCCTGCGGACTCGTTTGGGGTCGACGATAGCGTCTATCTCCACGATCTTGCCTCCTACTACGGTGAACGCCATCACCGTGGTAGGGCGCCCGCCCAGCATGACCAGCACTCCTGCCGCGCCATTCACCAGAATAGGGAGCAGGCGGGCGGCCGGGAACGCATATGCGAGCGCCTGCTTGGAGACCGCCGCCGCGCCACGAATCTCGGCAGGGATGGGGAGCCGTGCCGCGCCCACATCAGCCCGCGCCACGACGTCAGGATCGAGCAGGGTGACCAGCGCGTCGAAGTCGCCTCCCCGCGCCGCTCGGAAGAAGGCATTCACCACGTCGCGCTGCCGTGCGAGGTCGGGATCGGGCTCGGGAACATCAGCGCCCTTCACACGGCGGCGCGCCCTGCTCGCCAGTTGTCGCGCCGCCGCTGGCGTTCGTCCGACCATCGGGGCGATCTCCTCGAACGGCACATCGAACATGTCATGCAGGATAAACGCCAGCCGCTCCGCTGGGGTAAGGGTGTCGAGCACGACGAGCAGCGCCAGGCCAACCGAGTCGGCCATCAGCGCCTCCTCCTCTGGCTGGAGCTCCGCGTCTGGGCTAATGATGGGATCCGGGAAATGGACCCCAAATGATTCCTCGCGTCGCGTGTTGCGCGCGCGCAGCATGTTCAGGCACACGCGGGCGATGATCGTCGTCAGCCATCCGCCCAGATTTTCGACTTCGTCAACTCCAGATCGGCTGAGGCGCAGCCAGGTGTCCTGAACGGCGTCGTCGGCTTCGGTGAGCGAGCCTAACATCCGGTACGCCACTGCCCGTAGATGACCCCGATGCTCTTCGAAGCGCTCCGCCAGCCACTCGTTCTCGTCCAACTGTCACATCCTTTCGTTGCGACGTGTCATGGAGGTGTCACGAGCAGTGACCCGCGGGACACAATCCGTGTGACAAGGACAGACAATGCTTCCTTAGCGTCTTCATTAGACAACACGTTCACATATAGAGTCCCGCCGAGACGGCGCTTTGTGGCGGACACTGACACAACACCGCTTGCGTTGTCTCAGTGACGCACTCGCTTGCGAAGCTCTGAGATGCTTCACGATGCTCAAGCTCAGGAAGGAGAGCGGACATGACGAAATTAGCTCTGGTTACTGGCGGAACAGGAACGCTCGGGCGCCTCGTTATCCCACGTATGCGGGAAGCTGGCTGCGAGGTACGTGTGCTCAGCAGGCGCGGCCATGAGGCTCAAGACGGGATCACGTTCGTGTCCGGTGACCTGGACACGGGCGAGGGGATCGACGCCGCGGTAGAGGGCGTTGATGTCATCGTACATTGCGCAGGCAGTAATACGGGCGACGATGAGAAAACTCTGAACCTGGTCCGGGCGGCGTCGCGCGCCGGGGCGCCGCACCTGGTGTATATCTCGGTCGTTGGGGCAGACCAGATTCCCGTCGAGAGCGCCATAGACCGCGCAATGTTCGGCTACTTCGCATCCAAGCGTGCCGCCGAGCGTGTGGTGGTCGATTCTGGCCTGCCGTGGACGACGCTGCGCGCAACACAGTTCCACACGCTGATTCTGACGGTGGCCCAGATGATGGCCAAATTGCCAGTGATACCGCTCCCAGCCGGCGCTCGCTTTCAGCCGGTCGAGGCCGACGAGGTGGCTGCGCGGCTGGTCGAGTTGGCGCTCGGCGCGCCAGCGGGGCTCGTCCCAGACATCGCCGGGCCAAAGATCTACACCACAGCCGAGCTGCTCCACAGCTACCTGCGAGCCATGCGCCAGCATCGCCTGATCATTCCCCTCTGGCTGCCAGGTAAAGCCGCGCGTGCAGTCCAGGCAGGCGCCAATCTATCGCCAGAGCGCGCCGTGGGTCGCCGTACCTGGGAAGAGTTCCTAACCGACCGCGTGACCACGCCAGGTCATGCGAAGCAGGCTCAGCCAGCCTGAGGCGCGGCTAACCCCGTCGGAGGGAGCCTCGTCACTTCACCTGAAGAGGAATAAATGGATAGAGGTATGCGAACACCCTCCCGCCGAAGCCGTCGCGCATACAACCACCGCCCGCTCCCGAATGGCTCAGGCGCGGGCGGTGGTGTGTACTTCCCCCTTCTCCTTGCGGGAAGGGGGAAACGGCGGGTGATAGTCCCCGCTATTCGCGAATGCGGCGGGCGGGCAGCGGGCGCACCAACGGCTGCGTGCCGTTCAGGCTCTCTTCCTTGCGGCGCGGCACACGCTGCGTCACCAGGAAGCTCGGCGCGCGAGCCAGGTCCTGCATCGGCATGTTGATGTCTTTGCCGAAGCGATTGTAGAACGACAGCTCGAAGTTCGGCGTCTCACCGAGCGCGCCGTGCGGGCAGACCTCTACACAGTCGCCACAGAAGATACAGCGGTCGAGCGCGAAGTCCCAGCGGACTAGCTCCCGCTCCGCCATCATCAGCGAGCCGGTTGGGCAGACCTGCACGCACGCGCCGCATGACACACAGTCGGTCGCATGCAGCGACATGTTGAACGGCGTCGAGACGATCGTATCGAAGCCGACACCGAACATGCCGTAGCAGTTCGGACCAATCACGTCGTGGCAGACACGCACGCACTGGGTGCAGTTGATGCACTTGTTCGGATCGCGCAGGATGAAGCTGTGCGACATGTCGAACTCGTAGTCGTGATAGTCGGCTGGCTCGCCATCGTGGAAGCGGTTGTTTTCGAGATCATACTCGATGCTGTATTTCTGCAGATCGCATTGGCCCGCAGCCGGACAAGCGCACTGGAGGCAGCGCGCTGACTCCCGCTGCGCCTGCTCTTGCGTGTAGCCAAGCTCGATCAAACGGAAGTTGCGCTTACGGTCCTCGTAGGGCAGCATCGGCATCTTGACCTTCGGCTCGACCGGCTTGTAGGGCACGATGTCGAACAGGTCGGGCTTGCGCTCCTCAGCCTCGATACGCTTCGAGACCTGCGCCATGTCCTCGCCACGGAGGTAGGCGTCGATGGAGCGGGCGGCCAGTTTGCCCTGTCCCACGCCCTCGATGATCGTCGCCGCGCCGATCTGGCAGTCGCCGCTCGCGAAGACACCCTTGCGCGCCGTCATGAAGTTGTAGGGATCTGTCTCGATGCTCTGACGTTTCGTCCAGTTCACGCCTGACTCCGGCGGCAGCACGGCCTTGTCGGGCTTCTGCCCATACGCCGGGATGACCGTGTCGCAGGGGATGACATACTCGCTGCCAGGGATCGGCACCGGGCGGCGGCGACCCGATGAGTCTGGCTCGCCCAGCTGCATTCGCTGAACCTCCAGACCGACGAGTTGATCGCCCTCGAACTTCAAAGCCGTCGCGGCTCCGAAGAGCTGCAGGTCAGTGCCTTCGTTCTCGCCATCCTCGACCTCTTCAGAGGTCGCCGACATCTCGCTGCGGCCTCGACGGTAGACCGTGTGCACCTTCGCGCCGATACGCAGCGACGTGCGTGTGCAGTCGAAGGTCGTGAAGCCGCCACCCAGCACGACGACCTCTTTCGTGTCGTCCACCGGCACCGGGAAGCCCTGCGTCTTGTCCATGAGGTAGGAGATGGCGTTGACGACGCCGGGGTTATTCTCGCCCTCCAGGCCCAGGTCGTTTGAGGTCCACGCGCCGATGGCCAGATGCACGGCGTCGAAGCCCTCGCCGAAGAGGTCGTCAATCGTGAAGTCGCGGCCCAGCTTGACGTTGTACTGCACGTCAACGCCCAGCTTCCAGACGCCGTCGAACTCCTTGTCTACCATGTCCTTTGGCAGACGGTACTCCGGGATGCCGTAGCGCAGCATGCCACCCGCCTGGGGCATCATGTCGAAAACCTTGACGTAGTGGCCCTTGAGCGCGAGGTAATACGCGGCGGTGAGCCCGCTCGGACCCGCGCCAATCACCGCGACCTTTTTGCCAGTCGAGACCTCCTGCACCCACGGCGTTGGCGGATCCTCGATGCAGCTCTCGGCGGCGAACCCGTGCATGCGGCAGATCGCGATCTCTTCCTCCACCAGTCCGCGGCGGCAGACCTCCTGGCAAGGGGCCGGGCAGGTCAGGCCGAGGATGTAGGGGAACGGCAGCACTTCCTTCACCAGGCGCGCCGCCTCGCGGTTCTGCCCCTTGGCGATCAGCTCCAGATAGCCGGGGATGTCGATGTGCGTCGGGCAGCCTACCTGACAGGGTGGCTGGCAGTAGGCGTTGTGGTCCGACAGCATCATTTCGAGGTTGGTGCGGCGGATGTGCGTCAGCTTGTCTGACTTCGTGCGCACGATCATGCCCGGCTGCGCCGCTGTGTTGCAGGACGGCAATGGTCGGTCGGCGCCATTGATCTCCACCAGGCACATGCGACAGGCCGATGTCGGCTCCAGCTTGTCGTCGTTACACAGGTTCGGGATGTCCAGAATCCCGTTCTCAATCGCCACGCTCAGCAGGGTCTGCCCTTCGTACGCCTGCAT
>DASQSS010000385.1:0-4668 GCA_035642255.1 Ktedonobacterales bacterium | reverse complement strand
CTGACACATCCAGGGCCAAGCCTCGTCACGGCGCTGGCCTATGCGCTCTTTGCGCTGCTGGCGGCGCACGGCCGCCCTGACCCCCTCCGCCTGCTCGTGACGGTCATTGGGATGATTGGCCTGCAATTCGCCATCAGTACGCTCAATGACTACTGCGACCGTGAGGCTGACGCGCGGAGTCACAAGAACAAGCCACTGGCGCGTGGAGCGCTGCCTCCGTGGGTCGCGCTGGCGGCCACGCTGCTCTTCACGGCGCTGATGATCGCCTGCTACGCGCCCTATGGGCTGACGCCGCTGCTGATCGCGGGTGGCTTCCTCACGTTGGGATTCGCCTATGACCTGGGGCTGAAGTCAACGCCGCTGGGGGGCGTGCTGATGGGTCTGGCGTTCCCGCTCCTGCCACTGCTGGCCTGGGACCTCTTCGCCAGCGTCAAGCCCGCGCTCTTCTGGACGTTTCCGCTGGGGCTGGCGCTGGGACTGAGCATCCACCTGGCTGATGCGCTGCCCGATGCGGCGGCCGATGGCGCGGCGGGAGCGCATGGACTGACGCAGGCGCTCGGTCGTCATGCGCTCATCGCCTGCTGGCTGCTGCTGCTGGCGGCGAATGCGCTGGTGATCGTCCTCGCAATCACGGGTCTGGCTCCGGCGCGCCCGGCTGCGCTGATCGCCGCGGAGCCATTGGCATTCGCGGGGCTGCTGGCGGCTGTCGTGGTAGCGCGGCAGGTCTGGCGACCAGAGCGCCTACGCCTGAGCGTCAACTTCATCCTGACGGTGTGCGTCGCGCTGGTGACGGCGCTCGGCTGGCTCATCTCAGCCGTATTGTGATGGCATTGTGAGGGCGTTTCGTCACCCGCTGCTCCATCTCGCGTAGAGGAGAGTGAACTCGCCGCCTAGTTGTGTACATCTATTTCGACTGGGGCGTAGACTAGGCATTGGCGCCATATATGACTGAGATCACTGGGTTGAGGTGGCGCTCAGTGGGAGGGTGATTTGAGCGCACAGCCATCGCCGCCAACGTCGCCGTCGCCAGAGCCGCGACCACGAGCGCTCGAACAACACTCAACCGCGACGCGGAACCCCGAAG
Source organism: Ktedonobacterales bacterium (assembly GCA_035642255.1). Taxonomy (GTDB): domain Bacteria; phylum Chloroflexota; class Ktedonobacteria; order Ktedonobacterales; family JADMIN01; genus JAKAIY01. Next base: position 3,584 of record DASQSS010000385.1, on the reverse strand, counting down.
GCCCTGAGAGCGCTCCTCCACCCACGAGCGGAGACAACGTCCCACCTGGGCGGCGCGCCTGGCAATGGATCAAGGATAATACATTTCTGCCCCACTGGCTGCCCATGTCGCTGCGCCACCCATTCACGGGCTTTACACTGGCGGCCCTGCTGGAAGTGGCCGCCAGCGCCGTGACTCTGCTGCTGGCGCACGCCGTCCCGACGTTTTCGTTCTACGGGGCGGTCCACATTCTGGTCGTCGCCCTGGTCGCCTTGACCTTCGGCGCGGCGCCAAGTCTACTAGCGGCGCTCGTCGGCGCGGCGGCGCTGGAACTGGTCGTCCTGCCGCAGATCACTGGCGGTCTCGCGCACCCGATTGACGTAGTGGAAACTATGGTCTTTCTGATCGTTGGCGGCGTCATCGCGGTCATTTCCAGTAATACCGAGCTGGCGCGTCGTCGCGCGGTCGATGATTACGCCACATCGCGCGCGAGAGAACTGGCGCTCAGTGAGACAAATGCGCGCACTGACGAATTCCTCAGCATCGCCAGCCATGAGCTACGCTCACCACTGACCAGCCTCAAAGCCGCGCTACAGCTAGGCAAGCGCCGTGTGCGACGTCTTGATGAGCAACGCCCAGAAGACGCCGACCTGCGCAGCCAGCTCGATACCGTACAGGGCCTGCTCTCCACCGCGGAGCAGCAGGTAGATCGACAAGACCGCCTGGTCGGCGATCTGCTCGATGTCTCTCGCATCCGGGCCAACAAGCTGGAGTTCAAAGTCGCGCCGTGTGATCTGGCGTCAATCGTCAGCGATACCGTGGACGAGCAGCGTCTCTCGTGGCCCGACCGGACGATCATGTTCGAGGCTCCCGGCGACGCCATTCCGATTGAGGCTGACGCGTTCCGCATTGGGCAGGTGGTGACGAACTTCGTGACCAATGCGCTCAAATACTCACCCCCAGACGCCCCCGTGACCGTCCTGCTGCGCAAAGAGGGCGTGAGGGCATACGTCGCCATCCGCGACAAGGGGCCGGGGCTGACGTCGCAACAGCAGGCGCACGTCTGGGATCGCTTCCATCGGGTACCGGGCATCAAGCAGCAGAGCGGGTCCGGCGCCGGGCTGGGGCTGGGCCTGCATATTGCGCGCACCATCGTTGAGCATCATAGCGGCGTCGTGGGTATCGACAGTGTCCCAACGCAAGGCTCGACCTTCTGGTTCGTGCTGCCCCTGAAACAGCCAGACGGCGACTGAGCGAGCGCCCTACTAACGTCCCACCAATGCGCCTTCCACCGAATGCGCTGGGCCTGCGCTGCGCATTCGGTGGCTCTTCACGGCGCCTGTGGGATACGCTTTGCCCGTGGCCCGAACCGCCCGATCAGACGTGTAGTGGTTCATGGGCGACAGAGGGAACGGAAGGGATCCGAGGAACGGAGATGCTTGAGCTACTGGGCGCTATTGGCGGCATAGTGCTGGTGGACCTGGCGCTGAGCGGTGACAATGCGCTGGTGATCGGCGCGGCGGCGGCGGCGCTGGCTCCACGCCAGCGCACACAGGCGATCTTTCTGGGCGGCGCGGGCGCTATCGTCTTGCGCATCCTGTTCGCCATCGCGGCGACACTGCTGCTGCTCTTGCCATTCGTGCAGGCGCTGGGCGGACTCGTACTGCTCTACATCGCCGCCCGCCTGCTGATGGAGCGCACGGGCAAGCATGAGGAGCAGGTAGATGAGCGGGCGAAGCTCATTCCTCGCGCGGCGGACGACCAGCCGAGCGCTTCAGACCCGACCACAGGGGTCTCGTCAGGCTTCACGCGCGCGCTGTTCACCATCCTCGTCGCTGATGTGACGATGAGCCTCGACAATGTGCTGGCGATTGGCGCCCTGGCCCGTGGCGAGCTGCCAGTGCTGATCGTCGGGCTGCTGCTCAGCATCGCGCTCGTGCTGGCGGGCAGCGCCCTGGTGGCGAGCCTGATTCGGCGGCTGCCGTGGCTGCTCGATGTCGCCGCGCTCGTGCTCGGCTGGACGGCGGCGAGCATGGCGCTGCACGATCTGCGCCTGGGGCCGTGGCTACACGCCCATCTGCCCTACGCTGAGATCGCGCTCTATGCGCTGGGTGTGGGAATCGTGCTGGCAGTCGATATCTGGTTTCGCGTGCGTCATCAACGCAGCCAGCGCCCAGAGCGGGTAGCCGACGCCATGTGACGCCATGCGACGCCATGTGACGCGGCGGGCGCCAGAGATCCAGCAAGCTCGAATGAGACAACGTGGGGATGAGACGCCCGAAGGTTTCTCATCCCCACACCGTTTGCGCAGCCGGAAACTCGGCGCTATGCGCGTGCGCTACACGCTGCCCCGCTACACGCCGACTCGGGCGACGTTGAGGTGATGCGCCGCATCTGTGCCCGTCCAGGCGACGAGTATCTGTTGATCAGGCGGAGACAGGACAAAGCCGACGACCGTGCCGCCGACTGCCGTCTCTGGCAGCTTGGCCTTCACATAATTAGTGGTCCACTGGCTGAGAGTGAGCGCGTACAGCACGTTCACGTGATGCGCCGCATCTGCGCCTGTCCAGCCCAGCCAGTATGGAGGGACGTGAGCCAATTGTTCCGTGAGGCCCATCATGCTTGGAGCTGCGCCGCTCGTCTCAACGAACGAGGGTTGCTGAGTCCAGGACGTGCCGTTGGTCGAAGTCGCCCAGGCGATATGGTGGCTCGCCATGTCACTCCACCCCAGGAAGAGCCGCTGGTCGGCGAGTGGCACAGGGAACTCGTTGATGAGCGTCGGCTGACCGAGGCTGTGGAAGGTACGGAAGGTCGCCTTCGTCCCGGCTAGCAGCCCCTGGTCCGTAACGCTCACCGGCAGCGTATTGAGCGAATGGCCCGAATCTGTCCCGGCCCATGCGAGCAGCAGGGTATGCTCGTTGAGCCATTCGAGCGCGGGAGAGGTGAAGCTGGTGTCCTGCGACAGTGTCAGCTTCTTGAGTGTCGCGCGTGGCGCGTCATAGAGCACGTTCAGGTGATGCCCTGCGTCAACGCCCGTCCATGCCAGGGCGACTGGCGCCACAAATCCTCCTTCACCCGTCCCACGCGCCACGGCTGGCCGGACGAATGACGTCTCATGCAGCGTGGTCTTGCCAAAGAAGTTGATCCCGTCATTGGAGAACACAAAGTTGAGACGGCCATCCATTCCGGTCCATGCCAATACAGCCGCCGGACCTACTGGAGCGCTCGGGCCGCGCTGGGTCCAGAGCGCCGGACCGTCCATGCTCGTCTCGCGGAGCGTCACCTTGCTCGCCTCGTGCGGGGCCGCATATGCCGCTGCGGTGGCTGTTGTCTGCATCGCTGGCGCAGCCTGAGCGGTACGCGATGCGGCTCCGCCACCGCCAACAGCGCTCACGCCGATTACGATGACGACCCCTACGATGCCCTCGAACCCTCTCATGACTCGTTGCCAGCGCATGGGAACATCTCCTGTGTTCCAGCCGCATAGAGCAGCATAGCTAGAGCGGCCTACAGGCATGTCCCCGCTGCTGGGGGACAGCGCCTCCAGGTGTTCAGGCGTGCGCGCCGGTGCGGCGTTCCTTAGGCAGAGCGCAACCTCGCCTCTG
>DASQSS010000384.1:0-5614 GCA_035642255.1 Ktedonobacterales bacterium | reverse complement strand
TGACCGCCTCTGCGCGCACGATATTCACCGGCACGCCCCATTTGCAGGCGACCCACTGCAGAATCTCGTCGGTCGTGCCCGTGAAGTTCCCCGTGATCTGATGTCGCAGCTGATCTGCGCGAGGGTCTTGACCGATCGAGTCGTCCCATGGGCTTAGCGCGGCGATCTGCGCGCTCGTCGGAACGGTGTTGTTGGCCGTGTGGTTGTCAGGCCGTGGCTCCCAGGATGATCGCTGGACGTGCGCCGCGCAAAACGCCTCGCTTGGCAGCGTCGCGCCCGGCGGCAGCAGCGGGAAGTTGTATGCGGTTGAGCCTGTCGACGTTGTCGCTGTCGAGGTTGTTGCGGGCGTGGATGACGCGACTGGGCGACTCGTCGGCGTAGTACCGCCCACGCCAGCGGACTGAGTCGCAGCCGTGGCTGGCGATGCTGTCGCGGATGCTGTCGCGGATGCGGTTGGCGAAGCGGGGGGCGTCACAACGGGCGAGGTCGTCGCCGTCGCTGTTGGATCGCTCTGGTTCGCGGAGGATGGTCCCCGCGGCTGGGCCTGAGCTGGCGTGCAGCCGACGAGCAGCCCAACCACAAGCAGGAGGAATGGTCCTATGCGCACGCGCGAACGCAGAGCCTCTGACATGACTGGCATCCTCCTGATCTACTCGATGATGTTCCCTCCGGCCAGGCGTACTCACTATGGAAGCGCCTGGGTGTCTACCTTAACACAAGGCGTCTCGCCATCGGACCAAAAGTCGCGCAGCTTCCTTTTGCATTTGAAACTCCAGCCGCTCCTCGCACCGCTGGAAGGCGCTAATGTGGGCCAGAGCGGGAGTGATGGTCAGGTCTCAGCGCGGCGCGCGAGCGCGGCCAGGTGGTCGGCGGAGCGTGTCGGCTCCGGCAGGCGATAGCCGCGCAGACAACTCAATGTCACCTGTAGCGCCTGTTCCAGCGTGACACGATAGCCCGCGGAGATGAAGAGCGGACGTGTCCTGGGGCGTGAGCGCAACGCCATTCCGACGACCTCGTCACCCACCCGCAGCGGCGAGTGATCGCCCAGCGCCGGCCCTGGCTCGGCGTATGCGCCGATCAGCCGCGACTTCGCGCAGCCGACGCTGGCTAGGCCGGTCACAAGCCCCAGATGGCAGGCAAGGCCGAATCGGCGCGGATGCGCGTAACCCTGGCCGTCGCAGAGCAGCAGGTCAGGCGTCGTCTGGAGTCGGGCCAGCGCGTCGAGCGCTACGGGAACCTCGCGAAACGAGAGCAGCCCAGGCACATAGGGAAAGGCGCTCTCACGTGTGACCGTCGCCTGCTCCACCACCTCCATCTCAGGGTAGCGAAAGACCACGACCGCGCCGCGCGCCCGATCGGCGTAGGAGACGTCCACGCCAGCCACCAGGCGTACGGTGTCGAGCGCGATAGGCGTGGCCGCATGCGCTAGCGGAGCAAGCCGCCGCTGAATGGCGATGGCCTCTTCAACCGAGACATCCCATGAATGCGTCACGTCTGGCGTCATCGGCGACTCCTTCCTCCACGCGCCCCCGAGCCTGACCTCACGGATATGTGGCGCCGTGCGGCTCTGGCGCCTCCTCGTCAGTAGTCTCGTCTCGTAGCGGCGTGTGGCGCGTCTTGGCGGCGGGCAGCTCAACAGTCGCGGTCAGGCCATGACCGGGCGCGCTCGTGAAGTTCAGCGCGCCACCATGCAGCGCGGCCACGCTCCGCGCGATCGAGATGCCCAGGCCAGCGCCGCCATCCTGCCCCGATTGCCGGGCGCGCGCCTTATCGGGCCGGTAGAAGCGCTCGCCCAGGCGCTCCAGATGCTCCGGCGCGACTCCCGGGCCGTCGTCCTGCACGATCAGCGCGACCCGCTCACCGCGCCGCTCGGCGCGCACCTCGACCTGTCCGCCGGGCCGATTGTACTTGATAGCGTTATCTACCAGAATGAGCGCCGCCTGGTCGATCAGATCGCGCACGCCGTTGACGTAGAGGCCGTCCGTCGCGACCGGGCGCACGGGTACCTGGCGATCACCCGCGAACGCCGCCGTGCGTCGCGCCACATTCGCCGCGACCTCGGCCAGGTCGATCATCTCGCGCTCCGGCAGATGATTGCCGCTGTCGAGCCGGGCCAGCGTGAGCAAACTCGTCGTCAGCGTGGCGAGGCGCGCCGTCTCATCCACAATGTCGTCCAGGAGCTCGGCGTCGTCTTCTGGAAGCCTGGCGCGCCCACGCAACAGCATCTCGGCGTCGGCGCGCAGGAGGGTCAGCGGCGTGCGCAGCTCATGCGAGACATCGCCGATGAAGCGTTGCTGTCGCTCGTAGGCTAGCCGCGCCGGCGCCATCGCCCGCGCCGAGAGGATGAACCCGCCCAGCGCCGAGACAGCGACCGTGAAGCCACCCACGATCAGCAGCAAGATTAGCAGTTGATGGAGCGCTCGCACGCTATCCTCGATGGGAGCGCCAACCAGCACGACACCGACAACCGCATTGGTCGAGCTACGCGCCACACAGGCCTCGCGCTCCACAATGCCGTAGCCGGGCGGCCCTCCGGTGGTATCCTGCGAGGTGGCGATCTGGTCAACCGCACAGTCCGATGGGGAAGCTAGCGCCCGCCTGATGAGTGGCGTATCCGTCGTGAAAGGCGAGAGGCTCACCGCGAGCTGTGAAGCGCCCGTCAACGCGCCTGAGCCACTGTAGCAGGCGACGAGCGTGAAGCTATGATCTGGCCCCTGAAAGTTGCATGGTGTCAGGTTCGTTGACGCTAGCTCGCTGCCCCATGCGCTCGCTGTCTGCTGCGCCGACCTGTTCAGATCAGCCAGGGTTGAATCCATGAGAAAGTGCTGCGCGGCAAGGTAGAGCACTCCGCCCGCCAGCAACAATGTCACAGCCAGTACGGTTATGTAGAGCAGCGTCATCGAGCGGCGGATGCGCTGGAACATCGTCGTCGAGGGGTCCGCGACATCAGTGGGAGGACGCAGCCAGCGTGGCATATGCGGTCTGGGCATGCTCAGGCTCGTCTCATGCAAGCGCGATCGCATGCGCCGGTCGCCGACTCTGGCGCCCTCGCTCGCCTGATTGCTCATGACGCGATCCTGTAGCCTACCCCGCGGATGGTCTTGATGAGCGGCTGTTGGAAGCCGCGGTCGATCTTGTCGCGCAGGTAATGGATGTAGATGTCCACAACATTTGAGATGGCGTCGGCGTCGTAGCGCCAGACATGGTCGAGAATCTGTGTGCGCGTGAGCGCCTGCCCCGGATGCCGCATCAGGTATTCCAGCAGCGCGAACTCCTTCGCCGTCAGCTCGATCACGCGCTCGCCACGTGTGGCCTCATGGCGTGTCAGGTCGAGCGACAGATCACCCACCTTGAGCTGGGTCATCTCGTTGAGCGCGCGGCCACGTCGCAGCAGCGCGTCCACCCGCGCCAGCAGCTCGGCCATCGCGAAGGGCTTGACGAGATAGTCATCGGCCCCGGCGCGCAGACCAGTTACCCGGTCCTCGACCGCGCCGCGCGCCGTCAGCATCAGCACAGGCGTCTCGATGCGCTGCGCTCGCAGACGACGGCAGATTTCCAGCCCGTCATATTCAGGAAGCATCAGATCGAGGATGATGAGATCGAACGAACCCGTAAGCGCCAGCTGCAGGCCCTCGGCGCCATCATAGGCGGCGTCGGCGACATGCCGCTCTTCGGTCAGCACCCGCTTGATGAGCCGGGCCAATCGCTGCTCGTCTTCGACAATCAGAATATGCATGCTTTGTCCCGCAAAACGTCATAGTCAGTCGCGCCCCGGCCCTGGCCCCATTAGCCAACGGCGGTTGGGCGCATGCTCGACATGTATCGTTGTACAACAACTGCATTGGATATACATTGGAAAACGCTATCGTCTCCACGAAGGTGCGCCAAAATACCGTAGCCTGAGCGCGCCTGGCTCGGCGGCGCCGTAGGACGACGCCAAGACGCCTGACAACTATCCGGGCGCCCAGGTAGGTGTCAGGCGTGACATCAAGAATATCCTGGAAATCAGTGTATGACCGCGAGCGCGCCAGATCGGTGGGTCATCCTGTTCGGCGGCTCACTCGCCAGGCGCGCGTCACGGTCTCGTGGCGCCGCGCTAACAGCAGCCACAGCCGCAGCTACCGCCGCATTCAGGACACGGGCAGCAATCTGGATCCTGGCAACAACTCGTGTTGGCGTTCGTCTCCACAGCAGTTCTCCTTTTCCTCAAATGCGCCATCAGGCGGCGCGCCGATGCAACGCATGTCGGCGCAGTCGCTGAAGGCAGTCACCTCATCGGCCTGGCACGACTCCAGCGTATGCCGGTAGTCGTGGATCTCTGTCCGCAATGCCAATAACTCGGCGATCTGCTGGTCGAGGGCGGCCAGACGCTCGTCAACCAGCGTCAGCAGCGCCTCCTGCGCGTCAGCGCAGCGCGCGTCGGTCGCGCTTGCCAGCAGCGATTTCGCCTCGACGAGTGGCGCGCCGAGCAGCTTGATCCGTCGCAGTAGCAGCAGCCGGTTGACATCGGCATGGCTATAGCGGCGGTAGTGGTTCTCGCCGCGCTCCGGACGCGGCAGCAGCCCCACGCTCTCGTAATAGCGAATCGTCTTCGCGGGAATGCCCGTGCGCTGGCTCACCTGGCCAATGGTGAGTCCGCGCCCCGTCGCACGCCCACGTCGAACTGACTCGTCGGCGGCCAGCCCGACCGCGCCAGCCTCTTCGACGTTCGCCATCAGAGCGCCTCCTCTCGTCTCATATTCGTCATCTCATCGGACGTCCGTATCTGCAGCGTACACCTTCCAGTCGCTGGAAGGTCAAGGCCCATCGACGTTCTTCGATCATAGTGGCTTGAACATCATCAGCCAGAGGATGATGGCCAGGCCACTACCGCTCGTGATGGTCAGGAGCATCGGGTGGATTCCCTCAAGCAGCGCTGGAAGTCGCTTCTCCACCTCCTCAATAGTGAGTGGCTGAGCGCCCTTCGGCGCGGACGAGGGATCAGCTAGCGCGATCACCTGACGGATGCGTTTGAAGGGCTGCGTCCCTAGCCCCATCATGGAGACGCCCATCAGGACAAACAGACCCAGCGAGATCCAAATCCAGCCCTGGCCCCACCAGTGGCCCATGAAGCCGAGGATGACGCCGGCGACGAGCAGCGTGAGCAGAGAGACACTCGCGACGGTCGTTACACTGCTGGAAAGATCGAGCAGCGCGCGAACGCGCGGTATCTCGCGCTCGCCACGCAACTTGAAGGCGACACCAGCGGCGGAGCCGTGGGCGAGCAGGAAGCCAAAGATACCCAGGATGTGCGCAAAGACAAGCCATTGATACATCACAATACCTCCAGTGACGCCATGAGGAGCGAGGCCGCATTCAGCCTCGACGCCGTTTCGGGGGAGGGAGTGGCGGCGCCAGGAATCCGCGAGCGACGCTCGGCGTGTATGCCCACGCTCCAAACGCATCCCTGGCGCTGCCAAACAGATACGCCGCCTCAGCGTGTGCGATAGAGATACATGGTCAGTGGGGCGAAGATGGCTGTGATCGCCAGCGACGCCACCAGCGCCCAGCCGATCTGCCCCGAGGTCGCCGTCCCCTCCAACAGGCCGCGCGTGGCGGTCACCAGATGACTGAC
>DASQSS010000383.1:0-4322 GCA_035642255.1 Ktedonobacterales bacterium | reverse complement strand
CGGCGCCAGAGGGAGGAGGCGCCGGCAGGAATGACAAAAGAAGGAGAGACAAAAGAACGTCGCCGCTGCTCACATGAACAGCGGCGACGCGCTCAGACGCCTGATGGCGCGCAAGACCCAGCTACCAGGCGATGGGCTTGGCCATCCGCGCCTGTGACTCGCTGGCCTCTTGCTGCATCAGATCGGTGAAGAGGCGCAGGTAGTTGCGCAGATTCGAGGTAGAGAGGAACTTCTCACGCACGACCTCACGGCCGATCTCGCCCATGCGGCGCGCTTTCTCCTGGTCGCGCATGATCGTCAACGCGGCGGCGCTCGCCTCTTCGACACTCTCGACGAGGTAGCCCGTCACGCCGTCCTCGATCTGCAGCGGAATGCCGCCAACATTGCCGCCGATGACCGGCTTGCCCTTCCACAACCCCTCGGCGATGGTCAGGCCGAAGCCCTCACGTAGCGACTTCTGCAGCACAACCGACGCCGCCTGCTGGAAGGCGTTGACTTCAACATTGCCCACACCGTCCAGATTCGAGAGCAGGTGGATGTCGGGGTCCTCGTCGGCGTATTCCTTCGTGCGCTGGTAGTATTCCATGCCCTCAGGATCGTCATGCGCCATCGAGCCGATCAGCGCCAGCTGCGCGCCAGGGAACTCTGAGCGGACGGCGCGATAGACGTCGATCACGCCCAGCGGATCTTTCCACGGGTCGAAGCGCGACACCTGCACCAGCAGCGGGCGCGTCGCATCCACGCCATACATGCCAACGATCTCCGCTGCGCGCGACTCGTCCATCGGCGCGTTCTTCGGGCTAAGCGGGTCAATCGCCGGAGGGATGAAGGCGAGCTTGCGCATGTGCAGGTCGTTCTTCACATACTGCGGCATGGTGAAGATGGCCGCATCGTAGGCCTCGATGTAGGGCCGCAGGAATGACCAGTAGGTCTGATTCGCGGCGGTGAGGTCGATGTGGCAGCGCCAGATCCACTTGCCGCCATCGGAGCGGCGCAGCGTGCGCAGCGGCGCGGGCTGTGGATCGTGCACGATAATAAAATCGTATTCACCCTCGAAGTAGACCGCATTGTCCACATTCGAATGAAGATATGCCGCGCGCATGGGATTGGTTAGCTCAAGGTCCATGCCTTGCAGCGCATTATGCATGCTCTTGGTCACGGTGAAGAAGTCATCATTGCCATTGATAATGGCCCACTCCGCGTCGAGTCCGGCGCTGCGCATCAATGGCACGAGCGTGTGGAGCATCTCCGCCACGCCGCCACCGTACGCGGTTGAAGAAATGTGGAGCACGCGGGCGCCCTGGAGCGGACGAGCGAGGCGCTCGATGTCAGCAACCACCGACTCCCCGGCGACGGGAGCATAGTCCGCGAGGGACTTCTGCGAGAGAACAACATGTTGCATGCCCGGAGTATGAATCTCCTGCATTGATCCAGGACTCCTCCGACTATCAGTCGGTGCGAAATGGGTGGGACAGTGATCGAAGTGATAATCGCGTAACGGCCCCCTGGGGTGGCCCTCGCACCGAGATACGTCGCTGGCAGACGACCTCACGGCCTGACCAGGCGCTATCCCGCAGCCGCCTGCTCTGGCGCTGGCGCGCTCATCCCAAGCTCAGCGAACATAGCCTAGTGTCGCGCAGCCACTCCACCAGCACAACCCTGACCTACAAGAGTACCATCAGCGCGCATCGCTTGCCGTGCGCAAATCGCCATGACAGGACGCTCATCTGACGCTCTTCGAGCTGCCTTGCATGTGACAGAGCGACAATACATAAGTCTATCCTATCCCAGAAGCGATGGAAGGTCCAGCCCCACCCCACATTTTGGCGCCGCAGACACGAACTCAGGCGCCAGGCGCGGACGCTGGCGACAGGAACATGCGCTGTCGCAACAGGAGCGCGCCAAGAAAGAAGACACCCATGATGAGGTTGAGGTAGCCGATGCCAAACACGACGAAGAGAATCGGGTCATGTCCTTGCATATGGAGGAACGGTGGATAGCCATGCATGACCTGGTTGGTCATATTGTAGGCATAGAAGAAGACTTCCGTCGCGAGAAAGCTGACCAGCAGCCAGTAGCCCTTGGCGCTGCCGACGAGCAGCCGCGCGTAGCCCACCAGAAACCACACCAGCGTGCCGCCAAGTAGCACACTACCAACTGTGGAGGGCGCCACATGGTGTGGGAAGTAGTAGAGATGCAGGTAGTAGGGGATCTGCGCCAGATAGTTCGCGCCGACGACGACAAGTATCGTCCATAGAAGGACCGCGCGCCAACGCGCCTGCGACATCATGAGAGCCTCCCACGGGCGCTGAATATTCGCGCCACGCATCCAGAGGATAGCCCCCGCCTGTCAAGCGTCTATCGCGAAGTCGTCGCAACTGTGTCGCAGGCGTATGTCTCGCGGGCGCGACGCTGTGCATGGCGTGGGATGTCTGTGTGAGAAGACATAGTGATGACATCGCGCAGACCTGTGACGCTCTTGTGACCGCCTCACCCTATGTTCAACACGTCAGGCCCTGTGCACGACGTCGGATGCAGGGATTTGGAGGCGTTTATGACCACATTGCTTCTGTCGCGGTGGCAGTTCGGCATTACGACCATCTACCACTTCTTCTTCGTCCCCCTCACGCTCGGACTCGCGCTGCTCGTTGCCGTCATGGAAACTATCTATGTGCGGAGGAATGACGAGACCTACAAGCGCATGGCCCAATTCTGGGGACGGTTGTTCCTGATCAACTTCGCCATGGGTGTCGTCACGGGCATCGTCCAGGAATTCCAGTTCGGCATGAACTGGTCAGACTACTCGCGTTTCGTTGGCGATATCTTTGGGGCGCCGCTCGCCATCGAGGCGCTGGCCGCGTTCTTTGTCGAATCCACCTTCCTGGGCATCTGGATATTTGGCTGGCAGCGTCTCTCGAAGCGAGCGCATCTTGCCACGATCTGGCTGGTGGCGATCGCCTCAAATCTCTCCGCTTTCTGGATTCTCGTGGCGAATTCCTTTATGCAGCAGCCTGTCGGTTATACCATCCGCCACGGGCGCGCCGAGATGACCGACTTCTTCGCGCTCATCACGAACCCGAATCTGCTGGTGCAATTCCCCCATGTGCTCTTCGCGGGTCTGGCGACAGGCTCCTTCTTCGTGCTGGGCATCAGCGCCTGGCGACTGCTCCGCGAAAAGGATGTAAACGTCCGGGCGTTCTTCACGCGCTCATTCAACCTGGTCATCCCATTTGCGCTCGCCGCATCGCTGCTCGTGATGCTCGTCGGCCACACACAGGCCCAAGCACATGGTTCGGGTGCAGCCCATGAAGATGGCCGCAGCCGAGGCGCTCTACAATAGCGCGGACCCCGCGCCGTTCTCGCTGCTCACGGTCGGCGACCTACAGGGGCACGAGGTCTTCTCGATTCACGTTCCAGACGTGCTCTCGCTGCTCTCCTATAACAGCTTCACAGGCAAGGTCGAAGGCATCAACCAGCTCCAGGCGCAGTACGTCCAGGAGTATGGCCCCGGCAATTACATTCCGCCCGTGCCGGTGATCTACTGGAGCTTCCGCCTGATGGTTGGCGCGGGCCTCCTCATGCTGCTGCTCGCGGCGTATGGGGTGTATGTCGCCGCGCGCAAGGTCGTTCCATTGCGCCGTCGCTACCTCTATCTGATGATCGGCGGCCTGTTCCTGCCCTACCTCGCAAATACCGCCGGCTGGCTCATGACCGAGATGGGCCGACAGCCGTGGATTGTCTTTGGCCTGCTCAAAACGGCTTCCGGCGTCTCGCCCAACGTGGGCCCGTGGATGACGCTCCTCTCGCTCACTGCCTTTACCCTTGTCTACGGGGCGCTGATGGTGGTGGATGTCTACCTGCTCCGCAAGTACGGCGCTGAGCCACCCGTCACGCTGGAAGGCGCCGAGGCGGAGACGAGAGAGCCTGAACTGGTCGAGGTGTACTAGCGGCAGCGTGGAGGAGACGTTCCAATGACACTCAATACCCTGTGGTTCATCCTGATCGCCACGCTGTTCGGCGGTTTCTTCCTGTTGGAGGGCTTCGACTATGGCGTTGGTATGCTGCTCCCTTTCCTGGGTCGCGATGACGCCGACCGCCGCGTGATCATCCGCTCCATCGGGCCATTCTGGGATGGCAATGAAGTCTGGCTCATCACGGCGGGCGGAGCGATGTTCGCTGCATTCCCGAACTGGTATGCGACGCTCTTCAGCGGCTTCTATCTGCCACTGGCGCTGCTGCTGCTCGCGTTGATCGTGCGTGGGGTCGCCTTCGAGTTCCGCAACAAGGTGGAGCACCCACGATGGCGCGCGACATGGGACTGG
>DASQSS010000382.1:0-15966 GCA_035642255.1 Ktedonobacterales bacterium | reverse complement strand
AGACAGTCGGCGCGCCCAGCTCCGCTTGCCGGGCCAGCAGCGCCTGGCGAGCTTCCTCGACTGAGGGCAGGGCGCGCATGTTCGCCTGGGCGCCATCGCTCGTGGGCGTACCACCTGGCGTCGTCGCATCCATTGGCTGGGAGCCAGGCAGGCGATGTGCGCCGCGTGTCATCGCTGTATCCTCTCGCTATAGTCAGATATGCGTGCGAGCGACCGCTCGGACCTCGGAGCCAAGGTGGCGAGCTCGTGTAGGATCGTCCTTGCTCTTGACTGAACGTATCATATCGCGGCGGGGCAGTATGGCGCCCGTCTGAGAGCCAGAATTGAGGCGCTTCTGGTGGCGCGGGAAAGTCGCGTTGCGTTTGCGCCGCCGTAATGCGGTGGAGTACAATGAGCCGAGACTGGCGTGGTCAACTCTACCCGTCCAGACTCAGCGCAACATGGAGGAAACCCAATGGTGGAGATGTCGGTCGATAGTGTCCGCATCAGCGTCGAGAACAGCCAGCGGGTAGTCATCCTGAAAGACCGAGAGGGCGACCGATATCTGTTCATCTGGATCGCCAACCCAGAGGCCTACTCCATTGCGATGGAGTTGCAGGGTTCGACTCCGCCTCGCCCATTGACGCATGATTTGCTCAAGACGGTCATTCTTGAGCTTGGCGCGACAGTTCAACGAATCATCATCAATGACCTCGTGGACGACATCTTCTATGCCCGCATTTTGCTGGATGTTGATGGTCGCCACGTCGAGATCGATTCGCGCTCCAGCGACGCGATTGCGCTGGCGGTCCGCCTGAAAGCGCCCATCTTCGTCGCCGACAAGGTGATGGAATCAGCCAGTGTGACGCTGAATTCTGGCGGCGCGGCCGAAGAGACATCAGTCGCCAGCGAGAGTTGGTCGCCCGCGTATAATCTCGATGTCTACCGCGATTTCATTCAAAACCTGGATATTCTCGACGAGCTAGACAAATGAGGTATCGCGAGGAGTCGCGCTCACCTTGCACTGGCACGCGCCAGCGCAGCGCTCGACTTCTCGCTCGGGCTAGCCGGGGATCCAGGGTCGCTCTGATGGGGTGATTCTGAGGAGGAGCGTGTGCGCGGCCAGGAGCGCATCCTACGTGAACAACTCGCGCGTGTCGCGTGTGAGACGTGCGGCGCTGACCATCAACCTGATGATATGTTGGTACTCGCCCAGCGTGGTTCCCGCTGGCTCGTGCTGCTGACATGTCACCAATGCACGCGTCGCTGCATCTTTGTGGCGTCCTTCCCCCACCCATCGTCGCCAAGCGTCGCACTCGACCCGCTAGACACCCTCGATCCCCTCGGCTCTCCGCCTCCTCCATCGTCGCGTAGGCCAGCCCCGCCGCCTCTCTCCTCGGAACAGTCGTATTCCGACTCGCTGCGCGCCAACTCTTCGAACTCCGGACACGCACACTCAGACTCCACGGTGACGCTCGATGATGTCCAACAGGTCAGGCGTTTTCTGGACGGCTTCAACGGCGATTTTCGGACGTTGTTCGGCCCGACAGACCGCTAGTTCCTGGGCTGTGGCAGCGCCGTGGCGGCTTAGCGCTGCGCCCGATAGGCGATGTAGCCCGTCTCGGTGTCAGCGATGAGTGTGTCCGCCGGGAGCTTGCGAATAGCGCGCGCGACCTCGATATCACCCACTGCGCCCGACACGTTGCCAGCGACAAAGAGGAGCAGCGCGGCGGCGACATTTGGTGCGAGAACGGCGACGACGATCGCGAGCGCGCTGAGTCCGACAAGCGGCGCCAACGCGACGGCGAGATAACCATCGCGCAGAAAGAGCTGATGCGGCGCTGTGCAGTACGCGGCGAGCGGCAGCTTCAGGCCGAACCTTGGACGGCCTCCCATCGTGAGAATCACCAGGGCGTGCGTCGCCTCATGCATCGGAATCATCAGGACGTACCCGACGACATTGATCACGGCAAGAACGACCAGCCGCAATGCGACCGGCCCGACGCCCAGGAGCTGCCCCGTATGATCCCATTGGCGCGCTCCGCCGATCACTACCGCATACGCGGCGGCAGAGACTATGAAGAGCCACAGGCTTTGCATGGCGAGGCGTGGCAGACCCTCAGCCGCCAGCACGTCTGACGAAGCCACCTGCGTGACGGCGCCGGAGCGCACGAGCTGCTGTAGTTCGCGCCGCCGCTCGCCGCGCAGGCCAAGGCTGACGATACGCGCTGAGGCGACATCTTGCCCGTCGCGGGGCGCGTCCGATGGCAGGAGATCAGGTATCATGGGCGCTGCTCATTGGGCCACAGATGGGTTTCCTCGCTGGCCATCGGGGCGAAGCCCAGACGCCGGTAGAGGCGTTGCGCGGGATTGTCGTGCTTGACGTAAAGGCAGTAGGAATCGCGCCCGGACCGCACGATCTCCCCGGTCACTTGTGCGAGCATGGTTGTAGCGATGCCCTGGCCGCGCGCCTCTGCTACCGTATAGACACCCATGAGCGTTTGAACGTCCTCCCACAGCGTGACATAGCACCCACCGACGACCCGGTTGCGGTACACGGCGATGTAATAGCGATACCAGCCCTGCTCCTGCTGCCGCCAGCGGTCGGCCGCCCGCGAGGCGACCATGCGCTCATCAGGCTTGTCATCGTCATAAAACGAGCGGCGGCTGCCATATTCGTATGCGCGCATCGCATCAAAGCCCGTGACCAGCGCAATGCGTACCTCGGGATTGATCGGCGTCGTGATCGCGCCACTTCGCACCATCAGGATCAGGCGTTCGTCCAGCCGAAAGCCTGCCGTGCTGAGCGCGCTGGGAAACTCAGCTTCGCCGGGCGCCTCCGGCGTGACGATCCAGCGCAACCACAGGCTCTGCTCGGTTGCATACGCCTGAACCCGCTCCACCACGTTGGCGGCCATCCCAGGATGCGCTACCGCGTAGGCGATGAGCAGGCGACGTCCGTCGCGCCGAAAGCGCGCCGCGCCGACAGGGGCAAGGTCAGGCCCGACGTCGCCAAAGCGGTTCAGTCGTTGCGCCAGAATTCGGCGCATGAGGTCACGATCGCGCTCCAGGTCAGCGTCGCTCTGTGCGCTCATAACGCTCATTTCTCCCGCCTCCTGATGGAGTCGCTTGCGGCATTCACGTCCTCTGGGATGCTCCACATGCCTGTTGGCAGTGTAGTCCAGTTCGTCGAGGCGTCGCAAGTCTGGCTGAGCGCAAGTCTGGCTGAGCGCAAGTCTGGACGAGCGATTGACGCCGAGACATCAATGACAATACATGCGCGCTACGTGATAACGCTGTGGTGCGCAGCCTTTCAATCGTTACACTTTGGAGAGCGCACTATGTTATCGTGAGATAGAGTGAATTCTTCCGCGCAGACCGAGGAGCAACGCGAGTGATTCAGTTTCTTGGCAGTCTCAGCGCCATCGTCCTGGTTGATCTGGCGCTCAGCGGCGACAACGCGCTGGTCATTGGCGCAGCCGCGTCGGGATTGTCGCGTCGGCGACGGTTGCTGGCGATTCTCGCGGGCGGCGGCTCCGCGATCGTCCTGCGGGTAGCCTTCGCCGCAGCCGCCACGCTGCTCCTGCTGCTGCCGTTGATCGAGGCTATCGGCGGTGTCGTGCTGCTGATCATCGCGGCGCGGCTGCTCATGGGCCGCAACGCCGAGGAAGCGACGCACGAAGAAGCCGCAGCCGAAGGCGTCGTCGCGAAAGAGCCGTCGTTTGGGCAGGCGCTGCTGACGATTCTCGTCGCGGATGTGACGATGAGCCTCGACAATATCCTGGCTGTCGGAGGACTGGCGCGCGGCGACCTGAAGTTGCTGGCGATAGGCCTGTTCATCAGCATTGCGCTCCTCATGGTGGGCAGCGCCATCGTCGCGGAACTGATTGGGCGGCTCCCTGTGCTGCTCGATCTGGCGGCGCTCACGCTGGGATGGACAGGCGCGTCAATGGCGCTGCATGACCATATCGTCGGTTCATATCTGGGCGTCGTTCCCTACGCCGGCTACGTCGTGCCTGCCATTGGCGCGCTCATCGTTCTTATGGTGGATGTGCTGCTGCGTATCATCGCCGCACGGCGACGACGCGACACGCTGCCTGTGGCGGCGAGCAGTGACTCCTCCGAGACGACGAGCGTGCGCTGAGAGATTCGACACGCAGCCGCAGTGGCGCCTTCGCGTCGCCGCACATAGGTTTCACCAGGGTGCAGGTCAGCGCTTCAGATAGGCGCGTAATGTCGTCAGATCGAGCGACCGCAAATCACCAAGCGCGGGCAGAGTCAGATCGGGCGCAGGCGTGTAGGCGTCGCCCGAGTAATGGCCCTGCAGAATGTGGATGGTGACAAACCGGTCGGGGATGCGACGCTTCGTCTCAGCCAGAATGCGCGCCTTGTCGTCCACCATCACGTAGAAGTCCGCTGGCCACCGCTCCATGACCTCTTCCAGGTGATCCTCTTTGTGTGTGTAGACGACCCACTGTTCGGAAACGGCCGCGGCCAGCCCGCTCTGGATGATCTTGCGCGGCTGATAGACGGTATCGCCATCTGAGACGATGACAGGCAGTCCAAGCGAGCGCAAGTACTCGATGGTGTCCGGAGCCGTCGGATAGACGCGTGTGGCGAAGGGGTAGTCCATGATGATGGAGCGCACCTGGGCGAGTGTGGCATCGTCGGGCAGCTCCGGACGGAAGGCCGTGAATGTCATCGGCAGATCCACGCCACCCTCCCGCTGGCGCACGCTCTCGTAGACATGCCAGAAGCGTGCGGTAAGCGACTCGCCTAACAGCGCCTTGAGTCTTGCGTCCATGTCCGCTTTGACGGCGTCATTATCGAGCAGGGTATTGTCACAGTCCAGTATAAAAGCCACAGGCGCGGGCTGCATTTGTGCCTGCGACACATCCGACGATACATCCATCGTAGAGTACTCCTCGACGCGCCTGCTGTCAGCGCGATGGTCGCAGGCGCATCCATCCATCGGCTCTGCGATGTCGCAGTCTGTGCCGTATTGTAGCGCGAGATGGCGCTGTGTAGTTCTTCCGCCATATCGAGGATATATCGCTCCTCTGGCGCCAAACATGATCGTCCACCGTATACTTAAGTGAAACGTCGAGAATGCTCGCTGCGCCGCGAATGGCTGGACGGCCGCGCTGAGCAGGTGTCAACCATGAGATGAGGGCAGCCGCCCGGGTGGCGCATGGCAGCAGATGAGTTGGACTATTACGCGATCCTCGAAGTCGACCGCACTGCGGATGAGGAGGCGCTGAGGCTCGCGTACCGCCGTCTCGCGTGGCGCTATCACCCTGATGTCGCCGGACCGGACGCGCTCAATAAGATGCAGGTGATCAACGCCGCATACCAGACGCTCAGTGACGCTGATCGCCGCCGCGCTTACGATGCCGGGCTGCGGTCCGATGGGCACGCGCCTACCTCCACACCACGGACGGCGCCCGCCGAAGCCCCTCGTCCGCGCGCGGGACTGCGCGCCACACGCGGCGTCAGCGAGGTTCGGCTGGAGCGGCGCTTCAGTGGGCTTGACGCCTCGCCGGTAGCCGCTATCGCATTCTCCTATGGCGGCGAGCTGTGTGGACTGGGTCAACTCGATGGGCGCCTGACCATCATAGCCATGCGCGGCGGCGAAGTCGTGAGCGCGCTGGCCTTCGGCGCGCACGAGCGGGTTGGCGCGCTTCAGTCGCTACGCCTCTCACCGCAGGGAAGACTGGCCTGCGCATGGGGCTTTTCTCTCGGAACGCGGGTGTGGAGCATTCCGGATGGGCGAACACTATGGAACACCGCCATTAGCGCGCCGTCGGGCGCGATGGACGCCATTCTGTATGACGGCTCGCCCCATGTGCGCCTGGCCACTCCGGACGCCCCCCTCGCGCTTGCCGACGACGACCCGTTTCGCTGGGCGGACGACGGCCGACGAGCGACTGTGGTGTATTCACGTCCACTCACCGCTCCGGTGAGCGCCGCCTGGCTGACACCAATTCGTTGCAAGGAGGATGGCTCGGTCGGATGGCTGCGGGAGCCGCCAGACGAGAATTGGCGTGTTCATGCGCGTCGGCTCTCTGTGGACGGCCATTCACTCCTGACCTACTCGACGGGACGCGTGGCGGGCGTCGGGCGCGCCAATACCGTACAGCTATGGGATCTTGATCGTCGCACTGGCGCTCTGCGTCCGAGCGGACCACGAGTAGTTGGTCGTCTCATCGAGCCCGCGGGCACACTCCAGTTCCCAATCGCCGCGACGCCTGACCTCGGCTGGGTCGCCGTCGGCTCGTATGGGCGACAAGTGCGGCTGTTTCACTTTCGCAAGCGTATGAGCCGATTCGTCGAGGTAGGAGTCCTCGCGACCGATGCTCGGCTCGCGCTTTCCTCCGACGCCAGCCGGCTTGCCCTCGCCCAGAGTGGCCGACTGCAACTCTTCGATACTACGACTGGTGGAGAACTGCAGGAATGGCAAGCTGGCGATGAGATCAGCGCGTTGAGCTTCTACGATGGTCCAGAAGGTCTGGGGCTTGGCATTGGCCTGAGCAACGGGTTGGCCGAGGTCTGGGCTGTGCGCTAGCGCTTCACTGCATGTCTGGTATTCTGGCGGCTTCGCGTCTGCGGATGGTAGAGTGACAAGAGTGGAGTGATAAGAGACGTGTGTCGCGACATCATCCAGAGGAGAGAGGCGCAATGGCGACCGGCGCAGACGACAACGGACAGGCGAGCGGGAAGATCCTCGGACAGTCACGCGGGCTGCGCGACGACGAGGCGGAAAATATCACGCAGATGATTCGCGAGGCGCAGCAGTCATCCCGACAGTTGACGATTCCCTCCGAAGACCTGGATTCCGCGGCGACGACACAGATGGCGCCGGATGTGGCGCAGGTCGTCAATCAGAGCCATGTGCGTGACATTCTGGACAAGTTCAATCGTGACTACCTCTACGGCCTGGGACGCTTCGACGAATACGACCGCGGGCTGCTGTTGAAGTGGGGCGATGGCTATTCACGACGGCACATCTGGCTCACGGTCGAGAACGAGAATCTCATCTTCGAAACGAGCCATGAGCGGACGTGCTCGCATGGCTACTGCCAGGGCGGCCAACATATTCTGACGCCGGACTTGTGGCGCGACCCGCGTATCATCAACGAAGAGCTGGGCGAGCAGTTCCGCCGGCCCGTCTACGAGCGATCCGATGACTGACCCGATGACTGAGAAGCGCGGTGTGCGATGAACGAAGCTGATACGCCCGCAGCCTCGGCGCCTGACACCGGGCGACGGGCGCTGCTCCTCGACCCCGACCTGTTCTTCTCGGTCAAAGTGAGCGCCACACTGAAGCACATGGCAATTACGACGACAACTGTGCGCCAGGCAGGTGAATGGACGCGACGCCTGGCCGCCGAGCGGTTCGATATCGGTCTGGTCAATACTGCCGCACCGGCGAAGGACTGGCGCGAGGCCATTGCCTCCGCGCGCGCCGCTGGACTGCCCATCATCGCCTATGGGTCGCATGTTGACATCGAGACCCAGGCGCAGGCCCGCGCGGCAGGCGCTACGCGCGTCATCGCGAATTCGAAGCTTGCCGCCGACCTGCCCGCCATCGTCGAGCAGACACTTCAGCGCGCTCGGCGCACAGACGACAAGGCTGAGGCGGCTGAGCAGGATACGCCCAGATCAGATGACGTTTGAGCGCGCTTGAGTCGCCGTGAGACGTTGGTATCGGAAATGCAGCGAATACCGAGCAGAATCCAGAGGCTCAGCCGACGCGGCGGGTCTCTGCGCGAGTGAAAGAAAGTGCAGGAATGTATGAGCGCGACTGAGCAATGGCATGAGCTAGCGCAGCAATTACGGGTGGATAGCATCCGCAGCACGACTGCCGCTGGGTCGGGGCATCCTTCGTCGTCCATGTCGGCGGCTGACCTCATGGCTGTGTTGTTGCAGGACTACCTGCGCTACGACTTTCAGCAGCCGAAGGCGCCGACGAACGACCATCTGATCTTTTCCAAGGGCCACGCGGCTCCGCTGCTCTATTCGGTCTACAAGGCCGCTGGAGCCATCTCGGATGAGGAGATGCTGACTCTGCGCAAGTTCGGCAGCCGCATCGAGGGGCATCCCGTTCCTGTGCTGCCATATGTGGACGTGGCGACCGGCTCACTCGGACAGGGTCTGCCGATCAGCGTGGGCATCGCGCTCGCGGGTAAATATCTCGACAAGCTGCCCTATCACGTTTGGGTCGTGCTGGGCGACAGCGAGATGTCCGAAGGCTCCAACTGGGAAGCGATGGAGTTGGGTGGCTTCTACAAGCTCAGCAACATTGTCGCTATCCTCGACATGAATCGTCTGGGTCAGCGTGGGCAGACCATGCTAGGTTGGGACGGCGACGCCTACGCGGCTCGCGCGCGCGCGTTTGGCTGGCACGCGATCGAGATTGACGGCCACGATCTCGATCAGATCAACAACGCATACGCCGAGGCGACCGCCCAGACCGAGCAGCCGACGCTGATCGTGGCGCGCACCGAGAAGGGCCACGGCTTCAGCGAGATCGCCAACAAGGAGAACTGGCACGGCAAGGCATTGCCCGCCGATATGGCTGAGCGCGCTATCAAGGAGCTGGGCGGCGAGCGCCACATCAGTGTCGTTGTGCATAAGCCCGAAAATGGCGTCCCTGCCTCGCATGGAGAGAAGAAGGCGCTCCAACTGCCGACGTATGACAAGGGCTCGACTGCCGCCACGCGCAGCGCCTATGGTGACGCGCTCAAAGCGCTCGGCGCGGCGCGGCCAGACGTCGTGGGCCTGGATGGCGAGGTCAGCAACTCGACGTACGCTGAGTACTTCGCCAAAGCGTATCCCGACCGCTACTTCGAGCAATACATCGCCGAACAGCAGCTCGTCGCGTCAGCCGTGGGCATGCAGGTGCGCGATTACAAGCCGTTCGCCTCGACCTTCGCCGCGTTCTTCTCGCGGGCGTACGACTTCGTCCGCATGGCGGCCATCTCCCGAGCGAATATCAAGTTGAGTGGCTCGCACGCGGGTGTCTCGATTGGCGAAGATGGTCCGTCACAGATGGCGCTCGAAGACCTGGCGATGATGCGCGCGGTCTTCGGCAGCACTGTGCTGTACCCGTCGGATGCGAATCAGGCGGCGCAGCTTGTCGGCTTGATGGCTGATCAGCAGGGGATCGTCTATCTGCGCACCACGCGTGAGAAGACACCGGTGCTCTACGATGCGACTGAGTCGTTCACGATTGGTGGCAGCCGGGTCTTGCGCCAGTCAGACGCCGACCAGGTGACGGTCGTTGGCGCTGGCATCACGCTCCATGAGGCGCTCAAAGCCTATGACCAGTTGAAGTCCGAGGGCATCACTATTCGCGTGATCGACGCCTATTCCGTCAAGCCCATCGATGCGCCTACGCTGCGGGCAGCTGCCCAGGCGACCGGTGGCCGCATCGTCACCGTCGAAGATCACTGGATTGAAGGCGGCCTCGGCGACGCGGTGCTGGAGGCATTCAGCGGCGTGGAGGGCAAGCCACCGACAGCCGGCCTGCCACGCGTTGTGAAGCTTGCCGTCCACAGCATGCCTGGCTCTGGCAAGCCGGACGAGCTGATGGATGCTGCGGGCATTAGCGCCAAACACATCGTCGCGGCAGTCAAGTCTTTCGTCGGCTAGGCGCCCCCGACTTGACACACCCGATCGCACAACCCCGCTCGCTCATCCGCGCTACGTGGTTGAGCGAGCGGGTTCTCGCATTGCGCGTTGTTCGTGATGGGCGAGTGGTCGCGCTCACTTGCGACTACGTGAAAATGCTGACTTCTCACGGCAAGCGACAGTCCTGACTTGCTGCCATACTGACCTCCCTCTATACTCACAGAGAAATGGAGGCAGGTAATGGCCGAGCTGGTGATCTGGTCGCTGGGAACACCTTCCATTGAATATCAAGGCAGCGCGATCAAAGTTGATACGCGCAAGGCGACCGCGCTGCTGATCTACCTTGCTATCGAGGCGCAACCGCGCAGCCGGGACACCATTGCGGCGTTGCTGTGGCCAGAGCACGACCAGACACGCGCACGCGCGGCGTTGCGGCGTACGCTCTCCGTGCTGAATAAAGCGCTCGGCGGAAACTACCTCTCGATTGAGCGGGACCGGCTGTCGCTTGCGGGGCCAACACCACTGTGGGTTGACGCGCTTGAATTTCACCGACTGCTCGCGCAACGCCGCACGCACGACCACCCCGAGAAGGAAGTGTGCGCCTCCTGCCTGGAGCCACTTCAGAAGGCAGTGACGCTCTATCGCGACGACTTCCTGGCGGGTTTCACGCTGCGCGATAGCATGAATTTCGAGGAGTGGCAGCTCGCGCAACGGCAGTCGCTGCGCGATGAGCTTGGGACGGCGCTTGGCGCGCTCACGCGGACATACATCCTCGTTGGCGATCTCAGCGAGGCCATCACAACCGCGCGAAGGTGGCTCGCGCTCGACCCGCTCAATGAACAGGCCAGCCGCTTCCTGATGCGCCTCTATGACTGGACGGGACAACGCGCCGCGGCGCTTCGGCAGTATGAGGTGTGCGCGCAGACGCTGGAGCGTGAACTGGGGACAGCGCCGCTTGCCGTCACAACGCGCCTGTACGAAGCGATCCGGGCGCACCGCGCTGCCGGTCCACCTGAGGCCGTCGCCGAGCGCCGGGGAGCGGAGAAGCCGGACCAGAGCGCCGCCATCGTTCACGTCACCAAGCCCCCTCGCTCATTGTCTCCTGCGTCCCAGGCGCCTCGTCTGGCCGTCGCGCCGCTTGTCGGCCGTGATGTCGAATGGAAACTAGCCCTGCGGGTCTACGAAGAAAGCGCGCATGGCGGCCATGCGCTGATCGTCGAGGGAGAAGCGGGCATCGGCAAAACTCGGCTTGCAGATGAGCTGATAGCGCACGCCCGACGGCAAGGGTCAGTCGTGGGGGTAGCGCGCTGCTATCAGGGCGAAAGCTCGCTGGCATATACGCCGCTGGCGGCGCTGTTGCGCTCCGTGGTCGGCGTCGACGCGCCGACCCGCTTACACGACCTCCCTGACATCTGGCTCAGTGAGGCGTGCCGTCTGGCGCCGGAGTTAGCGGCCTCTCGGTCAAGTATCGCCACGCCCGCGCCATTAGACACTCCTGGCGCTCAGAGCCGCTTCTTCGAGGGACTGCGGGAGACTCTGCTCGCTGCGTGCGCGGCGGGAACACCGCCGGGCCTGCTCGTCATGGATGACATGCAGTGGGTGGATGAGGCGACCCTCGATGCGCTCAAGTACCTGACTCGTCGCCTGGAGCAGCGGTCCGTCTGCATCGTCGTGACATGGCGCAGTGACGCCGTGGATACGCGGCATCGGCTTCGCGACTGGCTCGCGGAGACTCAGCGACAGGGCCGTGCGACGCACATCGCGCTCGGGCGTCTCGCGGAGGACGATGTGCGCTCCTGGGTGCGGCATGACCTGGGCGACGCGCGTACGCGACATGAGCCGGACCTGGCGGCGCGGCTCTATCAGGAAACGGAAGGGCTGCCCTTCTTCATCGCGCAGTACGTCATGGCGCTTGCCAGCGGCGCTGACCCGCTCGCTGCCGAAAAGTGGACAGCGCCAGTTGGCGTGTACGACCTGCTGCGCTCACGCCTGAGCGCGCTGAGTGAGACGGGCTGGCAGGCGCTGACGAGCGCCGCCATCCTGGGAAGATCGTTCGACCTCGATACCCTGCGGGAGGTGAGTGGCCGCAGCGAAGAGGAAAATGCCGGAGCGCTCGACGAGCTTCTCACCCTTGGGCTAATACGCGAGGCGCCAGACTCCCACCAGGGTGAGGTCAGCTATGACTTCACGCACGACAAGCTGCGCGCGTTCGCCTATGATGAAACAACCCTGGCGCGCAGGCGCTTGCTGCACCGCCGCGCCGCGGAGGCGTTGGTAGCCGCGAGTCATCGTCAGTGGCAGGGCGCCGAGCGTGCGGCGCAAATCGCACAGCACTATGCCGCAGCGGGCGACTATGCCAACGCCGCGACGCAGCACACGGTCGCCGGCGGGCGCGCGCGTGAGTTGTACGCGCATGCCGATGCGATTCGCCACTTCCAGCGCGCGCTGGAGCTAGGCTATCCTCATGTCGCCGAGCTGCACGAGGCAATCGGCGACGCCTATACATCGCAAGGTGATTACGCTCAGGCGCTCGCGAGCTATGCCGAGGCTGCGGCGCACGCGCAAGGAGACATTCTAGCGCGCGTGTTGCACCGGATCGGAGTGGTTCTGGGACGACGTGGCGAGTGGGAGGCGGCCCAGCAGCGATTTGCGGACGCTATCGAAGCAGTCGGTCAGGTCGCCATCACGGATGCTTCGACTATGGGAGAGCAAGCGCGCATCTATGCTGATTGGAGCCTGACGGCGCGTCACCTGGATGAGCCAGAGCAGGCGCGGACCTATGCGGAGCGCGCTCTGCGCCTTGCTACCGCCGCATCGGACCTCCAGGCGCTTGCGCAGGCGCACAACATCCTCGGAGCGCTAGCGAACAGCCAGGGCGACTCGGCGCTCGCGCTGAGCCATCTGGAGGAGAGCCTGAAGCTCGCTGAACGTCTGGACGACGTCTCGACTCGGGCAGCCGCTCTCAACAATTTGGCGCTTGCGCTGCACGCCTCCGGTCAGATTGAGCGTGCGCTGCCAATGGCTGAGGCCGCGCTGGCGCTGACGGTGGCCCAGGGCGACCGTCATCATGAGGCTGCGCTTCACAATAATGTCGCCGATCTATTGCATGCCATTGGACATACCGACGACGCGATGGCACACCTGAAACAGGCGGTTGGCATCTATGCCGAGATTGGCGTGGAGGCGGGCGCCGTGCAGCCAGGCATCTGGAAGATGGTGGATTGGTAGCGCTTCACTTCGTTCGCCCCACGTCGCCGTTTTGCCCGCGTTGCGCAGGAGACCGCAACCAGAGAGAGGCGTGCGTTGGGCGCATCGTCTCCAGAACAACACTGAGCAGGTGCTCGTTGAGTTGCTGGAGATTGACCTCGTTGCGCAGGGAGGCGCTGAAGGCGGCGACGGTCGTGGCCGCGTTGTAGCGGCTACGGTAGAAGCGCCGGTCAATCCAGCCCTGCAAGCGACGGCGCAGCGGCTGGACGAGCGCGGCGATCAGCAGGGTCGAGAGGACGATGACGATCGGCTGCTGGGCGACCTGCTGGCCAGTCAGCTGGTGGGTGAGGGTCTGGGCGCCGATGACGAGGGCGAAGTAGAGGGCGGCGAGGATGGCGGTCAGCGAGCCGTAGACCAGCGTGCGCTTGATCAGGATATCGATGTCAAACAAGCGTGAGCGCGTTACAGCGGCGACAATGCCGATGGGAATCAGCAAGAAGCACAGATATGTTGTTGACGAGCCGACCATCGCGGCGACAGCATTATTCCTCACGTCCTCGGGCAAGATAACATTCGAGGACACCAGTATCGAGATGAAAGCTGATAGTCCCACGCCAAGCCCATACACGACCCATTTCGTCTGCTGTCGTTCGGAGGGCGATGAGACGCGTTGATAGCGATAGACCTGTGCGACGATCATGCTCAAGATGATTGCGATGAACACTGGACCATCCGTCATGACTGACGCCAACGTGCTGAGCGTTGAGTTATGAAATAACGGAATCACCCAGGCCGCGCACCACAAGACGGCGGGTCCGATCATCCAACGTGGCACGAAGCGGCCTGTGGGAAATACGTAGAGAAAGATGATAAATGCGGACTGCCCGATGATGTTGAGGACGTTCGTGATCAGCCAGAGCCATCCGCCGGCGTTGGAGAACGCATGCATAGTGCCTGTAAACGCCGCTCCTCCACACGTGACAAGTACCAGCGCGGTGAACAACGTCATTCGATCATCCGAGCGCCGCAGGAAGAGCAGGACGCCGAGGCCGATGTAGGTCATCTCAGTGACGACGATGACGCTGACCGTAAAGAGCGCGTAAAAGCGCAGGCTCACACCCGCTTTGTTCAGACCCTGGACTTGAAGTGTGGTCGCCTGGATGCTATTGGGGTCGCATGGCGCGCACGGTGTCTGGATGAGCGCATACGCAGCGGGGACACTTGCGACATCAAGAACGAGTACGAGCGCGATGATGATGGCGCAGATGGCGCGCGCCACCATGGGAGAGTGGTTAGACTTTCTCAGCGCGACGCGCACCCTGTCTGCTTCACTCATAGATTCAGGAGGCGCGGTTGTTTCCATGTCTAGAGATGCCTCCTTGCCTCATCACTCGTCGCCTGGTTCGATGAGGATAAGGCCGAGTCTCGTAGTAGCCAGATGGACGCATGCATCGGACGCATCGTCTCCTCGACCACTCCAAGCAGGTGCTCGTTGAGCTGCGTCAGGTCTACTTCACTGCGCAGGGAGGCGCTGAAGGCGGCGACAGTCTTGGCCGCGTCGTAGCGGCTGCGGTAGAAGCGCCGGTCAATCCAGCCCTGCAAGCGACGGCGCAGCGGCTGGACGAGCGCGGCGATCAGCAAGGTCGAGAGGACGATGACGATCGGCTGCTGGGCGACCTGCTGGCCAGTCAGCTGGTGGGTGAGGGTCTGGGCGCCGATGACGAGGGCGAAGTAGAGGGCGGCGAGGATGGCGGTCAGTGAGCCGTAGACCAGCGTGCGCTTGATCAGGATATCAATGTCGTACAGCTGATAACGCAGTACGCCCATTCCAGCGCCAATCGGCAGGGCAAGGATTCCGACGGCGAATGCGGTGTTTCCAACCGTGTTCGCGACTGGATCGCTCGGGCCGGTCGCGATGACGCTGCTGACGGTGAAGCCAGCAGTGATCACAACGACCATGATGGCCGCGCCGAAGACAAACCACTTGATCCGCTGGCGCTGCAACGTCGCCGCCCGCCGATAGCGCAGAATGAGCGAGATGACGGCGAGGAACGCGAAGATGGGCAACGGCAGATAGGCTTGATTCATCGCAAACTCAGAGTAGCCCGCGAGCGCAGGCACACCGGCTGGGTTGGGAACGAGCGCACTGGACTCTAGCGAGCCGGGGTACACCAGCTGACCAGTGACGACGATAACGAGGTCCATGAGCATCGCCCAGACAGCCACGGCCCAGCGTCGTGACAGCGCCTGGCCATCTGGGAAAAGAAACAGCAGCAGCACCCCCATCGCGAGGTTCACTGGCCAGACCAGGCCGCCCATCAGGTCGACGATTCCCGTTGTGATCTGAGCTTCGGCGTGCGTATGGAGAGCGAACTGTACATAGGCGGCGCTATATGAGGTGATCGCCGTGCCCAGGCTGATGACACAGAATATCCAACCGACAGTGTTCTTCAGGCGTTGCGAAACTATGATGGCTCCGACAACTGGAAATGCCAGGAATGACAGCGTGAGGATCAGGCTTGAATGGTCCCGTGGGTTGACCCGAGCAAAGAGCACATTCGCGGCGATGATCCCCGCGAGACAGACCAGGAATATGAGCCAGCTCAGGTAGGCCGAGAGCTTGCGCATCATGACGCTGGCTCCTCGATAACAGTCGCCTCCGTCTGTCCGGCTTCCAGAGCGCGCGCCATGGGCTGTGGAAGCGGACGCCGACGCGCCAGATAGCGGGCCGCAGCGCGCCCGGCGAAGTAGCCACACATCCCATGCACCCCGCCCCCAGGAGGCGTGGACGATGAACAGAGGTACAGTCCATCCACAGGCGTCGCATAGGGGTTAGAGATATTTGGCGTGACAGCGGGTCGCGTGAAGAGCTGGAAGAGATCCTGCACACCACCGTTGATGTCACCACCCACATAGTTTGGGTTATAGGCCTCCATCTCGGTCGCGGTGAAGCTGTGGCGTGCCAGGATGAGGTCACGGAAGCCTGGCGCGAATCGCTCGATTTGGCGCTCGATCTGTTCGGTCATGTCCAGGTCGGACCCTGCCGGTGTATGGCAGTAGGCCCAGACCGTATGGCGACCCATCGGCGCTCGCGAGCTATCGAAAAGGCTCTGTTGGGCGAGCAGGACAAAGGGACGCTCCGCTGTC
>DASQSS010000381.1:0-48084 GCA_035642255.1 Ktedonobacterales bacterium | reverse complement strand
CGTTGGAGCTCCAAGGTCGTCTTCTGCCAGCTGACCTATCGTGAGGTGGGCGCGTCCCGCCCGGTCACGCTTCGGCTTGTGGTCAAGGCGGGGCCGCACGTTCGGAACGGAACCGAGATCGAAGCGCTGGAGACGCTGGCGCGGGCGGGCATGTGCGCTCCGTCGCGCTACCGGGCGCCGCGACTACTTGGCGCTCTCCTCGATGAAGGCGTGATGGCTCAGCCGGAAGTCCTGGGAACGACATTGCGGGCGCTGCTGGCGAATCCGCAGACATCGGCCGCACGCGCTACCTCAGCTGCCCGAGCGGCTGCCCGCTGGCTCGCGCGTCTGCAATCCACCACGATTGCTGTTGAGGAAGACTTTCCGCCACCAATAGAGATGGACGAGCCATTTGACAGCCTGATCGAGGATCTCCGGCTGTCTTTCCCACGCCACCAGGGCCTGTCCGCTGCCCTCGATCAGGCCGCGGCGCTCGACCATCCACCGGAAGAGAAGCGGGCGCCTTCGCATGGCGATTTTCACCCTGGCCAGGTGCTTCTGGATTCGCGTCTCACGACAACTGTGCTCGACTTCGAAACCTTCGCATGGCGTCCGCTGGGGTTCGACGTAGGCACATGTCTGGCGCAGCTGCTGGCGATGGCGTGGTTCGACACCGGGAATGCGCGTCCCGGGGTGAGCGCCGCGCGGGCTTTCTGGCGCGCCTATGCGCGTGAGGGATGCGCCACCTGGCCGGAGGCGCGGTTTCATAGCGTGCGCGCACTGCTGCATGTGTTGCGCTTTGCCCTGGCGAGTCCGCGTCCGGATGCGCAAGAATTGCTCGCGGAGTGGACATGGCTGATCACGAGCTTCGTGTCCAGCGATAGTGACGATGCGCTGTGGAGGCAGTTACGGAGTGGGTCGCCTGTGGGACGGCCCGACGCGCCCGACGCGCCCGACGCGCCCGACGCGCCCGTGGCGGCAGAGGCGGCAGAGGCGGTCTGACCATGCGAGGTCCGGTGAGACGCGCCAGGCGCGATGTGATACGCTGGCTTCGGTCGTTTCGGTCGCACGAAGGAGTTCGCAATGTCCTCACGCTCAGACGCTGATCGTATCTCGTCGTTGGCGCCTGTGACGCCGCGGCCCGCTTCCGCAACGGTGATGGCGCGTGAGCGTGCGGCTGGCGGCATCGAAGTTTTCATGGTGCGGCGCCATGTGCGAAGCGAGTTCGTACCTGATGTCTACGTCTTTCCCGGCGGCTCGGTGAGTGACGCGGACCGCGCCGCTGAGCGGGCGCCCGGTGTCTGCGTGGCGGTGGACGAAGGGCCGACAACGCTCGGCTCAGGCTTCCGCGTGGCGGCGATCCGCGAGCTGTTCGAGGAGGCTGGGGCGCTGGTGGCGCGCAGAGATGGTGAGCCACTGCGGGTGGCGACGGCCGATCTGGCGCGCCTCGCCGCCTTTCGTGACGGACTGAACGGCAGAACGACCACGCTGCTGGAGGTGGCGCAGCGCGAGAGCATCACGTTGGCGACCGATATCCTGCTGCACTGGGCGCACTGGATCACGCCAGAAGCCTGGCCCAAGCGCTTCGACACGCACTTCTTTCTGGTTGAGGCGCCTGATGGGCAGGAGCCAGCCCATGACAACCTGGAAGTGACGCACAGCGCGTGGGTCTTGCCGGAAGATGCGCTGGCGGGCTACGAGCGGGGCGAGTTTCCGCTGGTTTTCGCTACCATCCATCAGCTCCGTGAACTGAGCGGACTCGCCACGATGGACGAAGCGCGGGCGCGTTTCGCCGGCAAGGTTCCGCGCACCATCATGCCTCGTGTCGAGCGCCGCGACGACGAGGATGTCATCCTGCTACCGTGGGAGTAGTGGAGCTTTGCCATGGCGGGCCAACCCTCGGAGCGTGACCTCCTTGCGCCGCTTCTGCGACGTGTCTTCGCGTCCAACGTGACTCAGGTAGAGCGGGTCACCGAGGGCGTCTCTACCAAAGTCTACCGCGTTCTTGCGCAGGACAAGACCTTCTATCTTCGCATCCTTCCAGAGGCGGGAGCGAGCTTCGGTCCTGAGGTTGTCGCGCATGAGCGGATGCGCGCGCTTGGCGTCAATGCTCCCGAAGTCGTCTTCTATGAGCCGCTCTATGAACCGCTCCAGCGCTCAGTCACGATTGTGACGGAGATTCCAGGCGCGCCGCTTAGCCAATCGTCGCATCTCGATACGCGAGCGCTCGATGCGATTATGGTCGAGACTGGCCGGGACCTTGCCCGCATCAACAGTGTTCAGGTCGATGGCTTTGGCTGGATAGCTCGCGCGCCGGGCCTCCAGAGGCTGCGGGCGCCCCTATCTACCAATCGAGCATTCATGCTGGAGGCGTGGACAGCCGATCTGGCGTTCCTCACGGACACGGCTACGCTGCGCCCCAAGGATGTCGCGCGACTCGAACAGGCGCTCGCCGTACACGCGACGTGGCTGGATGACGGAGAGAGCTGGCTCGCACATGGCGACTTCGACGCCACGGCAGTCTATCAGCGCGATGGCGCATATACGGGCGTCATCGACTTCGGCGAGATGCGCGGCGGGAGTCGCTGGTATGACCTCGCCCACTTCCACATGCGCGATGGCGAATACCTCGCGGCGACGCTCCTGCCGCCACTGCTCCATGGCTATGCGGATGTGATCCCGCTTGCCGCCGACGCCGAGCGAAGCATTCGCTTTGCTAGCCTGTTCATCAACACGCGTGCGCTCAGCCACAGCCAACGGAAACGTCCGCCAAATCGCTTTACACAGCATCAGGTGGACGTTTTGCGCGCCGACCTGGCGGCGCTCTGTGACTAACGAATTGTGAGCCTCAGGCGAGCCAGCTGCGATCCAGGTCCTCGGCATATGAGGAGAGCGCCCTGCGGTACCGCTGGATGCTGGGGTCTGATGTCGTCTCCACAAGCACAGAGATCAACTGCTCGATGGCCGCGCGCGGCTGGCCGAGATTGTAGGTCAGCAGCGCATGGAACACCCGAAACGCCTTGAAGTCTGGGAAGCGCTCGATGCCCTGCCGCAGGATGCGGTCGGAGTCTGCGTCGCGGCCCAGCGTGCGGTAGGTGCTACCCAGACCGAGCAGCGCGCCGCGCAACTGCTCATCCGGGAGGTCGCTCGCGATCGCCGCTTCGTAGTGCGGGACCGCTTCCTCCTCCAGCCCCAGGCTATCGTGGACCCACGCGGTCTGCACAGCAATCTGCGCGTCATCAGGGAACTCCGCCCGCA
Organism: Ktedonobacterales bacterium; assembly: GCA_035642255.1. Classification (GTDB taxonomy): domain Bacteria; phylum Chloroflexota; class Ktedonobacteria; order Ktedonobacterales; family JADMIN01; genus JAKAIY01. The sequence continues at coordinate 44,847 of DASQSS010000381.1, read as the reverse complement.
GCTTCAGCAACAGTGGGAGCGCCTGCTCAAGGTGGCCATGCTCGCGTAGCGTGACGGCGTGCGCCAGTCGTTCATCTCTGGAAGTATTCATCCGCTGATGATAACACACAGCCACTGTTCCCTCTCCGCTCAGGATAATGCGGCGCCCCGTTCAGACATCGTGGTCTGCTACTCGGCGGCGAGTTCCATTGACAGCGGCAGGCGCCCGCCGAGATACTGAGGTGAGGCCACTCAGAGGCTGAGCACGCCGAAATGACTGTACATAGCGCGGCGTGTGAGTGGCGCTAAGGAGGCTGCGATGTCGCTTCCAGAGGGAGTCTCGGTCATTCTGGCGCCGAATCCGTCGCCGATGACGCTGCAAGGAACGAACACCTATATCGTGGCAGGCTCGGAGGGCTGCGTGGTGATCGACCCCGGGCCAGAGATCGAGTCGCATCTGGCGGCGGTTGCTGCGGCGGCGCGCGAGCATGGTGGCGCGCGGGCGCTGCTGGTGACGCATGGGCATCCCGATCATGTCGCGGGAGCGGCGCGGCTGCGCGCGCTGACGGGCGCGCCGGTCTGGGCCTATAGCCGCGAAGGAACGCCCGTCGCCGACGCTACCCTGGCCGACAATGCGCTGGTGCATCTGGGTGACCGGCAGTTGCGGGCGCTCTTCACTCCGGGGCATCGCTACGATCACCTGTGTTTTCTGCTGGAGGGAGCCGGAACGATCTTCGCGGGTGATCTGGTGGCGGGCGCCGGAACGGTGGTCATCGCGCCGCCCGAGGGCGACCTGAACGACTACCTCGCCTCGCTGCGACGTCTGCTCACGCTCGATCCACACGATACGCGGCTGCTGGCGCCCGGGCATGGCCCAGCGCGTGAGGATACGCGGGCGCTGCTGGAAGGCTACATCGCCCACCGCGAGCAGCGTGAGCGTCAACTCCTCACCGCGCTCAACGATGGCGACAGCCCGCAAGGGCAGCGCGTGAGCGACCTGGTGGCGCGCATCTATACGGATGTCGCGCCGGAGATGTGGCCCGTAGCGGCGTATTCGACGCTGGCCGGACTGCTCAAGCTGGAGCGCGAAGGGCGCGCGGAGCGGGTGGCGGAAAGCGCCGCGGACGCCGTGGCGCCAGAGCGCTCTCCACTCGCCTTAGAGGGCGTCGTGGGCCGACCACCTGGAATCGATGCCCGCTGGCGGCTGCTCGGCGGCTAATCCATGTGCGGCGCGGCGGCATGCGCGACGACGATGCGGTGTCGCGGATAGCACAACAGCAGGAGCCGAGACACGGTGTCTCGTTCCTGCTGTCTTGCTGCATATAAGCTTATGGGCGCGCCGCAGCGGTTGGGGGTAGCCGTCGCGGCGCCCCGGCGCGCTGAGGTGTAGCGGCGGCTAGTAGCCGCGCGCCGCCATCTTCGCCTGGCGCTTGCGCGCCTTGCGCGCGCGCGCCTCGGCCTGGCGCTTGCGGCGCATGCTCGGCGGCTCGTAGCGCTGGCGGCGACGCGCCTCAGAGAGGATGCCATCCTGCTGGACTTTACGGGCGAATCGCTTCAACGCGACTTCAAATGAGTCGCCCTCTCGGATCACAATTTGACTCACGCTTCGCTGGCGCGGTCGGGCGGACGATCTAGACAAAGACGCTCCGCCGTACCCGCTTCTCCTTTCTTTCGCTGCCATCGTCGACGTCGCGTGACGCGCACGCCCGCGCGCATCGCTCGCCGTACTGTACAGCCATATATCTTAGCGTACCACATCTAGGCCCAATTCTCGCACTGAATTGCCTGGCGTTGGCCGGAACGTCCACTGGACGGCGCCCAGATGACATCATGACGTTATGACATCGCGCGTTTGCCGCCCCGGCGCCCGCGACGCCGACCACATCCAGAAGGTTCTGTACTTTGCTCTCTGGTAGACACGCGATCCCTGGAAGACGAGAACCACATCGAACATGCCGCCCTATCAGACGCCGACGGTCAGGTCTTTGTCTTCCATTTCCCAGGCGTGATCCAGCGTGTGATATGCGGTGTGCCGAATCAGATACCGGAGCGGCCAGGTGCGGGCCATCTTGCCCTCCGAATGGTACGCGCGAATGGCGTTGCGATAGGCGTCGCGGTGCGTTTGCAGCCCCTCGTCGATCAGCAGGGCGTCTTGGCGAGTTTGGGGAGTGAGCGCCCCGACCTTCCCTGCCCAGTCCTGCTCGGTGCGAATCGCATGACCGACGATGTGATCGCGATCACGCCCTCCCCCTCGCGGCCCCTTCCGCATCTCAGCCGACACGCGCAAACGCACGCCATCGAAAAACGCCCAGCATGCCTGCATCAGGGTCAGTTCACGCTCCAAGTCTTCGCGCGATAGGTCCTGTCGATCGATGCCCGAAAACGCGAACGAGATGCCCCAGAAGTCGGTTGAGCCTGTGCCCGGATAGCGCTCAACCGCGTCAACTGTGGTGATGGCTGCAAACTCCGCCTCCATCCCAGCCAGCTTCGCCACCTGCGCATAGCGTGGAAGGTAAGATTGCAGCCTTTCAATCGCGGCCTCCCCGGTCTTGCCGCCGCGCTCGAGACCAGGCCAATCCGGCGCCACTGCCGCCACCTTCTTGCCTTTCGGTCCGATTTCAAGCGTCACCCGAAGTTCATTAGCCATCTCTGCTCCTCTTACGGCCAGATGCCCCTGCCGACGTGTCATCTTGCTCCAGGTAGCGTTCGGAGTTTGGTTCTTCCGCATCCGCAGATGTGGTGAAGCCGACTTGCTGAAAGTCGAACATCGCCCGGTGTTGGCGGCAAAACACAGCGATAACGCTTGCTTTCGAACCCGGCCAATTGACGATCGCTGCACAACAATTGCAGCCTCCTGGTGTCCAAGCTACCCTGGTAGTGGGTCATAGCTGCCCTCTCCAGCGTGATGGTGGTCGTGATGACTCCCAGTCTACCAGAGAGGCGTCGCCTTCCTCCCAAGCGGCATTCGCTGCATTCTACGCTGCATTCAAAGTACAGAAGATTGTGGACCCGCCCCCGACGCTTCTACGGCGTTATGTGATATAGTATGTGGGTAGTTGATCTCGTACCCACCTCTTGCAGGGAACCCATTGGAATCAGGACGAATTGATCAAGTGGTTCCCGCTGATTCCCCTGTTACGAGGCGAGTGGCGCATTGGTTGACTGGTTACTGTTCGGAAGGTATGTCGCGCCTACTCAGACGCTCCATACCGTGTGTTTGAAGGAGCCTTTGTGGGCACTCGCATTTACGTAGGGAATCTGCCCTATGCTACCGACGACGCGCAGCTGCATCAGATGTTTGCTGCGTATGGCACTGTTGTTGACGCTCGTGTAATTACTGATCGCAACACCGGTCAGAGCAAGGGCTTTGGGTTCGTCGAGATGTCGACCGAAGATGAGGCGCGCAACGCGATTGCTGGCCTCAACGGCACGATGCTCGGCAATCGCGCGCTGCGACTCGACGAAGCCGCAGAGCGCCCCGCTGGCGGCCGCTCTGGTGGCGGCTACGGTGGTGGTGGCCGCTCTTCTGGTGGCGGCTACGGTGGCGGCGGTCGCCGCGACGACTACTCGCGCGGTGGTCAGTGGTAGTCGGCCCCGCCGACATCAGGCGCATCACTCGCGTGCGGGTGGCGCCGAAGTAGTGAAAGGTCAGGACGCGCGCGTCCTGACCTTTCTGCCTTTTCGCGGGTCATCGAAGTCTCGCGTCGCACGCGCGCGGAAGCGGCAAGGCGCGCGGTGGCGCCTGTTGGGTAAAGGAAGGTCTACAATGGCGGCGCAACCGGATGAAGCGCTATGTCATGTCAAAGACTGTGGCCAGCCAGCGACTGTAGCCTGTGAGGGCTGTGGGCGTCCCTTCTGCCCCACCCATGTCCGGACGCTCACGATCCAACGTCGCGATGAGCCGACTCGAACCCATCTCTCATTGGGCGCTTCGCCACGCTTGCCTACGCACACCGAGACCTACACGCTCTGCGCCCGCTGCAGCGCCAGACCATTCCAGCGCGCGCTTGCACAGCCACCTTTTTAGGCGCCTCAGTTTCCTCTGTTTCCTTCTTTTCGGTCGCCTGCGCAGCGCTCCACGCTAGCGCTCCACTTTCGCACTACATGTTCCCTCACACCCCCTTTTGTGAGGCGCGCATGATTGCCCGCCGCACCATCCACCCGAATGTCCCGAGCCCACCCAGCAGGAATGTGGCGCCCGCGACACGCCCAGCCAGCGTACCCAACTGGAAGAGGTCTATATTCCATACTGGCGCATACACCGACGTGTAGACCAGCGCCAGGATGAAGAAGGGCAGGACGGTGAGCGTGATGGCAGCCTCCACCCTGTGCGCGACGAGGCCGATGATGACGGGCAGCACAAGGATCGTGACAGAATCCACATTCGGATAGATCGTGCCGAGTGGCAGAAACACAATGTTGAGCACTGTGCTCACGACTGCCAGACCTTCGAGGATAACCAGAATGCCCAGTGCGATCAGCCGAACGTAATCAGTCCGTTGTAGAGCGGTATTGACCATGTTGCCCTCCAGCAGATAGGTGAATCTCGTAACCCGTAGCCAGCGCCTCGATCAGGCGAACACATGTCGATGCGCTTCCTCATGCCTGGCGCGCTGCAGTCGGGCCACGCCAGAATGCCGCTTCGCGCGCGAATCCCATCGCGGATAGGGCGGGAGCCGAGCCGAGCGCCAGCGACGAGCCGGGCAGACCCAGCGCGGTTTCGACCGCATGCGCAATGACCTGATAGCCCAGATTCGTCGGATGGATGTCATGGAAGCGCGGGTCGCAATACCACGTGTAGTCGCAGATATGGCTGGCGGTCGCGCTGTCGCCACCGAACGCGCTATAGACGTCCACCACGGGGATGCGGAACTTCGCCCCGTCGGCTGCCAGATGATCATTGAGCAGATGGAGAAACGTCGGGGAGTTAGGACACACCTGCGCGTAGGGATTGTAGTAATTCAGCAGATGCAGGTCACCCGCACTTTTGCCTACCGGGGTTCCTAGCGCGTCAACCAGGCCAGGAAGAATGACTCCCGTCAGGTTGGCGTCCATCGCGGCAAGATCGGCGTCAGCGCTCGCGTTGGCTGTGCAGGTGGCGGGATTGAAGTCGTTTTCGACGTCATTGACACCCACTTCCAGCGTAATCGGGCTGACACGGCCGCGATGACGCTGATCCTTGAGGAAGGAGATCGCCGCCTGCAGCTGTGGACCCGTATAGGAACCGTGGTGCGCGAACCGCGCCGCGCAGGTTCCGTCAATCATCGACGCCGTGGTCTCGCCCGCGCACGCGTAATTGACCAGTTCGGTCACGGGCTGCTGCGTTGGGCCAGTGAGATTCGCCTTGCGCATATCGTTGACGATGACGTCAGCGAAGCCAGAGCTGAAGTCGAAGTTCGGCTGATAGCCGAATGAGAGCGAATTGCCCAACGCCATGTAATAGTGCGGGCTGAGAGCCTCCACAGGATTGTGCGCGCTCAGCTCCAACAGATCCACCACGACGAGCGCCGCCACCAGCAGCGCCGAAAGCCCCACCAGAGTCAGCATGCGGATGAGTTGAGAGCCAGACGAGCCAGAGGAACCTCCCGGGGACGTGGTCATGCGATCTGCGCTGCCTCCGCGGTCGCGCATGCTTCGCCTCCCATCAGCTAGACAACGAATCACAGGTGTGCGTTCACGGCAGTTGCAGGCGCGCGAACCGCCGCGCAGCTTCATTGCCGCATTGTCGCTGGAGCGCGCTACCCGCGTCAAGCGCCCTGTGTACGAACCGTGTCATCTTGCGCGGGGCATTGTGGAGAAGTGGCATAGTGAGTGGATGCGAGGGGATACCGGGAGGAGGCGTCACGTCAGGCGGCAGACGCGGATTCGCCCTCTGACGCCAGATGGTGGATCAGAGGGCGAATCCGCAGTTGAACCGGGTCAGCGGCTACACCGCGCCCGAGCGCCGTACTGGCTGCGGCGCGCTATGGCGTCTGGCTGGCGCGTACGAGTAGCACCGGAACGTCGCTATGCGCGAGGACATACATCGCCACGCTGCCATAGAACCAGCGTCCGAGGCCACTGCGCCCGTGGGTCGCCATGATGATCAGGTCGTGACGCCCGTCTGGGGTAGGATCCGTCGCGGAGTTCCCGGCGGCCTCAGCGACGATGGCGCCGGGCGCTGAGCCAAGGATCACCCGCGTGGTGATCGTTGTTGGCGCGGTCGCCTCGCGCAGCAACGCCTCGCGCAGATCATCGAGGTAATATTCCGCGTCTCTGATCTGCGCATGGTCTTCGGCGACGAAGAAGAGCGTCAGCTCACTCAAATGTCGCCGCCCAGACGTATCATCCGTCGTGTCGCGCCGCAAGAGCGGCTGGATGGCGCGCAGGGTCTGCTCAGACAGCGCCGAGCCATCCAGCGGGACCAATGCCCGCGCGAACGTGACACCATCCAGAGGGGCCTCTGGCGCGAATGGCGGGACGACCAGGGTAAGCCCACGCCCGCGACGCGCCACCTCATCCGCGACACTGCCCAGCGCCGCCCGCTCGATTCCTGTGCGCGCGTGCGTCGCCACGGCCAGCGCCTCCGCTCCAATCGTCGTTTGCAGAGCGACTAGCCCATCGGCGGCGTCTGGAGCATAGACAACGCTCGCACGCGTCGTCACGCCATCCGCCAGCAATTGGGCGCGTGCGCTGACGAGCGATCGCCAGAATTGGGCTGACTCGCCGTCGCGCGCCTCGCCCGCCGTCGCCTGCGCCGTGATGGCTTCGACGACTGGCGCCCCGTCGCGGCGCAGGCACGTTCCAAGCATGAGCTCGCTACCTGTAAGGCGCGCCAGCGCCGCCGCATAGGGCAGCGCCCGCTCCGCGAAGGGCGAGCCATCTAGCGCAACGAGCGTCGAATGGATACGCTCAGGCGTCGGCAAGAGGCGCGCAGACGCGGACACCGGGCCAGCGGTGGGGGCGGATGCGGCAGTTGGCTTATCGGCGAGCGCCAACGCTTTACGGCGCTCCTGCTCTTCGCGCGTCATGCGCTCGCTCAAACGCCGGGTCTCCTCCTCGACCCGCCCGTGCGCTCCCGCCATCACCTCGCCTGCCACGGGACGATTGGCGCGCTTCAGAGCCTCTTCATGCGCCTGACGCGCTTCAAATTCGGAGAGTGAAGGCGACGTCATCGACGGCTCCGCATCAGTCCGCGCGCGCTCTGGTTCAGGCGTTTGTTGTTGTTGTGACATGTCGACACCCCTCTCTGGCGCGTCGTTGCCGTTGTCCTTCGCATCTATGAGCATCTATCAACATCTATTAGACGCGGGTGAGCGAACCGTGCCACTCACCCGCGTGATCGTGATGTCACGATGCGGCCTCATCAGCCTTGTTCAGTGTGATGGAGCTTAGTGCACGGTGACATCAATCTGTCGTGGTCTAGCGGCCTCGGCTTTCGGCGCCGTAACGCGCAAGACGCCATGCTCGTAGTGGGCGTTGACCTTCGACGGATCAATCGGAGTGGCGAACGCTATCGAGCGAACGACCTCGCCGTCCTGACGCTCACGCCGCACATAGGAGCCCTTTTGCTCGTCGTGCGTCTCGTGTTTCATTGTTGCGCGGATGGTCAGGCTGTCGTCGGTCGCGCTCACCTTCAGGTCTTCGGGTTTCACGCCCGGCAGCGAGGCGTCAATGATGAACTCATTATCGGCCTCGAAGACGTCGAGCGGGAGCCCGCGCCCAAACATTGGCTCGAAGCGCGCAGGGCTGATGAAGCTGTCTTCGAACAGGCGGTTCATCGCCTCACGGAGCGGCGTCACCATGCCGAACGGTTCCCACGAGGTCAACTCACGCGGTTCCTTTGCCATAGACGTGTCCTTCCTTTCCGTGACCGCATCCTGTTACCGGGATGCGACGCCATGCTGGTTCTGGCCGCGCTCCGATGCGCGGAGCCTTCCATGGCGTTCACACACAACATATGCGCTCGTCATCACATGCGCATCACGAAGCCAGGCGTCAATGTCACGCTTTGCGTCATCCCGTGAGAGGCGCGACCTGCATCCGCTCGTGTCTTCCTTGTGTCTTCATCGTTTCACATGGCTCGGGCGCGTATTGAGAGATGGGTCACAGAACGAGCCGCCACGCTCAGTGAAATGGCGTAAAACTTTCGTCGCCCTTCCGCTGACCGTGGCGGCCTACACAGCTATGCGTGTCGCCTTATGGTTTGTGATGAGGCCGCGTGAGCAGCAGCGGCGCCTGCGCTTCACTGAGAACTTGATCCGCGACGCTGCCAAATGCCCAGCGGGTCGCGCCACCCGCGCCGTGGGTCGCCATGATGATGAGATCGTGGCGCGCCGATTCGTCGAGGACCTGCTGCGCGACCTGTCCCCACATCACGAGCGTCTTGACCTGCCCACGCAGCGACTCAGACGCGCGCTCGACCCGCTCACGCGCCGCCTCCAACGCGCGATGTCCCTCGGCGGAGGCTCCGCTGCGCTCCTCCGGGCCGATGACTCGCAGCAGCGTGACCTGCTTCACCAGCGTACCCGCCACGTTCGCCAGTTCCGCCAACGCCAGCTCGCTCACTGCCGAGCCGTCCAGCGGGATGAGCGCGCGGGCAAGCGCTGGCCGCTCTGGCAAGGCGCCATGCGCCCGTACCAGCAAGGTTGGGCAGCGGCCATGACGCACAAGCTGATCAGCGACGCTGCCCAGTGTCACCCGCGCGAGCCCACTGCGCGCGTGAGTCGCCATGACTACCAGTGAGACATGCTCTCGCCTCTCGATGTCGATGAGATCGGCGGGCAGGTCGGCGTCCTCCACGAGGCCGCGCGCTGCCACACCCTGCGCCGTCAGTCGCTCGACCACGCGATGGGTCTGCGCCTGCGCGTCGCGCTCATCAAGCTCCAGCAGCTCCGTATAGGCGCCTGGCGACATCATGTAGCCGGAGCTTGCGGCGCTCCAACGCGTGCGCTCGACGATGCGCGCTATCAGAACCGTCGCGCCCAGTGCCCTCGCAACCTCAGCGGTATAAGGAACCGCGAACTCCGACATCTCTGAGCCGTCGAGTGGCGTCAGTATGACGTGACCATCCGCCTGTGCCATGGCTTCCGCTCCGTTTCTCACAGCACCCGCGCCATCCCCTGGCGCCTCATGCCAGAAGCATACGACGCTATGGCGCCCTATCGCCAAGGCCTTTAGCTGGCTGCAATTCCACCTGAGGATCAGATGCGAGCACAGGCGAGGGAATGATAAGCGCGGGAATCCGCAGCTTGCGCACTACGTCAAGCGTGATGGCGCTAGCGCGCTGCGGACGCCCCTCGTGCTGACCCCGCGCCGTCAGAACGATAGCGCACGCTCTCCGCCCCTCGACCGCCCAGAGCAGTTCGTCGATCGGCGCGCCGACGACCACCTGCGCGTCAATCGATAGATCACGCGAGATTCGCTCACGCACACGCCGCCGCGCGCTCTCCACATACGACCAGGCCTCGGCGAGTTGTTCTTGCGAGCGCAGTGGCGAGGCGACGCGCAGCAGCGCCAGCGGGCGCCCAAGTCGCGCCGCAAGCTCCGCCGCGTAGGGCAGCGCACGCTCCGCCAGGGGTGAGCCATCCAGTGCGACTAGGACGGGCGCTCCATCGGGGCCGAAGAACTCAGTCCCGTCCACGTCCGTTGACGCCACTGACGCCTGGGAGTTGTCCTCTGGAATGACCAGCAGTGGCGCGGGCGCTCGAGCAGCCAGCCGGTCCGTCATGCGTCGGCGTGGCGCCAGATGCGGACCATTCTCGCGCGCCGCGATGATGATCAGCGTGGATCGCTGCTGACGCGCCGTCTCGATGATTTGCCGCTCGGGGCTGCCAGCGTGCACGAGATAGTGGGCCGCGATGCCCGCTGCGCGCAGGGCGCCCGTCTGCTCCGCCAGCGCCACGTCGCCGTTGGTCACGCGGTCGAGCACTGGCGGGTCCGGACGCACCCGCAGCACGATCAGCGCGCCACCTGAATCCTGCGCCAGAGCGCGGCCCATGCGCATGACCTGCTCCGCGCGCGCTGACTCATCAACTGCGGCAAGCATACGCTCGAACATGGCGCCCTCCCTCCGCGATGGTAGCGGAGCCGCGAGCATGTCGCCCTGCGGCCCTATAGGGCGGCCTCGCCGCGCTGTTTCGCGTAGCGCCGCACCAGAATTGTCGCAGCGCCCGTTGCGAAGGCGGCGACGAGCAGCGCCGACGCGACAATGGTAGCGATCCGCCGCGCCTGCCGATCCAGCCGCTCGGCGTCTAGCCGCTCGGCGAGATAAGCGTCATCGGCCAACGCGCTCGTATCGATCGGCGCCTCCGCCGCTGGCGTGGTGACCTTTGTAGCGGTGGCGGTCGTCAACGTGTTATCCCTTAGCGGATTGCCAGACGTGAACAGCGTTGTCATGTCGTCGCTCCTTCTGTGCCCGCATGTTCGGTCGCGGGCTCCATCCGTGAACATGCACACATGCATTGCATGCATGGTTCTTGAATAGCCTGAGGGCGGGGCGCCCGATGAGTGATGATTGATTCGCTCTCAAGCGACGCTGCCTGGAGTATCATCGTCCGACGTTTCGAGCCGGAGCGCGACCGTGCCAGCGCTGTGCCATGGTTATCACTCTCTGTGCGCTCCGCCCTCAGGTGGGGGCATCGCCTCATACTCAGAGCCTATGCCGCGCCGCTCACAGACGTGTCACAGCGCATCAACCAGGTTTCTCGATGTCCTCTCACCCACCAGCCTCAATTCTGCCGGGAGCGATTTAGTCGGGCGCGACTCAACCGAGCGCACCACCAACCAGGCGACCCAGGCCGAACGTAATCAGCGCGGCGGCGATTCCCATGATGATCTGACGGCCACTCGCCTTCCACAGCGGCGAGCCCGTGGTCAGCGTGATGCCCGCGCCAATGGTGAACAGCCCCAGAATGCTCAGCCCAATACTGACCGCGACAGCGGTCAGGCCTGCCAGAAAAATGAACGGAATGACTGGAATGATCGCGCCAACCGCGAACAGCATGAACGATGCGATAGCCGCTTCCCACGCTGAGCCGCCCAGTTCCTTTGGATCAATACCCAGCTCCTCGCGCGCGAGGGTATCGAGCGCGGTCGTCGGGTCCGAGACGATGCGCGCGGCCAGATCATTCGCGGCGGCGGCGTCTAGTCCCTTGGCCTGATAGATCAGCGAGAGCTCCTCGCGCTCTTCCTCCGGCCTCGCCTCCAACTCCTGGCGCTCGACATTGATCTGGCTGCCATACAGCTCGCGAGCGCTCTGCACGGAGAGCCATTCGCCAATCGCCATCGAGAGCGCGCCAGCCAGCAGTCCTGCAAGTCCAGTGAGCAGGATTTGGTGCGGCTGGAGCGATGCGCCCGCGACACCCATCACGAGGCTCAGATTGGAGGTCAGCCCGTCGCTGGAGCCGAGCACCGCTGCGCGCAAGGCATTGCCGCCCGACGTGCCACGGTGACGCCCTTCGAGCTGCGCAAGCACAGAGCCAGCGACTCCGCCCTTCGTCGTTTGCAGCAGCATGCCAAAGACGCGCTCGTGTGAGCGCTCATCGGCGGGCATGCCAGCGGCTCGCGCTTCAGGCTGCGCATCGTAGCTGTGGCTGGCGCCGCGCTCAGATGAGGCGATCATCGGCAAGACCATGCCCGCGCCGAAGCGTCGCGCCATCCAGAGCAGCGTCCGCACACGCAAGGTCGGCGCATCCGGCGGCGCGGATTGCCCCGCGTCGCGCAGCAGGGCGCCCCAGGTGGCGGCGTGGCGGCTCTCAACCTCGGACATGCGCCGATAGACGTCCGCCAGGCGTGGGTCCTTCTCGATCTCCGCCAGGCCACGATAGAGCGCCGAGGAATCGCGTTCCTCGCGCAGGTTCACCAGATAGCGCTTCTGGTCATTAGCGGGTTTGGTCGCCATGTCGCTCCTCCCTCAATCCCTGTCGCCCCGCCCGCAGCGCGTTGAGGATGACGATCACGTCGATAACCTCTTGCAGCAGCGCGCCCTCTGTCGGTGGAATATATCCTAAAGCGGCGAAAATCATCGCGATGATGCTCAACCCAATGCCGATCCCGATGCCCTGGCGCGCGACCCGCATTACCTGACGCCCCAGCCGCACCGACGAGGCGATGCGCAGGATGTTCGGCGAGAGTAGCACCGCGTCGGCGGCGGATGAGGCGGCTGTCAGCCCTTGCGAACCAATGGCGATGCCCACAGACGCCGTCGCCAGCGCAGGCGCGTCGTTGACGCCATCACCCACCATAAGCACATGGCTCCCGCTCTCCTGCAGCTCACGCACGACGGCCACTTTGTTCTCTGGCAGGCAGTGCGCCACCACACGATCAACGTGCGCCAGCTTGCCAATTTGCTCCGCGACGGTCACGCCGTCGCCTGTCAGGAGCACCGTTTGCTTGATGCCTGCCGCCTTCAACTCTGGCGTGAGCTGCGCCAGCTCCGGGCGTGGCACATCAGCGAAGACGAGCAGACCCATGAACTGACCGTCGAGCGCGAGGAAGCTCACAATTTGCCCTTGCTCGGTACGGCGCGCCCGTTCATCGGTGACGGCAGAGGGCAGGTCAATGCCGAGGCTGCCCAGGTAGGCGCGATTGCCAACCGCGACCTTGATCTGGTCAACGCCGTGGTCGGCATAGGCGACATTACCCTCAATGCCCTGGCCGGGAATCTCGCGCATATCGGTAACAGCGCGCAATTGGGCGCCTCGTTCGTGCGCGGCGTCAACCACAGCCCGCGCCAGAATGTGTGGCGAATATTGCTCGACCGAAGCGGCCAGCGCGATCAGCGTATCCTGATCAGGCGTCGCTCTACTCGCTATCGTGGCGGCGCCTTCACTCGCCACAGAGACCGCCGCCACCTCGGTCAGCTTTGGCATGCCCAGGGTCAGGGTTCCAGTCTTATCAAAGACGACCACATCGACCCCGCCAAGATCTTCAATGGTCGCGCCGCTCTTGGTAATGAGGCCGTCGCGCGCGGCGCGGTCAATGCCAGACATGATGGCGATCGGGGTCGCCAGAATCAACGGGCAGGGGGTCGCGACGACCAGCACAGCGAGCGCATCTACTGGCTGCCCGGTACGGATCCACGCGACGGCGGCCACGACCACCGCGATGGCAGTGAACCACACCGCATATCTATCAGCCAGGCGGTGGATGGGCGCCTTGCTGGCTTGCGCCTCTTCAACCAGCCGCACGATCTGCGCGTATTGGCTCTCGGCGCTGCGCTTGGTTGCGTTGATGCGCAACGGGCTATCGAGATTGAGGCTGCCTGAGAGGACGAGCGACCCTGGCTCCTTGCGCAATGGGACCGGTTCACCTGTCAGGTCAGCCTCGCTCACACTGGAGCTTCCCTCGGCCACGACGCCATCCACGGGAATGACCTCGCCTGGCTTGGCAATGACCTGCGCGCCGACCTCCACTGTGTCAGCCGCGACCGTCACCAGCTCACCATTGACGAAGAGGTGCGCGACACGGGGCGCCCGCTCCGCCAACGCGGAGAGCGAGCGGCGCGCGCGGCTCAGCGCGAATGCTTCGAGCGCCTCACCGCCCGAGAGCATCAGCACGATGACCGCGCCCGCCAGATACTCCCCGAGAAGCAGGGAACCGACGATGGCCATCGCGGCGAGCAGATCCACGCCGAATTCACGGTGGACAAGTTGGCGCGCCGTCTCGATCAGCAGCGGCGCGCCTCCAACTACGATAATCAGCAGCAGAGGCCAGCGCCAGAGGTTCGCCGGAGCCGCCAGCGCGAGCATGCCGCTGATCAGCAGCAGTCCCGCCGCGACCAGTGGAATGGGATAGCGACGCGCCAAACGCCAGAGCGTCGTCGCGCGCGATTCCGCGCCCGCGCTGGGCGGTCTCTCCTCTGCGGGCGTCGTTCTTGGCGTCCGTTCAATCGGAGACGTGACCATGCGCTCATATCCTTTCAACAACGCGGTGCACGCGCGACACTACGCCTGCCGTTTGGCGCCTTACCACTCCAACTCGGCTGTGGCGCCCGCATGCGCCATCGCCCGCCGCATGACAGCCATAGGCGGCAGAATCAGTGTCGGCTCGTGGCTGCGCCGCAACACATTCAGCGCGACACTCCCCAGCACCGCACGCTCGGTCGCCTTGCGTCCATGCGTGCTCATCACGATCAGGCTGCCCGGATAGCTATCGGCGGCTTGCGCGATGACGCGATCCGCGGCGCCCTGCTTGACCATCGCCTCCACCGCGACATTCGTCTGCCGCGCCACACGCGCCCGCAGATTACTCAGCACGCTATGCGCCTGCTGAGCGTCTTCCTCGCTGAGCTGCCGCTCCAGGAGCGTCGTCGTCGGTCCAGCGCCATACAAGCTGAATGGCTCGATGACCCGCAACAGCAGCAGCGGGCGCTCCCATGTCTCGGCGATGCGTTCGCCAATGCCAATAGCTTGCTCGGAGAGCGCTGTGCCGTCCACGGGCACGATCACCAGCGAGGTCGCCGCGGAGAGGAGCCCAGCGGGCCAGGAGCCGATGTTGTGCTCAGGCGCGACGAGGAGGGGAACCGCCGTATGCGAGATCAGCCGGGTCGTGACGCTGCGGTGACGAAGCGCGTCGAGTCCAGCGCGAGCATGCGGCGCGAGGACAATTAGATCGACATCCTCCCGCTCAGCGGTTTCGAGGATGCGGGCGTCAGGACGACCGGTAACCACTTCGATATGCGGTTCCAGTCCCCCACGCACGGTGATGTCCGCAGCCAAACGCTCGAGACTTTCCCTGTGGGCGACGACGTCGCCTTTCGACGTCGCATCCGGGACGACACGCATGAGGAATAGCTCGGCGTGTGTATGACGCGCAATCTGCTCGGCCAATGCCACCGAGACAATCGCATCAGGATGCGTGTCAATGGGCGCCAGCACTCGTGTGAACATCGATTTCCTCCTGTCCGCGACCAGACATGCCAGGGAGCGCGAGGGTGTTGCGTCGCGCTATATTCCACTCCACCACTGATCACTGTATGGGCAGTGGCTCACGATCACAGCACAGTTCCCCCTGGCAGTCTCTCGTCGACGTCACAGGCGCGTCACAGCCGAGGCGCGAGGGCCATATGCGCCGCACACCGGTCACGCATCCGCGCCCTGCCCTGAGAGCGGAGGTTGACATACGACGCGCGCTTTGTGACGCCACTGTGAGCGACGCGGAAGCCGCTGGAACACAGAGAGACACGAAAACAGATCACTCCAGCGCATATGGCGACGCGCCCTCACCCCCTGACCCCTCTCATATGAAATGAGGGGAACAGAAGGCGAGGGCACGTCACGTCTTGGACTCCGTGAACGCCAGACACGCTGGCGACTACTGTGTGCGCCCCGTCATGCGCCGCGCCATAGGCCCGCCAGCGGCGCGCACTCCGCTACCCGAAGGCGACTGGCCACGCTCCATTTCTCGATAGTGATCGCGCCAGATGACGCGGTAGAGCCGCAGATAGCGTGGCAGGCTTTCGAGGCCAGGTATGAACGGTACCAGGAACAACAGCGCGGTGAGAATGAACATCACAACCGCGACCGCGACGTCAGCGTTTGGCCCATTGAACGGCCCCGCCGGTACCTGATACCACAGTGTGTAGAGCCAAAGCCACGCCTGCCCCGGATAGGCTCCCGGCTCATTCATCATGCCCCACTGATCGCCCGCGAGATGCTCCGCGCTCGCTTTGTCGGGCAGGGCGCTCTCATTCAGGAAGAGCAGCGACTTGGTGTAGTCCGTCTGATAGAATGTGCCGCTTGCCAGCAAAATGCCATCGAGCGAGCCGCTGCGCGCGTTGACAAGCAGTGTGTTGAACATCGTCGGCAGTGGGCCGTAATCGCCCGCTGGCAGGACAAGGGCGCCGTTCGCATCCAACGCTTCGTTGGTGTTTTTCGCTAGCGCGTCGGAATAGCTGGTGGTCCATTTGGACTGCTGATCAGCCGACGCCGCTTTGTACGTATCGACCGCTGCCAGCACGGACTCATTGTGTATGGTCGCCAGCGGCCCATACACATACACCTGCGCGGTATCGACCGGAATCGTCACGCCGCCCAGCTGCTGGAATGAGATTGGCCCCAGCGCCTGGGTCGCGCCGGTCGCGGTGTTATAGGGCTGACCGTAGCCAGCGATCGCGCTGCTGCCGTCCAGCTCAGAGAGGCTCACGGTGGTGAAGCCAACGGGATCGCTCTGCGCCACACTCTGCAGGGTCAGTGGCCGCTCATCGCCAGATGAGTACACGCCAGCGAACACCACCACCAGCACAAGGATCACAGCGCCAATGATCGTGACCTCGCGGATGAGGTCATAGGGCGCCATCCGCACGCCGCGGAAGTATTCCGTCTGGGTCATGCCCTTGTGATAGGCTTCACGCTGCTCGCCGCGAGCCGGGTAAGGACGCACCACGCCGCGCAGCCGTACCAGCAGGACGTGGAGAACGATGATAGCGGCGACGAGCGCCGGAAACACAAAGATGTGATAGGTGTACATCTGGCCGAAGTTGAGCGGGTTGAAGAACCCCCCGACGCCCATGGAATTCATCAGGTCTTTGGCCGAGACCGCGATCCACTGCGAGTCAAAGTTGGTCTGCGAGAGATAGCCGGTAAACGCGGTGAGAATGCTCACGATGAACGCCAGCACTCCGATCATCCAGGTCTTTGCGCGCCCATCGCGCCAGGCGCCCATGAAGAACGTCGTCCACAGGTGGAGGGCCATGGAGAAGAAGAACGCCTGAACACTCCAGAAGTGTACGCTGTTGAAGAAATGCCCTACAGCGGACTGATGCCACCACTGTGGCCCGAACAGCGCCAATACGACGCCGCTGAGAATGACGACAATGAAGCTGACGAGGGTCGCCGCGCCCAGCAGATAGAGGGACGAGCGCACAAATGCGGGTTGCTGATCTGGCAAGAGCTGGTCGTTTGGGAAGTGCTTGTCAACCTGGCGGCGCACCGTCAACGTCCAGTTGGACATGATGATCTCCTATTCGTTCGTATGGCTCGGAAGCTTCAGCCATAGGCCAAGCGCGAACACAACGATCATCGTGCCGATGACAATCAGGTTAGGGACGGTGATGAGAATAGCGCCAAACTGTACGTACTGAGACACGTTGTTTCTCCTCTCGGATCGCTCCCGTGTCAAGGTGAGCGCGTACGACATAGCGTGTGGTAGCAGTGGGTAGCGCGTGGCGGAATAAGTTCGTCATGTGGCGGCGCCCTGCGCCTGGGGGTAAACGTGTCTTGAGTCACAAACGCCGGAACGCCGGATCGGATGAACGAGCGATTCAGCGGCGCTGGCGGGGGTGCGCCGCTGAATCGTCCACATGTGTTGACCAGATCGTCCTGGTGGCTCTGGCCTGACGCACTAAGAATACAACGCACGAAGCCATCTCAGCACGACCCCGGCGCGCTCGCGCCAGCCATGCTGAGATGGTCATGAGCGCCTACACGATCCCTTGCGGGACGATGTACCAGTAGGCGTGATTGAAGAGCTGCTTCTCCATATGATAGTAGAGGCTTGGCTTCGGCGGATGCGGCGGGTTCTCGTAGTTGAAGACCAGCTGCGTCGCGCGGTTGTTTCCTGTCTCCAGGAAACACATCACCTCACCATCATACTCGGCATGCTCGGAATCTGGCTGCTCGCCCCGCACCAGCGCCACGAGCCGCGTAGCCAGCGCCTTTGCCTCGAAGTGCGCCGCAGACCCGCTCTTTGAAACGGGCAGATTGGTCGCGTCGCCGAGCGCATAGATGTGCTCGTGATTGGTTACTTCCAGTGTCGTGCGGTTGGTCACCACCCACCCCTGTGGATCGCCCAGCCCGCTCGCCTCGACCACCTGCGAGCCGCGATGTGGGGGAATGAGAGCCAACAGATCGTAGGGAACCTCTTCGCCCTCCAGCGACTTGATGACCTTGTGCTCGCCATCCACCTCATCGGCATTGAAGAACAGCCGCGTCTTTACCCCCTGCTGTTCGAGCAGCGGCGCGGCGACATCAGCCACGGTCTCAATGGGGAACACGCGTGGCAGCGGGAAGAGGTACTCGATCTCGGTCTTGTCGCGCAAGTGGTGGCGTCGCAGCCACTCATCGAGCAGGAATGTGAACTCCAGCGGCGCAGGCGGACATCGGTAGGGAATGCCGCCGACGGCGACCACGATGCGCCCACCCTCGAACGACTGGAGCGCCTCGCGCAGGTTGTACGCCCCCTGCGCGCTGTAGAACTCGTTATAGGCGCCAGCCGCCTCGCTCAGACCGGTCAGGTCTTGCGGAGCCAGCCGGGCGCCCGTCGCCAGCACAAGCTCATCGTACATGTACATCGCGCTGGTGGCCCCGCCCGTGCCTTTGATGGTCGGGCGGCTGGTCCCGTGACTCACTTCCAGCGTACGATTGGCGGGGTCGATCTTCGTGACCTCACCGACGACCAGGTGCACGCGGTGATTCAGCAGGGTGTCTTCGGGGCGCTCGAACTGGCTCCGACTCACTGGCTCATCGCTGAATGGCACATACAGCCAGGCGGGCATATAGACATGGACACCTGTGCTGTCAATCAGGGTTACATCAGCTTCTTCGGGCGAGAGTCGGCGAGCGAGCACGTTAGCGAGGATCGTCCCGCCAACCCCGCCACCGATAATGACGATACGCCGTGCCATCGTTTGGCTCCCTCTTAACGCATCTTGCGCACAACGAAGCGTGTGCAGTCAGCTTCGGGGAAAGCGCCGATGAATTCGTGCCCAGCCTTCTGGATCCACGCGGGGATGTCCTTGTTCGAGCCGGGATCACCCGACCGCACCGCGAGCACGTCGCCCACTTTGAGGGACTTGATACCGCGAATCAGCTCCATGAGCGGGCCAGGGCAGAAGCTGCCGCGTGCGTCGATATCCATGCTGACTTTGAGATCCTGTGGCGCTGTCATGATGGGAAACCTCCATCCTATGCTGGAAAGGGCGGCGCCGGCTGAGCGTGTTCTGTCTTGCCGCAGGTGCGGCGGCGCCCTTCTATCTCGGGCTCATCAAACCAAGGGTCCGAGACAACGAGAATCAGATGAACAGTGTGACTTTGGCGTCCTTAGCCCGTTCGACAAACGTCGCGACGCCAGTGACTTCGTCCACGATTGGGTCCAGGTCGCTTTGCTTGATGCCGAACAGTTCCATCGTCATGCTGCACGCGAACACCTTCACGTCGCCGATTTCTTTGGCGCCGCGCAGGTTCTCCATCCATGAGGTAGCCTTTTTCGCCTGCATGGCTTCCATCATGGCAGGGCCATATTCTTCGAAGTCCTTGCTGAGGCGCGTGTTGGTCAGATAGTCGTCTTTGCGGAACGACAAGATACCCCACGTCGTGAGGAAGATTTCGACTTCCAGTCCCATCGCGGCGGCGCCAGTCGCGAGGATGGAGGCGGCTAGCAACTTGTCCACGGTTCCAGAAAAGACGATCAGCGACATACGATCGACCGTTTGCACGGGTGCGGGCTGCGTCATGAGAAACGCTCCTTCTTACCGGCTGGCTTGTCAGTGATGCGCCAGCGGGCTGACGGCTGACCTGAGCGTTAGAGCCTACTCCGCGAGGCTGACGCTCGCGCCGTCGCTCTGAACCTATCCCCGCCAATGAACATTCTCATCTCAATTCGAGCCGCACATCTCACATACTTGTCTCAATCACTCTCAATCACGCGGCGCGCTCGTAGTCGGGAGCTGTTCGCATCGCGCCGTGAGCCATAGGAGTTGGGTTGGGGAGAATGACAATGGCCCCCGATTCGAGGGTTTTCGCCCAGAATCGGGGGCCACGTCACCGCGCTCTCACTGTGCGAGGGAGCAAGGTGAGGGAGCAGGTTACGTGCGTAACCTTACGCCTCTGTGGTGGGATAGCCAGCCTCTTCCGTGGGGCTCATCGCGCCCACTGGAACGATGTCCTCTTCCCACTCCTGGCGACGCGTGTTGATGTCAACAGCATTCCCAGCGCGGAAGATTTGCTCCGCTTCGGCAAGGCGCTCGTCAGTCGCGCGCACTGCGACGATCAGGTTGCCGCGCTTGATGCCCTCGACATACACCTTCGCCTCATGCTCTGGCAGACCCAGCGCCACCAGACCACCGAGCAGGCCACCACCGATGGCTCCAGCAGCCAGGCCCAGCACCGTCGCGCCAACCCACGTCAGGAACTCGCCTGCCGCAACGATCGGTCCGATGCCAGGAATCGTCAGCGCGCCCAGGCCAATCAACAAGCCAGCGACGCCACCCGTTGTCGCTCCCGTAATGGCGCCCACCTCAGCGCCCGTCGTGATGTCGAGACCGCTTTCCTTGAGCACCTCACGGCGAGCGACCACGCTCACATCGTTCTTGTTGAAGCCGTGCTTCTCGAGTTCGGCCAGGACCGCATCGACATCGCGCGTGTTCTCGAACATGCCAACAATGGTCTTCATGTTCACCCCTCCGACTCATCCGGATTCCCGGATGATATCTTGTGCGACCTGGTAAACGTCCACAAAGGGCGCCTGCAACCACTCTCAGCCGCACATGCGACATCATCCAACGAGGATATCACACGTCTCGCACGAGCGCTGTCTCGCATGTCACAAAAATCTCACATTATGTCTATATTGACCTACCCATGTATGTGATGACGGGCATAGACTGTAGGCGCCTCCAGACCGGTATCTTGACGGCGTACTGTGATGACGGCGTGAGAGCGCCACCTCGCTTCGTGATGGCGCTGTGATGACCTGGCGCCGACACTGAAGGGGCGTTACGTCAGGTCATGACTCCACTGGATACCCCAGCGCACAGCATGGCTGATGGCGGCGCCTGAATGGAGGCAGGCTATGTTTCACACGATCGTTACGCCACGTTCTCCAGATATGGATGCGAAGCTAGCGCTCACGGTTGGCTCCGCGCTAGCCCAGCGTTTTCAGGGAACATTCGTCTCGGCGGAGCTGGTCGAGTCGCCGATGCCATCAGCGGCGTCAGAGGCCGGGTCGCGCCAGGCGGATCTCATTCTGTTGACTCCGCAGCGGCGCGACCTGACAGAGATCGTGTGGTATCCACACACGACGTCGTGGGCGCTGCTGCGCCTGCATACACCACTGCTCTTCTGGCCAGCGAACCTGGCGCCCGCGACCCTGCTGACGGCGCGCCACCCAACGGTTGTCGTGCCGCTGGATGGCCACAAGCATGCTGAGCGAGCGATTCCTTTGGCCTGTTCGCTGGCCGAGGTGTTCGGTGGTGAGGTGGTGTTGACGCACGTCGTCCCGATGGCGCTGTCCTCAAAGCTGCTTGGCGCGCTGGCATCCACCATCCGGCGGACTCGCCTGGCGCGTGTCCACGAGATCGTCAGCTACCTGCGCCATCTCCAGAGCGAAACCGCTGAGCGGACAACCGCTCCGGTCACGACGAAGATTCTGCTGGGTGAGCCGGGAACCGCGCTCGTGCGCCTCGCGAAGCGGCAGCGCATCGGCGCCATCGTTATGACGACGCACAGCCGAGCGCGCAACGAGCGTTTCTTCGCGGGGGCCGTCGCGACACAGATCGTGCGACAGTCGCCGGCGCCGACACTCCTCTTGCCACTCGGCGCAGAGACAGAGACGAGTCCAAGTTTCTACCATGCGCCCGCGATTCCAGTGACGCCGTGAGTGACCGCGCGGCATGACGCGCCGTGGACATTGATGCGCCCTCACCCTGCCTACCTCTCCCAGAAAAAGAGGGGGCAGGATGGGGGCTAACGCATGGTGAACGCCTCAACCGGACAGGCATCACGGGTTGGCATGCTATGTCCGCACTATGGAATTATGGAACGCTGGACTCGAAGGCGTGTTGGCATGGACGTTAGCGCCTGTCGAGTCCAGCGTTATCGAGCATTAGTCTAGTCCATGCCACCAGCCCTGGCGGCGACGAGGACGATATTGGATAGGCCAGGCAGGCAGGTTCACACGATGAGCGTGGCGGGGTACGTCGCATCTGTCGCGACGCTGGTGGGCGCGCTTGTGCTCGCGCCATCGAAGCGGTAGCTGTAGATCGTCGCGCCAATGCCGTTTATGGCGGATGAATCGGCCCGAGAGGCGAGGAAACGATCGCCGACTGTCCAGGCGGGCAGCACGGTTCCGATGATCGAGAAGTACTCGACGGAGCTACCTGCCGTAGTACTGCCGACCACTGTCATCGAGTCTGAAATCAGCCCGGTCGCCTCGGGATCCCTGAGCGCGTCCACATCGCCATCGGTGGCGGCGACCAGCTTGTTGGCGGGCGAAATCGAGATCAGCATGGTGACGCTGGGCGACGCGGCCATGAGAATACGGGCACCGCCGCTGCCATCTGGGTTCGCGCGCATGAACTGCGACGTCATCACCAATCGATCACTCGCGGCGATGACCCGTGTTTGCTGATAGACCAGCAGATGGCCATCCGCTGAAACATCCCAGCCGGGGCCGTCGAAATGGCTCTCCCACCCGCCAAAGCCGAACGTCTCGCCCAGCCCGATTGGTGCGCCGATCTCTGTGCGCGTCCGCAGATCATAGCGATGCAGCAGCGCCTTGCCTTTCAGCCAGCCGACGGGGCCGTATGGCGCGAGCGGCGTCACTTCCTGGTAGTACAGGATGCCACAGCGCACGATGCCGCCAGCGGCAGCGGTTACGCCGGAAAGCAGGCTGGCTGAGCCTGTCGCCATGTTGTAGATGAAGACGCGTGTACCGCGTGAACCCTGAGTGACGGTGGTGTTGGTATTTGCGCCCGCGAAGAACAGCAGCGTGTGGTCATCCACCCAGGCCAGGCTGCGCTCGCGGAGCCACTCGTTGTAGTACGCGCCGTCTACATTGACCGAGGCCGGTACTGGAAGCCGCGTGGCCAGATGTGTCGCCGTATTGATGACATATGGATAGGCGCTGACGATATTCGGACCTTCTAGAAGCACATCGGTCGCTAGATACTTGCCGTTTGGCGAGAACACACTGTAGCCGGGATGTGGAGGATTGCCAAGGCTCGCGACGAAGTCTTCGTTGGGCAGACCCAGTGGATAGCGAAGGTCACTCAGCGCCCCGTCCGCGCGGCTGCCGATCTGCCCGTAGAGTTGTTGGGACACTGTGCGCGCCTGCGCCGTCGTCTCGGCGTGGCTCGTGCACATGGTTGGGGTAGGCGTTGGCGTCGAGAGCGTCAGCACGCTGCCACCGCCCGGCGCGCACCCACTCATCAACAGTGCGACGCTGACCGCGCTTGTCACCGTGGCCCACCAATTCCACCAACGACGCGGGTACCACCCGCGCTCCTCAGACGATGCCATTCTCGCCCCCTCTAGGCCCTGTAGGCGCCACCGCGACCCGGTCCGCAGCTCGGACGGATCGCGACTCACCTAACGCATGTGGCGAGCGTCGAAACTGGCGCTCGGTGTCGCCAGTGTACTCGCTGGGAGCAAGCTGTACTATCGTCCACATCACATACACGGTCTGACCTGGGAGGCGCTGTATCACGCCGACATCAGATGAGCGATGGGCTTCGCGTGGGCTTCTAACAGCAAGCGAATAGCAAGCGGAGCTGAATTGATGGGGCAGGCGCCCACGGCATATGGTGTGGACGCCGCCATGCCGCCTGCTGCGCTATGGAGATACACATAGTGAGCGAAATGAGCGAAGTGAGCGAAGCTATGATGCGCAATCGCGTATAGCGGGAAAGAGCCACCACATGCGCAGAGGCGGATGGCAGACGTACACCACGCCCACCATCCGCCTTCCGCGGTCGCGACGCCCCGCGACGCTACTTCCCTTTGGTCGCGAGCATGCGCTCCAGCGCGACCTTGGCCCAGCGAGCGGTCTCGCCGTCTACACTGACCTGGTTCACGATGCGCCCCTCCACCAGCTCCTCCAGCACCCAGGCGAGATAGGCCGGATGGATGCGGTACATCGTGGAGCAGGGGCAGACGATTGGGTCGAGGCAGAAGATCGTCTTGTCAGGATGCTCCCGCGCGAGGCGCTTCACGAGATTGATCTCTGTGCCAATGGCCCAGACGGCGCCCGCTGGCGACTCCTCGACGACCTTGATAATGTACTCTGTCGAGCCGTTGAGATCGGCGGCCATCACCGTCTCGTGGTTGCACTCCGGATGCACCACGACCCGCACGCCTGGGAAGCGCTCGCGCGCCTCGGCGATCTGCTCAGCGGAGAAGCGTTGATGTGTCGAGCACCAGCCCTTCCAGAGAATCACCTGCGCGTCGATCAGCGTCTGCTCGTCTGCGATGTCGCCGAAATCCTTGCGCTGATTCCAGACGACGATGCGCTCTGGAGCGATGCCCATCTTCAGCGCGGTATTGCGGCCCAGATGCTCATCCGGGAAGAAGAGCACACGCCGCCCGCGCGCAAACGCCCACTCCATCACCTGCTGCGCGTTCGATGACGTGCAGACGATGCCGCCGTTGCGCCCGCAGAACGCTTTGAGATTGGCGGCGGAGTTCATGTAGGTGATCGGAATGACTGGCTGCGGCGCCCCCTCGCCCACGTCGCTCGCATCGCTCACCTCATCGCGATAGAGGTCATCGAGAATCTCCCACAATTCCTCGACCTCGGCGATGTTGGCCATGTCGGCCATCGAGCAGCCAGCGGCAGGATTGGGCAGCACGACACGCTGGCGCTCTTCGCTGAGGATGTCGGCGCTCTCCGCCATGAAATGCACACCGCAAAAGACGATGTAGTCGGCTTCTTTCTTCGTCGCCGCGAACTGCGCCAGCTTGAAGGAGTCGCCGCGCGCATCGGCGTATTTGATGATCTCGTCGCGCTGGTAGTGATGGCCGAGAATCACCAGCCGCGCGCCCAGTGTCGCCCGCGCGCGCGCAATGCGCTCATCTAGCTCGGCCTG
This sequence comes from Ktedonobacterales bacterium, assembly GCA_035642255.1. Lineage (GTDB taxonomy): Bacteria > Chloroflexota > Ktedonobacteria > Ktedonobacterales > JADMIN01 > JAKAIY01. Next base: position 20,087 of record DASQSS010000381.1, on the reverse strand, counting down.
GCTCATCAGCGCATACTCGCGCGGAATCTGGTCGGCCCGCTCCGCTCCAGCATGGCGCGGCTGAGGGGTCGCCAACGCTCCGGCCGCGCTCGCGCGCCATTCCACCAAGGAGGGGAGCGCCTGAGCATCGGAGCTTTCCTCGCAGACGGCGCCCTCGGGCTGCGCCTGTGCGGTGTTCTCGACGATAGGTAGCTGAAGTCGTGTATTGATTGCCATGGGATCGCGCTCCTCGGCGCGGGCCTGACCCGCGCGGCTGGCACTGTCTATGGGGGCGCGGATTAGTCCGCGTCGAACTCTAACGAGACATCGAAGACGGGCGCGGAGTGGGTCAGCGCGCCGAGTGAGATCAGGTCAACGCCAGTGGCGGCGACCGTCGCGAGTCGTTGCGGGTCAGGTCCGATATTGCCCGACGCCTCGATCACCACACGCGGGTTGCGCTCGCGGATCAGCGCCACCGCCGCCCGCATCGCATCCTCTGGCATGTTGTCCAGCAGGATAGCGTCGGCTCCGGCTTCGAGCGCCTCGAGCACCTGGGCCTCGTTCTCGCATTCCACCTCGACTTTGATGAGATGCGAGGCGTGCGCGCGCGCCAGCGTCACCGCGACACCAACACTGCCGACCGCCGCGATATGGTTGTCTTTGATCAGAATGCCGTCATCCAGGCCAGAGCGATGATTCACCGCTCCGCCCATTCGCACGGCGTACTTCTCCAGCGCGCGCAGACCCGGCGTCGTCTTGCGGGTATCGACGATGCGCGCCGACGTCCCGACCGTGGCGGCGACACAGCGCGCGGTCAACGTAGCGATGCCTGAAAGGCGCCCAAGGAAGTTGAGCGCCGTCCGTTCGGCCGTCAGCAGCGCGCGAGCGTTCCCCTCCACAACGGCCAGCCGCTGCCCCGGACGAACATGATCGCCATCATGCGCGGTCAGCACGACATGCGTGTTGAGGTCGAGCAGGCGCAGGACGAGGGCGGCCATCGGCAACCCCGCCACCACGCCATCGGCCTTGGCGATGATACGCCCATGCGCGCGCGCTCCGGCGGGGATGGTGGCGTCGCTGGTCAGATCGCCGCGCCCAACATCCTCGGCCAGCGCTCTGCGCGCTAGCTCCACGTCGAAAATGGGATCGTAGGCGAAGCCATCGGCGCGTCGCCGCTCGATCGTATCGGGCTGGTCAGATATGGATGGCATGGGCCACCTCCTGCCGGGCCGCTCGCGGGGCGCGCGTCGGCCAGAGCATCGTATGTCGCCCATCGCGGCTCAGATCGCGCTCCGGGTAGTCGGTGCGGAAGTGGCCGCCGCGGCTCTCCGCCCTGCTCAACGCGGCCAACGCGATGCCCTGCGCGGTCAGCAGCATATTCGCCGTCTCGGCATCATAGGGTCCGCCAGCGGACAGAGCGCGCAGACGCTCCAGCGCGATGGTCAGCCCCTCGGCGTCGCGTCGCAGTGAGACGCGCTCCCACATCACGCGCTGGATCTTCGCGCGAACAACGTCAGCGACGGGCGCGTCCGGCTCGCTGTGCGGCATGATGACCTCGCCCAGCTCAACCCATGGCCCGGTCAGCGCAGGGGTGGTCGGCCAGTCACTCGCCGCGTCGGTCACGCCGCCAATCAGCCGCGCCGCACGCCTACCGAAGACCAGTCCTTCGAGCAGCGAGTTGCTGGCGAGGCGATTCGCTCCATGCACGCCAGTGCAGGAGACCTCGCCGACGGCGAAGAGGCCAGGAATGGTGGTGCGGCCCCACGTATCCGTCACGACACCGCCCATATAGTAGTGCGCGGCTGGAGCGACGGGAATCAGATCAGTGGCAAGGTCGAGTCCGCGCGCCTGGCACGCCGCGGTAATGCTGGGGAAGCGCGCGCGCGTCTCCTCAGCGGGCAGGCGGCGCAGGTCGAGGTAGGCGGCGGGAGCATCCTCGGCGAGCATCTCGCTCAGGATGGCCCGCGCCACGACATCGCGCGGGGCCAGCTCGGCGTCTGGATGGTAGCGCGGCATGAAGCGCTCACCGCGCGCGTTGCGCAGCCAGGCGCCCTCACCGCGTACGGCCTCTGAGACCAAAAACGGCTCGCCGTCAGGGCCATTCACAGCCAGCGTAGTGGGATGGAACTGGCAAAACTCCAGGTCAGCCAGCGCCGCGCCCGCGCGCCATGCCAGCGCCACGCCATCCGCAGTCGCCCCAGGTGGATTGGACGTGCGCAGCCAGAGACGTCCAGCGCCGCCATTCGCCATGACGACGCCGCGCGCCGCGCGCAGCCGTGTGACCTGCCCGCCCATCAGCGCATCGACGCCCACACAGGCGCCGCTCTCGATCACCAGATCGAGCGCCAGCGCATGCTCGATGACCTCTGTATGTGGGCGGCGACGCGCGGCGGCAACCAGCGCCCGCTCGATCTCCGCTCCGGTCGCGTCGCCATGTGCGTGCAGCACACGATGGCGACTGTGCGCGGCTTCGAGTCCCAGATCGTAGCGCGTCGCCAACGCGCGCAGTGGGTCAGCGCCGTCTCCTGTTTGGGCATCCGCAGCGCGCTCGCGCTCATCGAACTCGGCGCCCTGAGCGACGAGCCAGGCGACGGCCTCGCGCGCCTCCGTCAGCATAACGCGCGCCGCGCCTTCGTCCACGAGGCCAGCGCCTGCTGTCAAGGTATCGCGCAGTTGTAGCTCGGGGTCGTCATCCAGCCCAACAGGCGCGGCCAGGCCACCCTGCGCGTAGCGGGTGTTGCTCTCGCCAAGCGCGGCTTTCGTCAGCAGGGCGACCCGCAGGCTCGCGGGCAGCGTAAGCAGGACGGAGAGGCCAGCGACGCCTCCGCCGATAATGACCAGGTCGAAATCTCGCGCCTCGGGCCGCGCCTGTGGCGGCGTTTGCCCTGTTGGTCCGGTCAAGTCCCGGCTCCTTTCGCGCCAGTGAGCGGGCCTCATCGCCCAACTCGTCTGCGGCACACGTCGGACATGAGCGAGCGCGCCCGCGCCGACACGCTGTTAAGTGTACAATGTACACTAACTCGTCGTGAAGCAGATTATACCACGCCCATATCACGCTTCGCCAACAGGCGCCAGACAACCTGACATGCGTCGCCGCGACAGTCGAGCGAGGTACAATAGCAAGGAGAGTTGAGGTAAGCGCACAGGGGAGAAAACCATGTCGAGCCAGCCCAGCAGCGCAACGAGCGCGACGAGCGAGCATGATGAACATAATGAGAATATCGCGAGCCAGACGTTCCAGACGACACAGTGCGAGCTAGGCGTGAATGAGATGTTCTGTCCTGTCTGTGGCTCAGCCATGCCTGATCTCAAGGGTGGCAAGGCGACGATCTGCCCGAACTGCGGATTCAAGGATAGCTGCTGCTTCTGAAGTGAAGCGCCAGCGTCCGTTGGCGTTTTTGGCCGCTGAAGAAAGAGCCTCTCGTCCCTGCTCGCTTGCGGCGGCTGATCCGTTCGGCTACACTGATGGTATATGTCAGTCGCAGTTATTACCGATCTCACCAAGTCCTATGGCGCCGAGCTGATCTTCAGCGGCGTCTCTTTCCGCGTGGACGGGCGCGACCGCATCGGCCTGGTTGGGCCGAACGGCGCCGGAAAATCCACCCTCCTCAACCTGCTCGCGGGACGATTGGAGCCTGACGCGGGCAATATCGCGCTGGCCCAGGGCGTCGCCATCGGCTATCTGTCGCAGGTGGCCGACTTTCACCCAGAACGCAGCCTGGCGGACGAGATGCGCGCCGTCTTCACCCATGTGCATGCCTGGGAGCGCGAACTCGCCGACCTCGCCGCACGCATGAGCGATCCCGCGACGCTCGCTGACCCTGACAACTACAACGCCCTGCTGGAGCGCTATGCCGAGGTGCAGGCGCGCTTCGAGCACGCGGGCGGCTACACCATCGAGCCGCGCGTGCGCCAGGTGCTCGATGGCCTCGGCTTCACCCGCGAGCAGCAAGAGGCGCCCGCGCGCCAGCTCAGTGGCGGCCAACAGACACGAGCCGCGCTGGGCCGCCTGCTGCTGCTGGAACCTGACCTGCTGCTGCTTGACGAGCCGACCAATCACCTCGATCTGGCCGCGCTGGAGTGGCTCGAAACCTATCTGAGCGGCTGGCGCGGCGCCGTCATCGTCGTCTCGCACGACCGCTACTTCCTCGACCGCGTGTCCACACGCACGATCGAGATCGCCCACCAGCGCGCCGAGCTCTACCCCGGCCCCTACTCCAAGTACATCGTGCTGCGCGCTGAGCGGCTGGAGCGCTGGCGCAAAGACTTCGAGGCGCAGCAGGAGCATATCGCGCATACCGAGGAGTTCATCCGCCGCTACAAGGCTGGACAGCGGGCCAAAGAGGCGCGCGGGCGCCAGAAGCTGCTCGACCGGCTGGAGCGCATCGAGCGCCCTCCGACCGAAGACAAGCTGAAGTTCCACCTCGGCGCCGCAATCGAGCCAGGGCAGATCGTCCTGACCACGGAGAAGCTGGTTACTGGCTACGTGGGCGGCGCGGACGGCGCTGCGCTGCGCGTCGAGGTCCCTGATACGCTCGTCGAGCGTGGCGCTCGCATCGGCATGATTGGTCCCAATGGCGGCGGCAAGACGACGCTGCTGCGCACGATCGTCGGGCAGATGCAGCCGTTGGAGGGACGTGTCGCGCTGGGGCGCAACGTGCAGGTCGGCTACTACGCGCAAACCCACGAGAACCTCAATCTGAACGCGACCCTGCTCGATGAGATACGCCAGGTGAGCCATCTGAGTGAGGAGGGCGCGCGCGGCTATCTGGGCCGCTTCCTCTTCAGCGGCGATGATGTGTTCAAGCTCGTTGGGCAGCTCAGTGGCGGCGAGCGCAGCCGTGTGGCGCTGGCCAAGCTAACGCTGCAGGGCGCCAATGTGCTCGTCCTCGATGAGCCGACCAACCACCTCGACCTGCCCGCGCGCGAAGCCCTCGAAGGCATCCTGCGCGATTACGATGGCACGCTGATCTTCGTCTCGCATGACCGCTACTTCGTGGATGCGCTGGCGACGACCATCTGGGCGCTGGATGGTGGCGCCGTGACCATCTACGAGGGCAACTACAGCCGCTACCGCACACGCCGCGCACAGCTCGACGCCGCCACGCAGCAGGCGCAGGCCCGCGAAGCCGTCCAACTCGCCCAACTCGCCCAGGCCGCAACGACCGCCGAAGCGCCGCGTGGCGCCGCGACAGCGCGTGGCGGCAGACGCGGCAAGCGTGGCGCGGAGCCAGCCGTGCGCTCAGTGGAGCAGGTGGAGCGCGAGATCACCGAGCGCGAGGCGCGTCTGCAGGCTTTGGAGGCGGATCTCGCCAGCGCGAGCGGCGAGGCCGATGTCGCGCGGGTCGCCGAGCTGGGCGCCGCCTACGAACATGAGAAAGCTCAGCTCGACGAGCTGTATCTCGAATGGCAGGAGCTGGCGAGCTAGACCGCCGCAAGCGCCAGCGGAGACGCCGCCAGCGAGGAGGGAGACAGGCCATGCCGTATATTCTTGGGCTGACAGGCAATATCGCCAGCGGCAAAACCACCGTTGGGCTAATCCTGCTGGAGCTGGGCCTCTCGACCTATATCGACGCGGATAACGTCGTCCACGAGCTCTACCTGCCCGGACAGCAGCTGCCAGCCGCGCTCGCCGAGGCGTTTGGCCCAGGTGTGCTCGACCACGCTGGCGGTGTCGATCGCCGCGCGCTGGGAACGATCGTCTTCAACTCACCCGAGCGCCTACGCCAGCTCGAAGCGATTGTCCATCCCGCTGTGCGCGAGGCGATCTTGAGCAAGATCCGCGCGCTAGGGCCAGATGATATCGGCGCGCTCGACGCCATCAAGCTCATCGAATCGGGCTACGCGCCCTTCTGCCACGGCCTCTGGATCGTCACCTGCCCACCCGAGATTCAGATGCGACGCCTGATCGAACAGCGCGGCCTCAGTGAAGAGGACGCCCGCGCCCGTCTCGCCGCTCAGCCTCCCATCGATGCGAAGCTGCCGCTGGCTACCGCCGTCATTCACAACGACGGCTCGCTCGATCACCTGCGCGCGCAGGTGACGGACGCATGGCGCGCCTTCACGGCGAGCCTCGCGGAGCAGAAGCCATAGCGCTCAGCGGCTTTGAGACGATTGGCCTCAGCTTCCTCACAAGAGAGTTGAGACAACCAGATGGAGCACTACGTCATCACCACCTCCACTGAGGGAGGAGCAGCCCCAGCATACCGCCGCACCCGCATTGTCTGCACACTTGGTCCCGCTAGCTGGAGCGAGGAGCGCATCGAGGAGCTTGCCCGCGCGGGAATGAATGTCGCGCGCATCAACTTCTCGCATGGCACGCAGGACGAGCATGCCGAGACCATCGCGCGCGTGCGCCGCGTCGAGGAGCGCATCGGCCATCCCATCGCCGTGCTACAGGACCTGCAAGGGCCCAAGATTCGTGTCGGCGCGCTCGCTGACCATCAGATGATCACCCTGCGCGACGGCCAGACCTTCACGATCACCACCCGCGACATCGTAGGTGACGCCAGCGCCGTCTCCACCACCTACGCCGCGCTGCCGCAGGACGTCAAGCCAGGCGACCGCATCTTGCTGGCGGACGGGGCCATCGAGCTGCGCGTGATCGAGGTGAGCGGACAGGATGTGACAACCGAGGTCAAGCATGGTGGCCCGCTCTCCGAGCATCAGGGCATCAACTTGCCCGGAGTCGCCGTCAGCGCGCCCGCCCTCACTGACAAGGACCGCGCCGACGTGCGCTTCGGCGTGCGCCACGGCGTGGACTTCATCGCGCTCAGCTTCGTGCGCCGTTCAGAGGATGTGCGCGCGGCGAAAGCGCTCATCGCCGAAGAAATCGCGGCCAATCCTGACCGGGTCCGCCCCAAAGCGCCGACGGGTCTGCATCCGGCTGTCTATGTCGCCGACCAGACGATCCCGCTGATCGCCAAGCTGGAGAAGCCCGAAGCCATCGCCAACCTCGACTCGATTCTGATGGCGTCTGATGGCGTAATGGTGGCGCGTGGCGACCTGGGGGTGGAGATGCCGCTAGAGCAGGTGCCGCTCATCCAGAAGAAGATCATCGCCCGCGCTAACGCGCTCCGCCTGCCCGTCATCACCGCGACGCAAATGCTCGAATCGATGATTACGCATCCACGCCCCACCCGCGCCGAGGCCAGCGACGTCGCTAACGCCATCCTCGATGGGACTGACGCCGTCATGCTCAGCGCTGAGACAGCCACTGGACAATATCCCATCGAGACGGTGCGCGTGATGGCGCGCATCGCTGTGCAGGCGGAATCGGCCTGCGAGCGCCCCTCCCCTGACGGGCGACGCGGCGACAAGGCGCAGGCGGTGGCGAGCGCCGCCAACACCCTTGCGCATGAGGCGGGCGCGCGGCTCATCGTCGTCTTCACCCGCACGGGCGTCTCGGCGCAGTTGATCTCGAAGGAGCGCCCCAGCGTACCGATCGTCGCGTTCTCGCCCTTCCAGACTGTCTATCGGCGGCTGGCGCTGTGGTGGGGTGTCATGCCGCGCTACAACGAGCTCAAAGGCACCATCGAGCAGCGCATCGCCTCCGCCGACCTCGCGCTGCGCGAGAGTGGTCTGGCGCAACTAGGCGATGAGGTGGTCATCATGGGCGGCATGCCCTCGACTGGCCCGACGCGCACCAACTTCGTCAAGCTCCATCGCATCGGTGAGTTGGAGGAGCATCCGGCGTGAACCACGCCACAGGCGCCCGTTGTCGGGCGTGATACACTACGGCCAGACAACGAGGCAGGCGTCAGTGGCGACGTCTGGGGCCGCATCACGGCGTGATCGGCGAACCCGCGTGGACTGGGAGGGCGCGTCCATGACACCGCTCGATACCATCACCAATCCGTTCAGCGACCAGTCGATCCTGGCGCTGATCGCGGCGCTCGGCTTGAGTTCAACCGCAGGATTGCGCGCGGTGGCGACACTCTTCGCCATCGGCATCGTCAGCGACATCAGCATCTCGGGGCATCCTTTGCTCGAGCTGCATGGCAATTTCGCTGTGCTGGGGTCCACCCCCGTGCTGATCCTGTTGGGTGTGCTCACCGTCATCGAGATCATCATCGATAAGTTCCCGGGTCTCGACCACGTCAACGATATCATCCACACCGTGATACGCCCGGTCGTGGGCGCGGTCATCGTCGCGGGTACCAGCAACACGCTCAGCGACACCAACGTCTGGGTCGCGGCGGCGGCGGGCGCGGTGCTCGCATTTGGCGTGCATGCGACGAAATCCACGACGCGTGTCGCGACCACAGCGACGACGGCGGGCATCGGCAACCCCGTCATCTCCACGCTGGAAGACCTGCTGACCTTTGGCTCGATTCTGCTGGTGGTGCTCGCGAAGGCGGTTGCGGTGCTTGCGGGGCCAGTCGTGGGCATCGTGCTGCTAGTCATCGCCATCGTCATCGCGCTCATTATCGTGCTGATGGCCTGGCGCATCAGCGTTGCGATTGTGCGCGTCTTCCGGCCCAGGCCCATAGCCGCCGCGGCTGCCGTTGGCGCAACCGTTCCATTCGATCAGCCAGCGGAGTGAGCTGGCGCCGTCAGCCGCCGAGCGGATATGACGAACGTTCACAGGAGTTGACGAGACATCATGCTGACTGGCGCCCCACCCTCTGACCGCGTGTCCGCCACGCCATCGCCCAGGCGCAGAGTCTGGCCGTGGGCCGCCGGGTCCATCATCATCACGCTCGCGGTCATCGCCGCCACGCTGATCGGGCATCGGCTGGCGGCGCAAGCGCGGCTAGCCAGCCAGGTCGTCCCCGCGCCCGCGCTGCCGACGCTGGCCGTCGAGGCGATCATCCACGCGCCGGGCGCGATCTCTAGCCTCGCGCTCGACACCCACACGCATACGCTGGTCGCGCAGATCGCGCCGACACTGTGCGCGCCGACTTCCCAATGCGGCGGCAACCAAACAGCGCTCGCTGGCTTTGCCTTCTACGATAGCGCGACAGGCGCATTGCGCGGCCAGAGCCTCTTTACGCCAACCGACACAGCGCATGCGCTGACCGATACGACACACGGCGCCACGTATCTCATCAGCGGCGGCTCTGTCACCATCTACAGCGATGCGACAGGCAAGCAGGCGGGCAAGTACAGCAGCTCATTCGATAGTCACCTCCAGTCGGTGGCGCTGGATGGGCGCACAGGCATGATCTATACGGTCAGCGACACTGATGTCGCGATCAACGCCTTCGACGCGGCCACCGGTCAACAGGTAGCCAGCGCGCCTCTGCCGCCACCGTCAGCAGGCGGGACGCTTGGGTCGGACATACGGGTCGACGAAAGCGCGGGCCGTGCCTACGTCTATAACGGCAACGCCATGAATCCTATCCTCTACGCCTTCAACGCCAGCGACCTGACGCCGCTGGGAAGCTGGCGACTGCCCGGGCGCGGGGGTAGCCTTGGTCCACTGGACTCAGCGGCTCATACCCTCTATCTGGGCGGAGCGCAACTCGATCTCACCACGCTGCCAGCGGATGGCGCGGGTGAGCAGGTGAGCGCAGAGCAGACTATCCAGAGCGCCGCGCTGGGAAGCGCGAGCCATTTCGGCGTTGACAGCGCGACCAGCGCGCTCGTGTTGATGACCAGGGCTGGCATCGAGGCGCGCGCCGCCAACAGCGTGCAGCCCTACGCGGCGCTGCCACTCATCCGAGCGGCCACGGTCAATTCCAGCGATTCCATGCCGTGGATGCTACCGATAGACGCCAGCGCGGGGCTGGTCTATATGCCCGGCGATGATAATACCATTCTGATCGTCAGTCTGGCGCGTCCCACCAGTCACGCCGCGCCCAACGCGCTGACCGCCGCGGTGATGGCCCGCGCGGCGATGGCGAAACTGCTGCCGAACACCAATCAGATTCCGCCATTCGTCGCCGCGCAAACCTTCCCACTGGGCGCGGGCGCAGTCGAGCGCCAGTACTCCATCCACTACTCCGACCTCGGCTGGAAAGGCCCCTACGCCGGGACGGCCAGCATCAGCGACGTGAAAGCGGGCGCGACGGCGGGCGACTACACGATGACATTCACGATCACCTGGAATCAGCTCTTCCTGCGCCAGCATAGCTGGACCGTCGAAGTCACCCCCGACGGGCGCGTTCACCTGCTGGCCGACAGCGGCGACGCCATCCCGTAGAGCGGCTCTGACATGCGCGGGAACCATCGGGACGGCGAGCCGCGCGCACATGCCCTCATTTCTGCTACCCTTATAGGGCAGAAGACGGCGCGCACATGCGCCAGACGAGAGAAGAAAGAGGAAGCCATGCCACGCGCGGACGGACGCGCCAACGACCAGTTGCGTCCCATCACCATCACGGTTGACTACATCAAGCATGCGGAGGGGTCCGCGCTGATCGAGTTTGGCGATACGCGCGTGCTGTGCGTCGCCAGCATCGAGGACGGCGTGCCACCCTTTCTGGAGGGACGCGGCCAGGGCTGGGTGACCTCAGAGTATGCGATGCTGCCGCGCGCGGGCAATACCCGCTCCAAGCGCGAGAGCGTCGCCGGCAAGATCGGCGGGCGCACGCACGAGATTCAGCGACTGATTGGTCGCTCACTGCGCGCCGCGCTCGATCTGCGCGCGCTGGGTGAACGCACCATCACGCTCGATTGCGACGTGCTCCAGGCCGATGGCGGCACGCGTACGGCATCGATCACGGGCGCGTGGATCGCCCTGCAGCGGGCGACGAAACGACTCAAGGCCGAAGGCAAGCTGAAGGTGGACCCGGTCAAGCTGGGCGTGGCCGCGATCAGCGTCGGCGTGGTCAAGGGGCAGGCGCTGCTCGACCTGAACTATGGCGAAGATTCACACGCCGAGGTGGATGCGAACGTCGTGATGACTGACCAGGGCGAGTTCATCGAGGTGCAGGGAACCGCCGAGGGCAAGCCGTTTAGCCGCGCGCGTCTCGATGAGCTGCTGGCCCTTGCCGAGAAGGGCATTCGCGATCTGCATGAGCTTCAGCGCGGCGCCGTGTGAGCGCGCTCGCTGGCACGCTGAGACCTCGCGCCAGTGGAGGGTGATGAACCATGGCGGAAACACGCAAGCCGAAATCCGGGATCAAGGCGCCACGGCTGCCGAAGGACCTGCCCCTCGCCGAATCGCCAGCCGATGAGCCAGCCGATGGCGAGACCTGCGCGGGCCTGGAGTACCAGGGCATCGATCTCACGGGGCGGGTCATCGCGCGGCCACATTTCGATACGGTCATCTTCACGAAAGTCATTGCCACAGGACTCCAGTGCGACCATCTCCGCGCGGAGGACGCGCGGTTCACGGGCTGCAATCTCGCCAACGCGGTCTGGCCCAATCTCGCATGTCATAGGGCTGAGTTCATCGGCTGTCGCATGACGGGATTTATCACGCTGGAAGCCGCATTCGCCGACACCGTCTTCCGGGACTGCAAGCTCGATCTGGCGCAGTTCTACAGCGCGACCATGCGCGGCGTGCGCTTCGAGGACTGCCCCCTCACGGGCAGCGATTTTCGCATGACCGATCTGACTGGCGCGGCGTTCATTCGCTGCGACCTGAGCAACGCCGACTTCACGGGCGCGACACTCGCGGGCGTGGACCTGCGCACCTGCCAGTTGGACGGTATGCGCGTCGGGCCACAGGAGCTACGCGGCGCGACGATTGACCAGGCGCAGGCGCTGGCTCTCGTCCGCGCAATGGGCATCACCGTCGAGTAGAATGCGGCGCGCCAGTAGTCGAGATGGTCGAGGCGGTCGACACCATATGATGAACAGAGGAGCGCTATGGCTGAGATGGCATCCGCAGCGACATCCGCGCAAGGACAGCCCACCTGGCTGGACCTCTACGACTACCGTCGCCGGGTCATGAACCTCTATCGTGAGCGCGAACACGCCTATCGGCAGGGGGTCGACGAGGCGGAGACGCTGCGCCGCTTCCGGGCTGGGAAAGACACGCTCTTCGCCCAGCATCCACAGTCGGCGCTCGCCGCCAAGGAGCGCGCCGCGTTCAACGGGTTGCGCTACTTTCCCTACGCGCCAGAGCTGCGCGTGGAGGCGGCATTGACGCCACTTGCCCAGGAGGCTTCCGACGCGACGGACGAGCAGGAGGAGCCGCAGATCGAGGCCAGTGGTCCGCACACGATGCGCTTCCAGCCAGCCGCCCGCGTCAGCTTCACCCTCGGCGAGACGCCCGCCACGCTCACACTCTACTGGATTGACGTCTATGGCGGCGGACTCTTTCTGGCGTTCCGCGATGCGACCTGCCCCAGCGAGAGCTATGGCGGCGGGCGCTACCTCTTCGACACGGTCAAGGGAAGCGAGCTGATCGCGCTGGATGGCGTCGCTGACGGGGTGACGGGCTACGCGGGCGGGCGCATCCTGCTTGACTTCAACTACGCCTACAACCCCTCCTGCGCCTATGACGCGCGCTGGGTCTGTCCCCTCGCGCCACGCGAGAACCACCTGCCGATGGCGATCCGCGCAGGGGAGCGAAAGTACCATGCGTGAGTGACGCCACAGCGTGCTCACCGCGCTCTGTAAAAATCAGCGGCCATGCGTAAGCGGCGACGCAGAGCGCCGAGGCTGGTATTTTCGGCGTAGAGCGTCTTTGCTCGTATGGTACCTTATGGTATACTACGAAGGCAGTCAAAGCCGCCTGTCAGGACAAACGTTTAGCAACGTAAGGGGCCATTCGGCCTGTGTTGAAAAGCGTCGGGAGCCTTCAGGGAGCATATGGCACAAGCCTACATGCGAGGGATACCAGTGGAGCAGGATGCGCGCGCTTCGGCGCCCTTGATTACCCTCTTCGAGCGCGACGATTCCATCGCGGTCCCGTTGCTGTCACAGCTTCGTATGGCTGGCTATGACGTGCGCAGCGCCCGAACTCCCGTCGAGCTATTCGACATCCTGGGTAAGAATCTGGTCACACTGGTGCTGGTGGACCTCGGCGCGGCGACCGCGGGACGGCGTGAATTCTGGGTGGCGCTCGATGCGCAGCGCCGTGGCCGGGCGATGCAGGTGCTGACCTTCCGTTACATGACGCCAGCAAACGACCTCGAGCTTGATTTCGAGCCCTCCGCTCGCGCCATCGCCGATGTCGAGATCCACGGCGCGCATGAGTTCCAGCGCGTGGTGGATACCGTGCGCCAGCGAGTCCCCTTGAATGGCCCAGCGCCCTCCGGCTCTGTCAGCTATGCGCCCGATGGCGGCATTCAACCGCTCGGCGCCGCGCTCGGGCTGAATCCGCCGCCCTTCAGCGCACAGCCGGGCTTCGGCGCGTATGGCGCGCCCAGTCAGCGCCCGGGCTTCGCGCCAGAGTATGGCCCTGGCCAGGGCTATGGCCAAGGCTATGGCCAAGGCTATGGCCAGGGCTTCGGTCCGGGATATGCGGGCGGCGCCTTTGGCATGACACCGCTGCCTGGGTCCCCGCTCGGCCAGCCAGCGGCTGGCATAAGCGGCTATAGCGTTCCCCCTGGCGGGTTCGCGCCGCAAGGGTTCGCCCCCTCGCCCTCAGCGCCGTCAATGTACGGGTTTGGCGCGCCGGGGCAGTCTGGCGCGGCGATGGAGACAACGCCATTCTCTGAGAGCATGTACGGGCAAGGTAGCATTCAAGGTGGCTTTCCCCAGAGCGGCTCTCCCCTGGGCGGCTTTCAAGGCGGCTTTCAGGGCGGTATAACGCCCCACTCACCGCCCTATGGATACTCCATGCCGCTGCCGAGCGGCGCACAGAGTAGCCCATTCGCCCAGCCAACCAGCGCCAATCCGTTCTCTCCTGAGGTCGTGACATCGCCCTTCGCGCAGCCGTATGGCTCCAATCCATTCGCGGGAGACGGTGGCGCGCCTTTCGTACCAGCGTCTCCTTCCGCTCCAGTCTCGTCTTTCGCGCAGGGCATTGGTCAGTCAGCCAACCCATTCGCGTCAGGTCGTGAATCAGGTCTTGGCATGGGCCCAGCCGCTGGCTCCGCGCACGTAGGGCCATCCATCCCGGGAGTGTCGCATCCAAACGGTCCAAGCTCGTGGGGCGCTGGCTCCGGCGGATACCTCGCGGATGCGCCTGGGTTCACCGGATGGCGCACACCAGACGACGGCCCGATGAGCTTCGGCTCCGACCCCGGCGCGCGCCAGATGTTCGGACCACCGCCCACCCCGATAGGCGCTCTTGGCGCTTTTAGCTCGCACGTCTCCCAACCAGCGCGCAGCGAGCCGGCCTTCCAGGACGCCTGGGCGCCACCCGATGGCGAGAGCGAGACACAGACAGGCGCGCTGTCCGAGGACGCTTTCCGTCTGCATGTGGACGCCTGGTCAGCCGCAACCTCGGAGCCACGTCGCCCGACCTCCGAGCCACAGTACAGCAGCACTCAGGAACGCCCCTGGGATGCGCCACGCGGCATCGACGCCCTCGATCGACAGCCGACCATGCCCGCGCCGGATTTCTCGGCGTCAGAGCCGCTGGAGCCAGGCGCTCCCGAGGTCTATGAGCGCTCGACCGCCGCAGTCGCTACCCCCTTCTCCACCATCCCAAAGCATTCGCTCGGACAGCCATCTACTCCGACAGAGACGGCGCTCGGTAGCGTGCTGGTGGAGGGCGCGCTGCTCACGCCCAGCAAGCTCGAAACGCTGCGCGGCATCCAGCAGATGCTTTCGGGCGCCAACATGCCGCGCAAGCTCGGTGAGCTCGCGGTCATGTTCAAGTTCCTCAGCGCTGACCAGTTGCTCGCCGCGCTGCTAGTGAGTCGCGGACTGGTCAGCCCGCAGCAGATCGCCTCGCTAGGTCGCGTGAAGCAGGAAATGGCGGCGAACGGCCAGGACAACGATCTGGCGTCGCTGCTGATCCGCTTCAACATGATCCCGGCGGATCAACTCCACAACCTCCGCGAAGAGTTGGCCTCCTGAGTGGCGCGCTACCCGCTCACCTGAGGTAGCGCATACCGTGCGCTCGTCGCCTCCGCTTGCGTCACACGTCCGCTCCCAGATGAATACGCCCGCGCTCACTGCGCCTGCGCGCGAGGGCTGCCCCACCGAAGCTCCGCGCCGATGTGTAGCGTCACCTGGCCGCTGGGCGCATGGGGCGCGATGAGGTTGGTGGCGGCGGCGTCGAAGGCGGCGGCATCCTCAGGGCGCATGCGATCACGTGAAAAGCCGTTACGTGAGTGGATGGACTCAACATACGCGGCGAGGCGCTGGGTAAATGGCTCAGGCTCCACGCGCGTCGCGCCCGCCAGCGTGAAGAGATCGCGTCGCGCCAGCTCGGCCACGAGATCATATGGCCGAAAATCGTGATTCGTCGAGTAGCGCACGATGAGCCGGAGTAGTGCGGCTGACCACGGCGACGGCTCCTCAGCGCGCTCGACGATGGCGAGCATCGCGCCAGGGGCCAGCGCCGCGTGTAGCCGGGGCAGGACACGCTCCCAGTCCATCCAGTGCAAGCTCTCACCTGCCACCACAAGGCCATACGGACCCGCAAGCGGCGCATCCTCCAGCGCGGCAACCTGCCAGCGCAGGTTCGCCGCGTCTCCACCTGGCAGTCGCTGGCCCGCCGCTACCATCGCCGCCGAGATGTCCACGGCGTCCATCCGCTCTATGCGCGGAGCCAGCCGCCGCGCCACATCTCCCGTGCCGCAGCCAGCGTCAAGGGCGACGCGCGGCCCGACCACCAGGGACGTGAGCAGATCGAACACCGCCGCCGGATAGGGTGGGCGCGTGGGATACGCCGCGACGACCGCCGCATCCTGAAACTGCGCGGCATAGGCTGGCCCCAGATGGGCAGGTTTGGGTATCGCCATCGTCTCGCACCCTTCACGCGCTTGGCTCGCCTATATCACGGGAGTGTACGCCGCTGAGGCTATGGAGGTTACGCGGACAGGCCCACCCGCCAGCGTCGGTGGCGAGCGTCAGGGGGCAGAAGAGTGAGCGATGGTGGCTTGAGATCATGGCTGAAGCAAGATGGTGAAACCGGCTTGCGCAAAGTGGTGATCTGCGGTGAGAATCTCCGTGAGCCCAATCTGGCGCATGACGACCATACTGGTCGCGTCCACATGTGACCACGGTTGCTGCGGGTTGGCGTAGAGCAGACTCCAGGCCTGTTCATCAAGCAGCGCGTCAACATGAATCGTGATCAGGTCTGGCAGAGCACGGATGCGAGTAATGACATCGAGAATCTGCGGCTGCGGCAACCGAAAATGGCGGGAGCGCAGAAGTGGCGTAAGCTCAGAGAGGACCATGTTGGATGTAAATAACGTCCAGCGATGCGCATGAGCGTCGCGCAGAAACGCCACAGCCTGGGAGTGGTGAAGCGCAGCGGCGTGGAACATCTCCACCCATCCCTGCGTGTCAATAAATACGCTTCTAGCAGGCGTCGGCATCCCCGCTGCTGGCTGCATGCGTCTCCCCCGCCTCATCTCCAATAAGCTCGTCTATGGCTTCATTGCTCAAAGGCGCGCCATGCTGAATGCTTCCGACAGCATGCATGAAGTCAGACCAGCGCCGCTCATGCTCCTCTGCCGTCAGCGGAGCGGTTGACACTGCGAATCTCGCGAGGAGATCAGCGATCACCTGGTCTACTGGTCGATGGTACAGGCGCGCAACCGCTTCGAGTCTGGCAAATTGATCGTCACTCAACGTGATGGTGTGTGTCATGGCAGAAAGTCTCTCCGCGTCATCAATAGCATCGTAAGCGTCACTGACCTGCTTCGACGCTGTGGAGGATTCTACCATAACATCTAAAATGACTGACCGACGCATGTATGAGCATGCGAGGTTACGCGGACAGGCCCACCCGCCACCGACACTGGCGAGCGCCGAGACGGATGGGCCGGATGCGGTTGGCGCTCGCTACGGCAGCTGCGCGTAGGCGGGCAGCGTCAGGAAATCCACGAAGATATCGGACGCGGTGATCGAGTCGAAGAGTTGGGCCGCTTCGGGCAGACGGCGCTCGGAGTAGCCGTCGTCGCCGAAGGTTTCGCGCAGCTTGGCAAGCTCTTCATCCTGGAACTGATGGAACAGCTCCACCGTCACCTTGCGGCCATCGTTCAGGATGCCGCGCGGGTGGCGAATCCACTGCCAGACCTGCGCTCGCGAGATCTCGGCTGTCGCCGCATCCTCCATCAGATTGTAGAGCGGCACGGCGCCCTGGCCGCCCAGCCATGCGCCGATGTACTGAATGCCGACGCGAATATTGACCCGCAGACCCTCCTCCGTGATGGGACCATCCGGCGTCGCCAGCAGGTCAGCCGCGCTCACCTGCACATCCTCGCGCTTGCGATCGATCTGATTGGGCTGCGGCATGATGCGATCGAAGACCTCGGTGGCAAGCTGCACCATCCCTGGATGCGCCACCCAGGTGCCATCGTGGCCGTCGGTCGCCTCGCGCTCCTTGTCAGCGCGCACGCCAGCGAACGCCTGCTCGTTGAGCGCCTCGTTGTTCTTCACTGGGATGAACGCCGCCATGCCGCCCATCGCGTGCGCCCCACGATGGTGGCAGGTGCGGATGCAGAGCTGCGTATAGGCGCGCATGAACGGCACGGTCATCGTGACGAGCGCACGGTCGGGCAGGATGAAGCCCGGATCGTCGCGCCGCTTCTTGATAGCGCTGAAGATGTAGTCCCAGCGGCCACAGTTGAGGCCTGCGGAGTGATCGCGCAGCTCATAGAGAATCTCATCCATCTCGAAGGCGGCTGGCAGCGTCTCGATCAGCACAGTCGCCTTGATCGTGCCGTGCGGCACGCCAAGCTCGCTCTCCGCCAGGGTGAAGACGTCGTTCCAGAGGCGCGCCTCCAGATGACTCTCCAGCTTGGGCAGGTAGAAGTACGGCGCTGTGCCGCGCGCAAGCTGCTCGCGCACATTGTGGAAGAAGAACAGGCCAAAGTCGAAGAGGCTGCCAGAGATTTCCTTGCCATCGACCAGCAGGTGCTTCTCATTGAGATGCCAGCCACGCGGACGCACGAACAGCACCGCCAGCTTCTCACCCAGGGCATAACGCTTGCCCTCGGGGCTGGTGAAGTCAATCTCGCGGCGCACGGCGTCGCGCAGATTGATCTGCCCTTCGATGTTGTTCTGCCAGGTGGGGGAGTTCGCGTCCTCGAAGTCGGCCATGTAGACCTTGGCGCCCGAGTTGAGCGCATTGATGATCATCTTGCGGTCCACAGGCCCGGTGATCTCGACCCGGCGGTCAGCGATCTCCGCCGGGAATGGCGCAATCTGCCAGTCGCCAGCGCGGATCTCCGCCGTCTCGGGCAGAAAGTCGGGCAGCTTGCCCTGATCGAATTGTTGCTGGCGCTCGATGCGCCGCTGCAGCAGCTCCTGCCGCCGTCCCTCGAATGTGCGCGCAAGCTTGGCGATGAACGCCTGCGCCTCTGGGGTAAGGATGCTCGCGTAGTCACCCATGACCGGCGCTGTGATCTCCACGCCGTCGATGGTCGTAAAAGTGTCTGAAGTCGTCATTGCGCTCCTCCGGCCTTGCTCAAGTCGATGCCGCTCCATGCCACGCTGGGAACGACCCAGCGACGCGCTTCGCGCACAGCATACGACAAGCGCCCGCCCACGCGCAGACGGGCGCGCAAGCGAGCGCTTGCCGAATACAGGTGAGCGGTACTCTCGCCGTGTCCTAGTGGAACTGGGCCGCTTCGGTCGAGCCAGCCAGCGCCGTCGTTGAGGACTCACCGCCCGAAATGACCTGCGCGACCTCGTCGAAGTAGCCCGTGCCGACCTCGCGCTGGTGGCGCGTCGCCGTGTAGCCGTGGGACTCGGCCGCGAATTCGCCCTGCTGGAACTCCGAGTAGGCCGCCATGCCGCGCTCGCGATAGCCACGCGCCAGATCAAACATGCTGTAGTTGATCGCGTGGAAGCCCGCCAGCGTGACGAACTGGAACTTGTAGCCCATCTCGCCGATGCGCTGCTGGAAGTGCGCGATAGTCTCCTCGTCGAGCTTCTTCTTCCAGTTGAACGACGGCGAGCAGTTGTAGGCGAGCAGCTTGCCAGGGAACTTCGCGTGGATCGCCTTGGCGAATCGCTCGGCCTCCTCGATGTTTGGCTCGGATGTCTCGCACCAGATCAGATCGGCGTATGGCGCGTAGGCCAGGCCGCGCGCGATAGCCTGATCGATGCCAGCGTTGACACGATAGAAGCCCTCGACGGTGCGCTCGCCCGTCAGGAAGGCGTGGTCGCGCTCGTCGATGTCGGAGGTCAGCAGGTTGGCGCCATTGGCGTCGGTGCGCGCGACGAGCAGCGTCGGCACGTCGGAGACGTCAGCGGCCAGGCGCGCGGCGACGAGATGGCGAATCGCGGTGGAGGTTGGCACAAGCACCTTGCCGCCCATGTGGCCGCACTTCTTCTCCGAGGCGAGCTGATCCTCGAAGTGGACGCCAGCGGCGCCCGCCTCGATCATCGCCTTCATCAGCTCGAAGACGTTCAGCGGTCCGCCAAAGCCAGCCTCAGCGTCGGCCACGATCGGCGCGAACCAGTACGTGTCGCTGCCGCCCTCCGAGTGATCGATCTGATCGGCGCGCTGCAGCGCCTGATTGATGCGCTTGACGACGGCTGGCACGCTGTTGGCCGGATAGAGACTCTGATCCGGATACATCTGCCCGGCGAGGTTCGCGTCGGCGGCGACCTGCCAACCACTCAGATAGATCGCCTGCAGGCCCGCCTTGACCTGCTGCACCGCCTGGTTGCCTGTCAGCGCGCCCAGCGCTGGGATATACGGCTCCGAGTGGAGCAGATCCCAGAGACGCTCGGCGCCCAGTCGCGCCAGTGTGTGCTCGACAACCACCGAGCCACGCAGGCGCAGTACATCGTCTGCGCTATATGGACGTGTGATGCCCTGCCAGCGGGCGTCGTGCTCCCAGCGCTCCGCCAGAGCCGCGGCGGTTTGCTGTGAGCGAGGCTGATCGGCGTGACTGGCGTGGCCATTGTGGCCGTTGCTGTCAATCGTCATGGTGTCTCCTCCGCGCCATGATGGCGCCGCACATCATCGTGGGAGGCGCGTCCGCGCGACAGTGAGCCAACGCGCCTGCGTACCTAACATATACGGGTGACAGCATACCCCAAATCAAGTATAATCAACGTAGTAGTTCGTTATCGTTAGCATAAGGCGCGGTTATGAATCTGCAACAGTTGCGCACGTTCCGGGTGGTCGC
>DASQSS010000380.1:0-9435 GCA_035642255.1 Ktedonobacterales bacterium | reverse complement strand
TGCGCTTGTGGACGCTTATGGGCCACTAACGCGCACAATTACCGCCCAGTATACAACCTGCGCAGGTGTTTGCGCGCCAGCATGAAAGCACGCCATGCCCCCAGTGTCAAGCGCGTCCGTCGCGCCGCGTGTGATGTGCGCCGCGTCGTTGCCGCTTATGCCTCGGTGGCGAAGTAACGTTCGATTTTAGGCGCCGCCTGGCGCATGATCCCGATCTCGTTGTCATAGGTCAGCGCGGCCAGCGCCTCGTTGAACGAAAACCAGCGCGCTTCATCATATTCATGGTCATGCCGGGTTACGTCGCCGCCAGTTGCGATCATGAGATAGTGAAAGACCTGTTTGACGAAACGCATCCCTCGCCGCGAGAAGGTATATTCGATCGAGCCAACCTCGCCCACGATGCGCGCGTCGAGTCCGGTTTCCTCCCGCACTTCGCGCAGCGCAGTCTGCTCACGCGTCTCATCAGGCGTCGGAGTGCCTTTGGGCAGCGTCCAGATATTCTCGCGAACGTGGCCCACAAGCACAATCTCAATGCCTGTCGCGGGCCGCGTGGCTATGACAGCTCCATCGCGCGACACGCTCGACGCATCGGGCGCCACGCGAAAAACGACACCGCCAGCGGAAAAGGCGTATGTCACGCGTTTCTTCGTCATATTTCTTGTCTACCAGACGCTCATGATTGGCAGCGCGCCGATGTCTCGGTCGGGACGCACATCGCGCGCGTCCCACTCGGCCAGCGCCAGAATCGATCTGCGCGTCAGAGGCCGACGAAGGACACGCGCGAATAGAGGGACAGGGCTCCCAGGAATCGCACTGATTGATCCGGGGCGCTAGCGCGCGCGCTCCGCCAGGCGATCGAGCGGATTGTCACTCAGAATCGAAGGAGCGGACCGACTCTTGTCACGGTTGACACGCAGAATCTTGAGCAGATACTGCTCAGAGTTCAGGTAGTACGGGTTGCGCTTGATAAACTTGCCCACGACAGCGATCGGGTGGAGCTTGAGCAGCTCGACCACGAGCAGCCCAGGGAGCTTGGAGTAATCGTAGTGCATAAGCGCGATGATGGGGGCGTTCTGAAAGGTGAAGACCGCATCAGAAGCTGCTTCGTACTTGAGGATTTGTTCCGCGGAGGCGATGTCAGCGGTCAGCCAGGTCATGTCCATCGAAATGCGAACGGCTTTCCAGCCTTCGCGAAGGGCCTGCGCGATGAACGTCTGGTGCGTTGAGAGCAGGTGATACGAGTCGAAACGCTTGCCGACAAGCAGTGAATCACGATCAGAGACAAAGACCAGCTGCCCCGATTGCGTCATCGCATCAACATCGACCCCGGCTTTGCGCAAGGCGTCGGACAGCTCCAGTACCGAGGATTCCGATCCAGCGAACAGGCATTTCTCCTGTGCGACGAGACCCGATTCGAGCAACTTCGCGGTGACTCCAGTGATCTCACCCACCTTGTTGTAGAGCTGGAGAATATGTGAACCGGGCGGAATACGCTCAGACTTTCCTTCGACGCTCAAATCCATGCTGATTAACCTCCGCTACCTGAAGTCAGTTCGCAGGCCACACCTCTAGCCGCAGGAATGCTCTGTACAGGCGACCTATCCCACGCGTTATGTCCATCTCGCGGCGCACACAGGCGCTCAGTATGAGGGCCTTGCGCAGGCCCTGGGCTTCCGCTGAACACAAGGGGATGCGATTAGGGAGCCACCAGCGCGAAGGCGCTTGGGGCCTGGAAAAATCGCGTGGTCTGCCTGACGGCGTCTTGAGTGAGTATAGACAAGAGTACCAGGACTGTCAAGCCAATACGTCAAGCAGACCGCCATTTTGCGAGCATTTGGACGCTTCATCAGTGGGCGACATGCGCCACACGCCATGTCCATGAACAAACGATAGCCCAGCGCAAGCAGCAAGGCGGCGATCAGATGACACCTCACTGCCCACATTGAACCAGGCGTGCGCCATGCGCTAGTCGTCGCGTTGCTCACGCATCGTCGGGAACAGGATCACCTCGCGGATGTTCTCCTGATCGGTCAGCAGCATCACCAGCCGGTCGACGCCGCCACCGTAACCGCCTGTCGGCGGCATGCCCACCTCCAGCGCCTCGATATAGTCTTCATCCAGACGCTGCGCCTCGTCGTCGCCGCGCGCGCGTTGTCGCGCCTGATCTTCAAAGCGCGCGCGCTGATCCACCGGGTCGTTCAGCTCGCTAAAAGCGTTGCCTAGCTCCAACCCCGCCGCAAACGCCTGGAAGCGCTCTGCGGTGTCGCGGGTTCCGGGCTTCGCCTTCGCCAACGGCGAGAGATCGCGAGGGTAGTCGTACAGAAAGACCGGTCCCACCAGCTTAGACTGCGGACCCTTGATGACGCTATCCTTCAGGTCGTCGATCAGCCGGCCCCGGCCCAGGCGTGGGTCTGGACGAAAGCCCTTCGCCTGCATCGCCGTCGCCAGCGTTTCCCGGTCGGGATACTCCTCGAAGTCAATGCCGGTATACTCCGCGATGGCTTCGCGCAGCGTCATCCGGCCCCACGGCGGCGCCAGGTCGATCTGCCGTCCCTGATAGGTCAGCACAGTCGAGCCAATCGTCTGCCGCGCGATGTAGGCGTATAGCTCCTCCACCAGACGCATGATGTCCTCGAAATCAGCGTACGCCTGGTAACACTCCATCATCGTGAATTCAGGGTTGTGGCTATGGTCAATGCCCTCATTGCGGAAATTGCGCGCGATCTCATAGACCCGCTCGATGCCGCCCACGATCAGCCGCTTGAGATACAGCTCTGGCGCGATACGCAGGTAGAGATCACGGTCGAGCGTATTGTGGTGCGTCACGAACGGGCGCGCGGTGGCGCCACCATACAGCGGCTGCAGCACGGGCGTCTCGACCTCCAGAAAGCCCTGGCTGTTGAGATATTCGCGCATGGCGGTCAGCGCCTTCGCCCGCGCAACAAAGACCGGCAGCCGTTCGTCGCGGTTGGCGAGCAGATCGAGGTAGCGCTTGCGGTGGCGTGTCTCCGGGTCGAACAGCTTCATGTCGCCACCGGCGCCCTTCGCGGGCAGTTGGCGCAGCGACTTCGCCAGCATCGTAAAGTGGCTGACGTGCAGCGTCTTTTCGCCGGTGCGGGTCGTGAAGAGCGAGCCAGTCGTCTCGATGATGTCGCCCAGGTCGAGCAGTTTGATCCGCTTAAATGCTTCATCACCCACGTCGTCACGCTTGATATAAATCTGGATGCGGCCAGTGCCGTCTTCGATGTGGGCGAAGGTCGCTTTGCCCATCTCACGCAGAAAGATCAGCCGGCCAGCCAGGGTGATCACCTTGCCTTGCTCAGCCAGCGTGTCAAACTGCGCAAGCGCCTCGGCGACGGTGTGGTCGCGGGCGCTGCGGGCAGGATACGGATCAATGCCAGCGGCGCGCCAGGCCTCAGCCTTGGCTAGCCGCTCTTCTCGCTCGTCCATAGTCGGGCGTGGTCCTCCTCAGTGCTGATGAATCGTGTTCGTCGCAGACCATATCGAGGATTGTATCACGGCGTACACATGAGTAAGCGGCCAGTGCGCGAGACCGTGATACTGGGTTCCAACACAAACTGGGGGTTGAGGAAAAGCAACGAGACCACTACTGTTGTGAAATCTTCAACACAAACACAGCGGGAGAGTCTCAGATGCAGAGTAGCGTAACCATCGTGGGCGAGCTAGAGGCCGAGGCGGGCATCAGCCAGATGGAGGCGGCCATCCAGGCGGCTGGACGTCGAGCGATGCGCGATGCGCTCAGGCAAGCGGTTCGGAGCTACGAAGTGACGCATGCGGCGTGTCCCACCTGCGGCGACGCCCAGACGCAGAGGCAGGGAACCGTGACGCCGCGACTCTTGACCTGCTTTGGCCGGGTGGTGGCGCAGTTACGAGCCAGCAGTGCGCAGGGCGTGGGCGCCGCTTTCGCCCCGCGAGCGGGTGTCTCGCCCGGCTGGAGGGCAGCGCGTGACGCCGGCGTTGGGCGCTTTTTCCCGTGCGATGGTCAGCATCGGACGGGAGCGGTCGATCCCGACGACGCGCGCGCCGCGACGCGCCGCCGCAATCGCCAGCGAGCCAGCGCCACAGCCCACGTCGAGAAGTCGCTCCTCGGGCCGAACAGATTTCAACGCCGCAGCGCGCACGACGGCATCATAACCACCCGTAATGAGGCGCATCCACTGATCGTAGTAGCGCATGAGGGGCTGAACGCGATCGGCGAGCGCCATGGCCGCAAGTGACACTGTCCACCAACTCATCATATTCATGGCAGGGACGAGCCACGACTCGCTATCCGCGTTGGTGAACCTGGGGTGGTCGGTATTGTCCTACTTTGGGCGAAACGCGACCATCACCACAGAGTCGGCGAGCGTGCGCAGCCCTATCTCTGTGCCATCATACTGGTAGCCGAGATACCGCATGACCGCGAGAAATGCGCGGCGATAGCGGCGTTGATAAATGCGCAGCGACGCCAGCCGCTCATCGGCGTCAAGAAGACGCTGTTGCGGGGCATAGCGACTTCCTCCAGTCTGCACTTCAATGGCAGGATGCGCCGTGATGTTCTGATACCAATCCGCCCGCTCGCCAAAGGCCGACAGCACGGCGCTTTCGTACGTGGTCGTGTCGTAGCTTACGACCTCCAGAACGGTGTGGTGAATCGTACCCGTCTTGCGGCCTCGATGCGTGAGCAGCATGAAACGGTGGCCCATGAGCCATCCGAGCCGTGCCCGATACAACGCAATAGGGAGATTGAATCCCCATTTCAGCAAACCGCGTGGCTTGCCTGGCGATCGAGAGCGCGCCATGTCACACTCCATTTCCAGATGGCGTCCAACTCGTCCCCGCGCCATCCGGGGCCGATGCGCTGCGTGTCGTATCCGGTCTCACACCCGGTCTTACAAACCCGCAAGTCAGGCGCTCTGACCTTTCGGCTCGGGTGACCCAGCATCAGCGGATGAGAGACGCGGCGCGCGTCCAAGCTCAAGCCAGAGCCAATAGTGAGTACGTACACGCATCTGCCTCATCACGACGCCGACCGAGGTCCCACCTGCTCCTCATTGAGTGCGCGCCCGTAGGCCTCTAAAATATCGCTTCGGCGGAGCAGGCCCGCTGGCCGCAGGGTATCCTTGGGTACGACTGGCAACTGACGTAAGCCGAGCCTGCTCATGCGCCGCACCGCCACGCGCAGCGTCTCGTCGGGCTGCGCCGTTACGAGCCGACGCACAGCGACATCGCCAGCCGTCAGCGATTTACCGTCCTCAACTGGCGATCGGTCGCGCAGGTCAGAGCGCGTGACGATTCCCGCCAGATCGCCGTCCGCGTTTACGACGATCAGCGCTCGCCCGCGCTCATCCAACTGAGCGCGCACATTCACGAGTGGCTCGGTCTCAGATATCAATCGGGGCGTGCGCAGCATGGCCTCCGCGACGGTGATATCCACGAGCGGATCCTGCGCCGCTCGGGACTGCGCCGCGCGCCGCCAAGCCGCCTCTTCGAGCGGATTGCTGGCTGCTGGCTCAGTGCGGCTCGGTGGCGCTGGCGTCACCCCATTCTCTATTTCCTGCTCGTGTTGCTCCACATCCATGTCCGGCGGCTCGATCGTCGGCGACGGATACCCTTGTGACAGCGCCAAATGAGACGAAGTGTCCGGTGTGGCGCCCGAGGTAGTCATGCTCGCGGCGATGGCTGATGAGATGATGGGCTGGCGCAACAGGCGACCAATGGCTTTGAGCGTCACCATCCCCACCACCTGGTAGGCGTCCGTGCGTTCAACCACTGCGAGTTGGCGCAGCCCGCGCTGAGTCATACGCAGCCAGGCGTCGTAGAGTGACTCATCCAGATAGGCTCGCACGACCCGGCGTGACATGATCTGGCGCGCGCGAGTGACGCCGGCGCGCTGCGCTGGAATGCGGGCGATGTCCGTGGTCGTGACGAGCCCAATCAAGCGACCATCTTCGACAATCGGGACGCTGGCAACCTCATGTTCGCGAAGCAATCGGGTGAGGCCCGCCACGGTCATGTCGGGGCCAGCGGTCGCCCGGCCAGGTTCGAGCGCCTGACGTACCGTCATGCTCTGCAGGAGTGGCAGGGCATAGTCATCTTTGTGAGCGCGCGAGTCGAGGCGTGTGTCCACCTGGCTCTCGTAGATGCTGGTATCGCCTGTCACGAGGTAAGCGACCATCGTCGCCAGCATCGCCGGAACGATTAGCGTGTACTCCCCGGTCATCTCCGCAACCATCAGGATCACGGCGAGTGGGGCCTTGCCAATGCCCCCGAAGAATGCCCCCATGCCAACCACCGCGAATGCGCCCGGTGGAGTGCTGCCGAGCATCCACGGCGTCCAGGCGTGCAGCGCGCTCCAGGTCGCGGCTCCCAGGAAGCTGCCAACCACCATGCCCGGCCCGAAGACTCCGCCGCTGCCACCCGAGCCGATGGTCAGCGCCGTCGTCACAATCTTGACAAAGACGAGCGCTAGCATGAGCCAGGCGGACATAACCACGAAGTCGCCGTTGATGGCGAACTGCGCGAAACCATACCCCATGCCCAGCGACTGCGGAAAGACCAACCCGATCATCCCGACAAGCAAACCGCCTATCGCTGGCTTGAGTTGATTGGGTATCTTCATCGCGTGGAAAAGGTCACGCAGGCCGTACAACGTCTTGGGATAGATGAGGCCCACCAGACCGCAAATGATTCCAAGCAGGAGAAATCCGAGCAAGCTCAGAGGATTGGTGAAGGTGAAGTGTCCACCTGAGCCGAAGATAGGAGTCCATCCAGACCAGAGGCCATAAATGCTGAAGCCCACGACAGAGGCGATGAAAGCAGGAAACAGCGCCTCCGCCTCGAAGTCGCGCTTGTAGAGAATTTCGCCCGAGAGCAATGCGCCCCCAAATGGCGCCTTGAAGATCGAGCCAATGCCGGCCCCGACGCCTGCCGCCATGGCGATGCGCCGATCGTGGTCGTCGAGATGCAGCAGATCGCCCAGCCAGGAACCGAAGCCAGCCGCAATCTGCGCCATCGGTCCTTCGCGTCCAGCGCTGCCGCCTGAGCCGATGGTGATGGCAGAGGCGATCAGCTTGATCGGAGGGATGCGTGAGCGAATCTTGCCGTCATGCCGATGGAAGGCGTCAATCGCCGCATCGGTGCCGTGCCCTTCGGCCTCAGGCGCAAACGTGAAGACGATCAGACCACACAACAGCCCCCCGAGAGTCGTGACGACGGGTAGCATCCAGGGCCGAGCGATATGTTGGATGACCGTCGAGCCTTCGCCAGCAGGTTTCGGCGGGGTATATCCAGCGCCAAGCTCCAAGAACAGATGGGTGCAGAAGGCGATCGCCGAGTAGAAGAAGATGGCGCCCACACCCGCCACGACTCCGATAAGAGCGCCGATCAGGAGCCAGCGCTGGAAATACCCGCGTCCAGTACGTGTCCAGCGTGATAAAGGGCCTTCCTCCAGCGGCGCAGGAGTGTGCGCCAGGGTCCTTCTGCGCACCAAGCCGCTCAAGGGGAGTCGCTGGCTCGCGACGTCAATCCAATGCGTCCAATCCTTTATGGACGCCCACCTGCTGGGCTTTCTCTGGCGCATGAACGATCTCCTCTATCGCAGCGCCGTTTTGCGGTACGGAGGCGCATATCCGGATCGTTTCAGAGCGTAGTCACTCTGTACTATAGCACGATGTGTCATAATGTGATGCGTCGTCGCTGCATGATGCGGGTTTCCGAGTATTCATGATGTCGATCCATCGGTAGCGCGATGGCGAGGAAAACGGCGACATGTTGGCGCCATGTTGGAGTAGACGCCAGGAGGCGCCTTCAATCCGAGCGCGCGCGTGACATGGCTCGGCGGGCACGCGTTTGGATGGAGAAAAGGTACAACAATTTGCCAGTCGGCAACAAAACGTCTCGCGACGCGCTTGCTCGTCTGCCCGATGCATATTCGCGCCGAGACCGTCCCACTGACGCGCGACAGCAAGGCGCTGTGCGCCTAAAACACCTCTGCGCTTGAGCATGACAGACGAGATGTTGCGCTTGTGGCTCGATCAGACTGATCCGCTCAGTGAAGAGCGACAGACCAGCCGCATCGCCCTTACTCTCTGTGAGACGCGCTTTGCCCCAGACTCCCTGAGCAACTCTTGAGTCATGCGCACATGCGGCGATTCTTGACAGACGCCAAGGCTGGCGCGCAGTGTACGAACATGCGCAGGTCAACGTGTCGCTACTTGCCGGCCAAATGCCGTAAGTTCGCAGCGCGAGTGGCCACCGCTGACAGCATCTGATCCCACACATGTTTCGTGAGTCCGTGCGCTTCCGCATCGCTACCCTCTGGCTCGCCGCCATGAGAATACCCGATCCGCTCAGCAATCTGAGCCCGCGTATAGAACATCGACTCGTAGTCGCCCCGCACAAAGGCGTCGCCCCACTCACGATCACCGTCAGCCCAAAAGTGATAGGCGACCCTAGAGTGTCCACGCCCCTCAGCGTCCTCAGAATACACGGCTATCTCCTGCCGCGCCGCACGCTCGTGCGTCCGAAGAAAACTCCTGAGCTCGTCGTGGTTCACCCTCCACTCTCTGGCAAGCGCGTCACTGTGCGACGCCAGCGCGAGATAGCCTACGTGGAGCCAGTGGAGCGCTATCAAACCGTCATCGTTGTACTTCAATGCATGGCGAACGAACCGAATTGTTTCTTCCGCGTGCGCTGGCCAGTTCGCCTCTTTCATCCAGGGCTTTAGCAGCGTCTTCTCTGGATCGACGTATGCCAGGTCGTCATCGTATACGACGTCATCCTGTTGCTCGTCGTCCTCCTCCTCTACATCCTCTACGTCCTCAACGTCCTCGTCGTCCTCGTCGCCATCGACGCTCATGGTATCTGTTCCTTTTCTAGCTTCAATACCTCTTATGAGACACGGTACAGTCGCATTTCAATTATGTCAAACGAAGAGAGCCAGCGCGGCTGAAGCGCACACGCGCGCCCACCTGTGCGTCAACACCTACACGTAGTTAATGTGGAGCAGGTAGTGCATGGCCGCTCTGTTACCAAACCATACGCCTGAAGTAACTATTCAGTAGAGGGTCCTCCCTTGAAGATGAAGAACTGCACGATTCCTCACAAGCGAAGACCTCACCCAGATGTCCATTGCAGATGTCCCGCCCAGATGCCCAGCCCAGATGTCCAGCCCAGAAGCGCGTTCGGCTTGGCACGCAGGGGGCGCGTCACCCCAGCGCGCAGTTACCCCAGCTCGCAGCTGTAGGATAGGGCTGGCTTGCCGTTGAGCGTGAGCGCACCGACGGCGACGACGTGAAGTTGACCCGCTTTGGTGGACACCTGTAGACTTGGGGGCAAGACCCCTGAGGAGGTGTTCTCATGCCGAAGCATATGGCTCCCTATCCGCCCGAATTTCGGGCTGAAGCGATCCGATTGGCCAGGACGAGCGGCAAG
>DASQSS010000379.1:0-5267 GCA_035642255.1 Ktedonobacterales bacterium | reverse complement strand
TGCGCGGATAGATGGCGCCTATTCGCGTGTCGCCTCGACTTGCGGTTATGCGTTACGAGCCACGGTGAGCCTTTACCAAGAAACGTAAAGACACTGTGGCTCGTGGCGTTTCATGGCGTATCATGGCGTTTCGCAATAGGGTCTGCCAGCGCCTGGCGTCACATTGGTATCAAATATTGGTATCAAATATGGTATCTTGTGCGCCAAGATGTCTCGCAGCAAGACAGTCATGAGTGAGAGATCGGCGCATGGTGGCGCTACCTCATGAACTGGTCTGTACCCTTTGATGATGTGCGTAATCACTCGCCGTGTGGCAGATGCGATGCCTGACGAACGGCGACAACGCAAGAGGGGACGGCTTACAGTGACACGTTACCTCCTACGGCGCATCATACAGTCCGTGGTGATGCTGTTCGTCATGTCTGTAGTGTTCTTCATGCTCATCCACCTGATTCCGGGTGGACCTGCCGCTGTGCTCTTCAGTCCCCACCTGTCGCTCGCCGCGCGCCATCAGTTGACCGTGTCGTATGGTCTCGATAAGCCCCTGCCAGTGCAGTACCTGACCTGGCTGGGCAAATTCTTGCACGGCGATATGGGGAACTCCTTCGCCAATGGCTTACCTGTCTCATCGTCGATCGCGTCGCGGGTCCCAGCGACCCTCGAATTGCTGCTCTCCGCGTTCGCGTTTGCGCTGATCCTGGCCATCCTGCTCGGCGTCACCGCCGCGGTACGGCAGTATTCGCTCATCGATTACACGACGACCGTTCTGGCGTATCTCGGCATCTCGATGCCGATCTTCGCCTTTGGCCTCGTCCTGCAGGAGATCTTTGGCGTGCAGCTCGGTTGGCTGCCAACGTTCTCCAATCAATCTGCGATTACATCCGGTTTCAGCTCGTTCGACTTCTTCCTGGATCGGCTGGTGCATCTGATCCTGCCGACCATCGCGCTGTCCTTGCTATTCATCGCCGTCTGGAGCCGCTATTTGCGCTCGAGCATGCTCGATGTCGTCAAACAAGACTACATTCGGACAGCGCGCGCCAAGGGCATGAGCGGGCGAGTGGTCTTCTTCCGCCACGCGCTGCGCAATGCGCTGATCCCGCTCACGACTCAGGTAGCGATCGACTTCGGCGGTGTGTTCAGCGGCGCGGTCATCACAGAAACGGTCTTTGCGTGGCCGGGTCTGGGGCGTCTGTTCTACGACTCGCTTGAGGCGCGTGATTACCCCATCCTGCTCGCGATGCTGATGCTGAGTACGGCGAGCGTCATCTTCTTCAATCTCGTGGCCGATATGCTCTACAGTGTGCTCGACCCACGCATTCGCTATTCGTAACCACGACATCACGAGGCGCCGCGATACGCTTCCAGACGTCGAGAGGAGACGCGCATGGATATCACACGTACCGAGCCGGTTTTGAGACCCCCGGACTCAACCGAAATAACGCCTGAGCTTGCTCGTGAACGGAAAAGCCAGGCGCGGCTGATCTTCGAGCGGTTCATCCGGAACCGCACTGCTGTGGGCGGGTTCATCTTTCTGGTGCTCATGCTGCTGCTTGCGCTGCTGGCGCCGATCATCACGCATCAGACGGCGACGTACGATCCAGCGAATGACCCTAACCTATCTATCGCGCTGAATGGGCCGTCGCTCGCGCATCCGCTGGGCACTGATCCTCTCGGGCGCGACGAGCTTGCCCGCCTGCTCTTTGGCGCGCGCGTCTCGCTTGAGGTCGGCATCGTGTCGATGTTTGTCTCGCTCGCTATCGGGGTCACGATGGGATCACTCGCTGGCTTCTACGGCGGCTGGATCGACACCCTGATGATGCGTGTGACCGATGCCTTCCTTGCGACCCCGCTGTATCTGGTGTTGTTTGTGCTGTCCGTCGCGTTTAGTAGCGGCACGGTGACGAGCATCGTGATTCTCATCGGCGTGCTCTCGTGGGCGTCAGCGGCTCGCATCGTGCGCAGCGAATTTCTGTCGCTGAAGCAGCGTGAGTTTCTGCTGGCGGCGCGCACTCTGGGCGCGAGTGATCTGCGGCTGATGTTGGCGCACATCCTGCCAAACGCCGCTGGGCCAATTCTGGTGACGGTGACGCTGCTGATTGGCAACAACATCATCACTGAATCGGTGCTGAGCTTCTTTGGCTTTGGCTTGCACCCGCCGCTGTCTAGCTGGGGCACGCTGCTCGCTGATTCGCAGACGTTCATTGTCGCCGATCCACTGCTACTCTATGCGCCGCTCGCCGCGATCGTGCTGACGGTGCTCTCATTCAACCTGATGGGTGACGGCCTGCGCGACGCGCTGGACCCGTACATGACCCAACGCTAGTTCCACCACGAATGGCAACGATACGCTTCGGGTGTGTTGCAATCCGCGAGAGGAGACTCGTTTGGGAAAGCTGTTAGAAGTCAAGAACCTTTCGGTCCAATTCAAGACGCGCGAAGGCCCCATCCATGCCGTCAGCGGTGTGTCGTTCGATATCGATGAGGGCGAGGCGATAGGCATCGTCGGCGAGAGCGGCTCTGGCAAGAGCGTGACCTCGCTCGCTATCATGCGCCTGCTCCCGATGCCACCTGCGCAGATTCTCGATTCGTCCCAAGTGCTCTTCCGCGACAAAGAGCTGGTGGACCTCGACGAATCTGAAATGCGCCATGTGCGTGGTGGCGACATCGCTATGATCTTTCAGGAGCCGATGACGAGCCTGAATCCTGTGCTTACCATCGGGCGCCAATTGACCGAGCCGATCGAGGAGCACCTGCATCTGCACGGCCAGGCGGCCGAGAACCACGCCGCGGAGCTGCTCGAATCAGTTGGTATTCCAGATGCGCGGAGCCGCCTCTCCGCCTATCCACATGAGTTCAGTGGTGGCATGCGCCAGCGCGTGATGATCGCCATCGCGCTTTCGTGCAACCCGAAGCTGCTGATCGCCGATGAGCCAACCACCGCGCTCGATGTGACCGTGCAGGCGCAGATTCTTGAACTGATTAGCCGACTGCGCCGCGATCTGAACACAGCGGTCATCCTGATTACTCATGACCTCGGCGTGGTCGCTGGCACGACCGACCGGGTGCTCGTCATGTATGCGGGGCACATCGCTGAGAGCGCGCCGACGGATGAGTTGTTCGCGAATCCGCGCCATCCGTACACATTGGGGCTGCTCGGCGCGATCCCGCGGCTCGACGACAATGGCGAAGGAGATCTGCAAACGATCCCAGGCAATCCGCCGGACTTGCTGCGCCCACCGGTTGGGTGTCCGTTCCAGCCTCGCTGCCCATTTGTCATCGAGAAGTGCCAGAAGTATCCGCCATATGTGGCCGTTGGCCCCCAACACCACTCCGCCTGCTGGGTTGATGTGACTGACCCTGCCGCACAGGAGCGCGCCATGCAGCGCGGCTTCATTCCGACGGAGAGTGTGATGCGGCGCGGGGGAGATGCGCATCTCGCCTCAAAGGCGACCGAGTAACGAAGGCCTCTCACCAGGCGTGAGATAAGAGGAGGCAGCGATGGCAACGCCCGCGCCAGCCGCAGTGACAGAGACGACACAGTCTCTAGTACGTATTCGCGATCTCAAGATGCACTTCCCCCTGACACAGGGTATCCTCATCCAGCGGCAGGTGGGATCTATACGAGCGGTCGATGGTGTATCGCTGGACATCCCCAAGGGAAAGACATTGGGGCTGGTAGGCGAGAGCGGCT
This sequence comes from Ktedonobacterales bacterium, assembly GCA_035642255.1. GTDB lineage: Bacteria > Chloroflexota > Ktedonobacteria > Ktedonobacterales > JADMIN01 > JAKAIY01. Next base: position 1,576 of record DASQSS010000379.1, on the reverse strand, counting down.
CAGGCAAGTCGACCATTGGGCGCTGCCTTGTGCGGCTGTATACGCCCACGAGCGGCAATATGTTTCTGGGCGACACTGATCTGGCGCATGTAGAGCGCGGAAAGCTGCGATCGGTGCGCCGACAGGTGCAGATGGTCTTTCAAGACCCGTTCGCATCGCTGAACCCACGCTTCACGATTGGCGCGCTCATCGCGGAGCCTATGCGCATTCATCATTTCGGTACGAAGGCGGAGATCAAGCAGCGGACTGAAGAGATCCTCACGACCGTTGGCCTGAACCCCGCGTTCGTCGATCGCTATCCGCATGAATTTAGCGGTGGCCAGCGCCAGCGTATCGCGATCGCCCGCACGATTAGCATTCAACCGCAGTTCATTATCGCGGATGAGCCAGTCAGCGCGCTCGATGTCTCGATTCGCGCGCAGGTCATCAATCTGATGCAGCATCTGCAGCGCCAGATGGGTCTGACCTACCTCTTCATCTCTCATGACCTCAGCGTTGTTCGCCGCATGGCGGACCGCATCGCCGTCATGTATCTGGGCGCGCTGATGGAGATCGCGGATCGCTCGGAACTGTATGAGAACCCGATGCACCCCTACACAGCCGCGCTGCTCTCCGCCGTGCCGATACCGAATCCGAGAGTCGAACGCCAGCGCAAGCGCATCATCCTGCGGGGCGACCTCCCCAGCCCTAGCAATATTCCGCCTGGCTGTCGCTTTCACACACGCTGCCCGCTCGCCCAGGACATCTGCCGTCAGGTGGAGCCCAAGATGGAAGACAAAACCGGCCACAATCATCTGGCGGCATGCCACTTCTCGAATCAGGTGGGCGAGCTGGCGCGCAGCGGCAGCGTGCAGGGACTCGGCACCTTGTAGCGGGTTCAGAGGATGCGCGGGATTCAGCGGATTCGTGAGATTCGGCGCGCCGCCGGAGCGCGGCGCGCCGTCAAACATCGCGTGGCGCACGACGACTCCACGCCTAGCGAGAGGAACAGCAAGTCTTGGATAGCGCAATGTTTCACTCACTCGAATGGCGGTGCATCGGACCGCATCGTGGCGGCCGCGTCGTCGCCGTCGCGGGACACCCAACGGAGCAAGGAACCTTTTACTTTGGGGCATGCGCAGGTGGGGTGTGGAAGACAACGAGTGGTGGAGCGCAATGGGAAAACATCTCAGACGGGTTCTTTCAGTCCGCGGCTATCGGCGCTATCGCCCTGGCGCCATCCGCTCCTGATGTCATCTACGTCGGCACAGGCGAGGCGACCATTCGCGGCAATGTCTCGCAGGGCGACGGCGTGTACGTGTCGATGGATGGCGGCCACACATGGCGCAACAGTGGGCTGCCGGATTCTCGCCACATCGGTGATATCATCGTCCACCCGCAGCGACCGGAGGTCGCGTATGTGGCCGCGCTGGGGCACGCATGGGGGCCGAGCGCGGAGCGCGGCGTCTATCGCACGCGCGATGGCGGCGCGACCTGGGACCACATTCTGTTCAAGAGTGAGCGCGCCGGAGCCAACGACATCGCGATGGACCCCAATCATCCAGAGACCCTCTATGCCGCGATCTGGCAAGCGCAG